>CAIKLQ010000153.1 GCA_903828255.1 uncultured Verrucomicrobiota bacterium
GCAAATCGCCACCGACATGGAGGACGAGCGCACGCAATCACGGATCGGGCAAGTGCCACATGTGGACGCGAGACCCTTGCTTGCGTTGCTCAAGAACCTGCCCGGCGCATGTGTGATGTTGTTGAACTGGTTTCGCGCCGTGCCGACCGACCTCGTCAAGCAACTCGCGGCGGCGGGCGTTTGCTTCGACATCGCGACGGTGGAAGGCGTCGTCGGCGTGGCCAAGCTGATCGAACAGATTTCCGTGGAGCGTGTGGTGTTTGGTTCGCACGCGCCGGTTTTCTATTTCGAGTCGGCGGCGTTGAAGTTGAAGGAATCAGCCTTGAACGCGGAGGAGATGCGAGCGGTTTGCGTGGCCAACGCCCGCCGCTGTCTGGCCTGACGCGGAGTGCCGGTTTCGGCTCGCCACGCCGGGACTTTCAGATGCCGTGTCAGTGATTCACGGCCCGGCTTGGTTCAACGCCTCCAGCAGGACCGGGGTGTACGGCACCGGAAAGGGCAGCGGTTCGGGCAGAACCAGCGGCGGCTTCGAAGCGTCGGCCGGATAAACCAGCACCAGCGGCACGCCGTTGCGATTGAAATTCGTCAGCACCTCGGAAATGGCCGGTGGAAACCGCGTGTAATCCGCCAGCAGCGCGACGGCCTTGAGTTGCTGGAGTTTCGCGATGACCGGCTTGGTTTCCAGTGCTGGCTTCACGCTGATGTTGCACGTCTGGCACCAGCGGGCGGTGAAATCCACGATCACCGGACGGCCCTCGGCGCGCGCCTGCGTCACGGCCTCGGGACTCCAGCGGCGCCAGGCGTAGCCTTCGGGAGCGTGCGGGATGGATTCTCCAGCACCGGAAGAAACATTCGGCGAGCGCCACCGCAGATTCGCCTCCACTGCCCAAGCGTAACCGATCATCAACACCACCACGGTGAGCGCGAGCGCCAGCCCGCGCCGCCGCCGGCCCCGCTGGAAAAACTCACCGAACATCCAGGCTGCCGCGCCGAGGAAAACCAGGAACACCCCCAGCCACCAGGTCCGGTCGCCGTAAAAAGTTGCAGCCAGGCTGAACAACCACACCGCGGTCGCCAGCATGGGAAAGCCCATCGCGATTTTGAACTTCTCCATCCACGCGCCGGGCTGGGGCAGAAATTTCAGCCAGGCGGGATGCCAACTGAGCACGACATACGGCGCCGCCAGACCCAGGCCGATGGTCAGGAACATGAGGACGATCACCGCCGCCGATTGCGCGAAGGCGAATCCCAACGCCGCGCCGAGGAACGGTGCGGTGCAAGGTGTCGCCAGGATCGTGGCGAGCACGCCGTTGAAGAACGCACCAGATGCACCGTGCTGCGACGCGAGGTCGCCGGCCGCGCCCATCACGCGTCCGCTCAGCGTCACTTCAAACAAGCCGAACAGATTCAACGCCACGAGCGTGACCAGCGCCGTGAGGATGACGATGAATTGCGGATTGCTGAACTGCATGCCCCAGCCAGCTTGGTGGCCCGCGGCTTTCACGCCGAGCACGAGCGCCGCCAGTGCGAGAAAGGAAACGAGCACGCCGGCGGCATAGACTAGGCCGAGCTTGCGCACGCGCCCCGGCGCTTCCTTCGACTGGCTGACGAAGGCAAGAATCTTCAGCGCGATGACCGGCAGGACGCACGGCATGATGTTGAGAATCAATCCCCCGATGAAGGCATAGAGCAACATTCTCCAAAGCGATTGCACCGCAGCGGCAGCCGGGGCGGAGGGTTTTGCCCCCGGCAAATCCGGGATCGGCAATTTCACCGCGAAGCTCTGGAGCTTGCCGGCGGCCTTCAAGATCAGTTCGCCGCTGATTGTCTTGGGCCAGTCGCCTTCGAGTTTCTTGATCTGCTTGCGCAGGCGAATCGTTCCGGGCGCCGCGGGAATGGTTTCGGTCTGGGATTGAACCTCAAACTGTTCGCTCGCCTCGGGAAAAAAATCCACCTGGTCAACTTGCGCTGGGCCGGACCATTCGAGGAGGATTGGGCGCGTGTCGCCGCTGGCTGGCTTTTCCCACCAAGCGCGGGCGTTGAGTCCCACGGCGGAGTTCGGCAGTTTCTTTTTCGCGGCGGCGATCAACTCCGTCTCTGGAGATGGCTTGGATTCGCCGCCGATTTGAATCGTGGCCGTGACATCCTGTTTGCCGAGCAGGCAAGCGCCCTTGCATTCCTGCCAGGAGACGCTGGCTTTCAGTTCGAGCGTGCCGGGTTTCACGCCTGATTCAAATTTCAATGGTGCGAGCAGGATCACTTCGTCGTGGTAAACGTAGGTCGTCCACTCGTAGTCCAGTTGGCCCGGAATGACTTTGCCGTCGGCGCCGGTTTTTTCGGGAACCAGCTTTTCCGGTGGCGGCCATTGGAGTTCACCAGCGATGACCCCAGCGGGCAACGTCCAATCAACCTTGGTGGCAATGCCGGGGCCGCCGGGGTTTTTCCAATACGTGTGCCAGCCGGGGTCCATTCGCAAGCGCACCGCAGCGAACACGGTGTCCCCGGGCCGGGCCGTCGCCGCGTCGAGGAGCAACGCGGGGTGCGTATTCGCCGCCCGTACGTGCAGCCCCGTGAGGCAAAACCAGCCCGCGATGAAGCCTGCGATGAGTTGTTTCACACCGGTATAGATGCCAGAGCGCAGGAAAAGTTCGAATATAAATAAGTGGTTGCAGCACGGGGTCGTGCGGACGCGATTGGAAGTGGCAATGACGTGCGGCGGAGCGCGGCCGTGGCGAAGCCCAGCCGCAGGGCGTTGGCAAATCGCGCCGCTTGGAATTTACACCAGCCCCTTTCCATTCTTCACGCGCTGCGGTTGGTCTCGGCGACACCGCCGCGCTCCGTTAGAAACTCCCGACCGCCACTTGGAATCGCGCCCCACCCCCGAGCAAGCTTGCGGCTGTGGGAAAGATGGTTAATTTGTCTGCGAATGAACCCAAACATTCCGCCCCCTGTTAGGCCGCCCGCCGGCAACCTCACCGGAACGCCCGCCCCAAACCGCCGCTGGCTGCTTTACGGCTGCGGGTTTTTGCTGGCCTTGATGCTGGTGATTTGTGCGACGGTGGCGATCACGATCTGGTATGTCCAGCGCCCGATCCAGCCCGTCGTGTTGTCGGCTGCGGAAACGGCCGCCGTGGAGCTAAAACTGGAGCAACTCGCCGGGACAACAAACCGCGGCCCGCACGCGACCATCGCGCCGGCTGCGGTGGCCAAGCCGGAACCGGATCGGCCTTACGTCCCAGGGGCAAAGGTGCTGCGCTTGACCGAACGCGAACTGAACGGATTGTTGAATGCGAACACCGACCTGGGAAAAGCCGTGCGGCTGGAACTGGGGCGGGATGCCATCAACGCCTATGTGACGGCGCC
>CAIKLQ010000154.1 GCA_903828255.1 uncultured Verrucomicrobiota bacterium
GCCCCGACATTCTATCATGGTTATCGGGGCTGTAATTATGTGCAGCGAAAAGGACCCGAGACACTGGATTTTCCGCATAACTCGCGGTGTCGCCGCGATCGCACAGCACATAAACCTTAGCTACACATAACAGCGCTTATGTGCCGCGGCACATAAATTATGGACCAACGCGATCGCTGCCGCTTTCATCGTCACGGCCACGGAAAAAATTTCCCGAGGATGCACCAGCAACGTATCCATCGTGCCAATCGTTACCAAATGATGGCCCTTCACCCGCCGGCGAGTGTTCAACAGCAACACCACCAGACATTCGCAGTCGGGATTGAAATACGGGTGCGTGACAATGTGTAAGCGCCAGTAGTCCGCCACTTGACTTGGTTGTTCGCAGATTTGCATTTCTTGCGGCAGCGGACATTCCCGCAGAGCGACCAACTTGAATTCTTTCGGGTTGAAGTCTTTCATGGTCCAACCTCCGGGGATTCCTGGGAATTCTTTCCCAGAATGAAGTCCGCTGCCTTCTGAGCCTGGGCTGCGGCCTGCACGATCAAGGTGCGGTCTGACCGCAACCGTTCCAGCCAGGCCCGCAGATACGCGGCGGAACTTTCGATTGTCTGTTCGACGATTTCAGCCTGCCCGCACAGGAAAGCCGCGCCCATTTCGGCAATCAACTCCTCCTTGCAATAAGGATCAGAACCGAAGCCGGCACTCTTTGCGAGGGTTGACCGTTTCAACCGCTTTTCATGGCCGGTCGAATGCACCAGCTCATGGAACAACGTGGCGAAATACGCCGCTTCCGAATCAAACCGTTCCCGCGACGGCATTCCAACGGAATCTTCGCACGGCGAATAAAACGCAGCGGTCATGCCGTGCTTGATGTCGGGCGGTTGCGGCATCGCAGCCACAATTTCCATCGGTTTCAAGGCGGGGCTCGCGCCTTCAATTGCGGACGGTGCGGCCAAGCCGTCACATTGGGAAGAATTGAAGACGTGATAAATGCGAAGCAGAGGGATTTGCTTTTCTTCGCCGGATTCTTCGTTGGCGATCTTCATGGGTTTCCAGAAGACGATGGGGCAGGACTTTTCGCCACGGCGCACGCCGCCACCAAGCTGCGAGGCCTGGAGAAACGTGAGCCAGAAGGGCGACTCGTAACTCATGGCTGTGAGCAAAAACACATTGATACCGCGATACGGTTTTTTAGAGCCGAAATTTCGCGGCCATGCGCTCTTGGCTTTCCACGGCTTGCGCCAGGGAACTGTGCCTTGCTCCAGCAGCGCGGTGATTCGCTCGGTGATCCGGTCATATCCAGTTGGATTCATAAGCCGTGATCCTCCATGGTGGCTGCAATGCCGTCTTCGTCGTCGCCCAAAATCTCGACGATGGTCGCCTTCAGGGCGGCCTTGTCGGGATCAGGCTGCGCGTCTTTCGGACAGGCAGGACAACGAATGACATTGAGAATCGAATTGCCAAATTCATAACCGATCTCGCGGAATTTGCCGCGATACCGATCCAGCAATTTGATTTTCGGTGACAACTCCGTCCACGCCTTGGCTTCGGCATGGGACAGATCGGTTTCAAAAATGGCGTCATGCCGGAGATGATAAATATCCCACGGTTCGCCACAGGTGGTACAATGTACGTCCATAATTTCTCCTTTCGAGGTTCAATGGCGGTTCGGAATGAACCGCCTCCAACCCTGCATTTTACCATCCCGCCTCGTAGGAGAAAACCAGGGGTGTGGAAAACCAGTTCCCGCCACAACGTCACCACCGGAAGGTGTGCAGCGAAAAACTGTTCCGTGCCCCCTGGGGGAGGATTCCCGATGGCAGGGGGTTGGGGGTCGGGGCCGCCACCTCGCCTCCCCGCATCAAGCACGAAAAAACCCCGCGCTCTGGCGGGGTCTTTTCCTTGCGCAGCCGCTTTGAATTAACGGAGCGTCAGATTCATTCCTCAGCTAATAATCGTCTGGCAAAAGTGCGGTTGTTACCGAACGGTCAGCTTCGGTGATAATCCAAAACTTCACGCCTTTCGGGTCGTGGTAGGCGGAGAAGAGCCGGCCACCATTTTGAAGCGCGTATTCATTCGAGGCGATGTCCTCGGCGCACAAGTCGCCCCAGTCACCGGAATGGTGGCGCTTCAGGGCAAACAAAATGTCTTCGAGGTCGAGCGTTCGACTTGCCGCCGCAGTCACATAAAACTGCCCAAGCCAAAACTTGGTTTCAGGGCGGTCGTTTCCAGGGTTCATTTGCGTCATTTGGTTTTCGCTTAATTGGTAATTCAAGCTCTGGACTATTGAGCTTTTGGGAATCCGCGGCGGCGACTTTGGCCTTTGCGGATTACTTGCGTGCCTTTCTGGCCGGCGGTAATGCCATTGCGGTAGCTTTCGAGGATTTTCTCGGAAACCCAACGCACGATTACGGCTTCGGCTTCGGTGCCATTTAGCTTCTTCAAAAGCTCGGCTTCGAACTGTTCGATGTAGGTCATGGAAGTGATTTTTAGTTGGCTGATAATTTCGACCTTGCGGGGGGCGTTTGCCGCTCCGCCCTCTGGACGAACCGTCCGTAGTCACAGGTTGGGCGAGCGCGGTGGAACGACTCCGACCGGGCTGGGCTGGAGCGACCTTGACCGGACGGTACAATGGGAAGAGGGCGCGGCGAACAAACCCGAATTCGCATCCAAATTCCTCCCCGCATCTGGCGAGGTGGGGGCTTGGGGCAAGCCAATCTGTCGGCTGAAAGCCGAATCCATTGTGTGCCAAAATGTCGCACTTGCGGCACCAAAAAAATCGTGAGGGCGACCCCGTGAGCGGGAGCGGGTTTCTGACTCTTGGAAGGAAACCGCGCGCCGGCTCACCCGCCCGCGAAGCCAAAGTCTTGAGGGTTTCAAGACGGAGAGTTTTCCGGCCGGAGGGGGATTAAGGGGGCGGAGGTCCGGATAAACCCGACAGTCGCGGAAAGCTCGCAAGTCTTTGGCGGTTCCGCTAATCCGTCACACTCGTAAACCCGTGAACCCGTCATACCCGTTTTACCCGTCCGGGACCCGTTAAAGGACACTTGTCCTTTACCCGTAAACCCGTCCGTGGGTGAACCCGTCGTGTCGCGTGAGCGACGAGGGCGAGCGCGGCGGTCACTGTTTTAAGAACAGTCGCCGCGCGAGCCCGAAAACCAACGGAAGTCGGGGGTGGGAAC
>CAIKLQ010000155.1 GCA_903828255.1 uncultured Verrucomicrobiota bacterium
CGGCAGCGACAGTTGCTCGGTGGAAGCGGTGTTCGACGTGGCCAAGCTGCGGTCGCCCCTCAAAGCCTTCCTCGATGAGAATGGACTGGAACCGTGCGAGGATCAGCAGCTTGTTCTCAAGCGCACGTTCACGACCGCCGGCACGAATCGCCAGTTCGCCAACGGCACGGCCACGACTTTGAACGTTCTCGCCCGCATCGGCGAATGGCTCGTGGACCTGCACGGCCCGCACGATCACCAATCGCTCCTCCAGCCGGCGAAGCAACTGGCGATCCTCGACGCCTTCGGCGGATTGGCGCCGGAACGCGCCGCCTTCAGTGGATTGGTACGGCGCCACGCCGCGCTGGCAGCGGAGAAATCCGCGCTCATCGTGGACGAGAAAACTTACGCACAGCAAATTGATCTATTGCGCTTTCAAGTCAGCGAAATCGGGGCCGCGCGCCTGCACCCGGACGAGGAAGCGCAGGTGGAACAGGAGCATGTCCGCGCCAGCAACGCCGCGAAACTTTTGCAGTTGAGCCAGGCGGCCTTGGATTTGTTGAGCGAGAACGAAACCTCCCTCCTCACGCAGGCCGGCGTGGTCGGGCGCACGTTGCAGGAGCTTAATCGCGTGGACGCCAGTGCCGCGTCGCTGGGCGAGTTGCACGGGCAGGCGGTCGGCGCGCTTCACGATTTGCAGGCGGCGCTTTCGCACTACGCGGACAAGGTGGATGTTGACCCCGCCCGTTTGCAGGAACTGGAGGAGCGGCTCAACTTGATCCACTCGCTCAAGCGCAAGTACGGCGCGGCGTTGGCGGAAGTCATCGCTTTCGGCGCCGACGCGGGGCGCAAGTTGCAGGTCTTGGAATCGCGCGATGCCGAACTAACCCGCCTCAATGCCGCTCTGGCCAAACTCGACGCGGAAATCTTTTGCGCGGGCAAGGCGCTGAGCGCCAGTCGCCGCAAAGTGATTCCGCAATTGGCCAAAGCCGTGACCCGGCAACTCACCGATCTCGGCTTCAAGCAAAGCAAGTTCGACATTGAAATCGCTACAGCTTCCGGTGCCGAGTCCACGCAACCCGCAATGCGCAACCCGAGCGGCTTGGACACAGTGGAGTACCAATTCTCCCCCAACCTCGGCGAACCCCCAAAGCCGCTCCGCGCCATCGCGTCGTCCGGCGAAATGGCCCGGGTGATGTTGGCGCTCAAGACCGTGCTCGCGGCGGAGGATGAAATCCCCGTCCTCATTTTCGACGAAGTGGATGCGAACGTCGGGGGCGAAACCGCGAACGCCGTCGGGGAAAAAATGAAACAGATTGCCGCGAAACGACAGGTGCTTTGCATTACGCATCTCCCGCAAGTGGCGGCGCCGGCTTCGGCCCATTACGTAGTGACCAAGCAGGTGCGCGGGGATCGGACGATCTCGGAAATTACGTTGCTGGACCGGAAGTCCCGCGTCACCGAACTCGCCCGCATGTTGGGCGGCCAGAGCGAAGCGGCGCGAAAGCATGCTGAAGAGTTGCTGAAGTAGTGCCGCAAGCCTCCGGGTTGCAGGCGGTCGAGAATTGGAATTCGCCAAGCCAGAGGCTCGGCGTCACGTTCGCAAGCCGGGAGGCGTGCGCTACTTCTGAGTGGTCCCGGGAAAAGACTCATGGAAGCCGGGAAGTATCTGCTCACGGAATTACCTCACTCCGCTCCGCTAGTAGCCGGGCCTGCTCTTTGCGCTTTTGATCGAGCAATTTCTTGGCGGCGGTTTCCAGCGCGTGCAGCAAATCCCGGGCTTCGAGCAGGCGCGGCAGCGTCACGTAGCTCGCGCCGTCGGCGTAGAGCGGCGCGACTTCGGCGATTTTCTCGGCGTGGACGATGATTTGCGCCGTGGGGTTCAATTCGCGGAGCTGCGTCAGCAGTTTGCGATTGCTCGTGCCCTTAAGCACGGTGTCCGGCAGCGTGCAGAAAATGATCTCGGCCTTGGCCACGCCGGCGTGTTGGAGCGTGTCGCGCTGGCTGATGTCGCCGTACACCACCCGCACGCCGCGGGC
>CAIKLQ010000156.1 GCA_903828255.1 uncultured Verrucomicrobiota bacterium
GCGGCGGTGATGTCGAGCGGGCCGGGGATGGCGGTCACGCCAGGATTTTTCGCGAGGACGAGGTCGCCGCTATACACGAGCGTGCCGCCGGAGTAGGTGTTCGCCACGGCACCGGTGAGAATGACCTTTGCGTTTTCGACGACGACCCGCAGTGTCCCGGGGCCGCTGATGGGGCCGCTCAAAGTCAGGTCGCCTAGGCGCGGATAAAAGGAATGTTCGCCGAGGGTGTTTAGCGTGATGGGGCCAGCCCAGGAACAAGTTCCCGCGCCCCCCAGCACAGCGTAGGTGGGGCCGCCATTCATTTCGAGTGATTCGTTGCCAATGTTCACGCCGTAGAGGATAAGCGCGGTCTCGAACGCCAGCACTGTCCCTGCCGCTGTCGAGCCGAGTGCCAGGTCCGAATACACTTGGATCCCGCCTTGGGCGACGGTCGTCACGCCGGGATAGGTGTTCGCTCCGGCGAGGCCCAGCGCGCCCAGACCAGTCTTATTGATGCCGGCCGTGCCCGTGCCGCTGATGGCGGCAGAGATGTAGCTAGAACTGTTGGAGAGGCATTGGAACGTGCGCGTCTGGTTGCCTAGCGAGAGCTTTCCGGAGATGGAGGATCCGCCGCCGCTGGCGTTGCGGAAGGTCACATCGCCGAGCAGCGTGAGCGTGCCGGTGGTGGTCTCGGCCGAGCCCCCATTCATATCCAGGCCGCCGATGGAGTCGTTGAAGGCGCCGAGACTGAGCAGGCTGTAGGGGAGGGTGGAAACCACCGCCGCGTCTGCGATTTGGTTAGAGGCGAGCAATTCCACCACGGGATAGGTCACGAGGCCGCCGTGGTCGAAGTAACCGATGAGCAGCGCACCGGGAATGGCATTCACGCCTGCGGTCTTGTTCAATTGCATCCGGCCGAACTCCGCCAGGGTGCCGCCCGTATAGGTATTCGCGCTCGGGCCGCTGAGGATGAGCGTGGTGAAACTGCCGCTCACGATTTCCCCGAGGAAGCGCAACGTGCCCGCGCCGCTGAGGACGCCGCTGAAGGTCATGTCCACGGTGAGGACGTGGACCGTGTTGGTGGCCACGCCATTGAGCGTAACCGGGCCGGCCCAGGAACAACTGCCGTACGCCGTGAGGACCGAGCCGTTCGTGCCGGGCGCGGCGCCGTTGAGTTGCAGCGGTTCGACACCGATGTTGGCCCAACTGAGCAACAGGCTCGCGCCATTGGAGACAACCGTGCCGGCGGCGGCGGTGCCGAAGGTGACACTGGCGCCGGAGGCTGTAAGCTGGCCGGCTTCCACGGTGGTGACCCCCGAGTAGGTGCTCGCGTTGTTGTAGAGCTCCATCGAGCCAGCGCCTTGTTTAGTAAAGCCAATGCCCGCGCCCCCGAAGATGACCGCACTGACGCGGAGATGGCAGCCCGCGTCCACGTTGAAAATGCGCGACCCCGCGCCGAGTGAGAGGTTGCCGCCGATCGAGGCGAAGTCCAACTCCGGCGCGGAGACATGGACGTTGCCGTTGAGGGTCAAGGCACCGAAGACACTGGCGACCGAGCCGCCGGTCATTTCGAGCGCGCCGATGGTTTCACTGTTGTTGTCGAGCAACAGCCGGCCCGAGCGATGCACCGAGACCACGGCGCTGTTGGTTATTTGATGGGAGGAGGTGAGGATTACGTCATCCAGCGGGAAGGGCGAGCCGACGCCGGGATGGCCGATGTTCAACGCCCCGGGGATGGCGTTGATGTTCGCCAGCTTGCTCAACTTGAGGATGCCGTCGTAAAGCGTCGTCGCGCCGAGGTAGGTGTTGGCCGCGCTGCCACCAAGTTCCACCGTCGGTCCCTCGATGCGCAACGCCCCCGAGCCGCTGATGACGCTGCTGATGGTTACGGACCCGTTGGTGCCGTGGATGAGGACTTCACCGGAATTCAGCACGAGCGGCGCGGTCACGTCGAAGAAGGTGCCGGCGCTGGTTTGATTCTCGATGTCCACCGCCGCGCCGCCGCGCAGGAAGAAGTTATTGGTAGCTGTGGCGGTGAAAAAGTAGCCGTCGGCTTGGATCACGATCTGATCAATCCCCAGTTCGGCGATGTTCTGGACAGGACTCTTGTTCGCCGCGCCTGCCGCGAAGATGAGGATGACATTCAGTTCGCGGGCGACGGGCACGCCGCCAGCGGACCAGTTGCCCGCCGTGGAGAAGTTGGCGTTTGCTCCTGCGCCACTCCAGACATGAGTCGTGGCTTGGAGGGTGGAGGTGAAGGATAGCAGCCCCGCCGCGAGGGACAGCGCGAGCGGGACGATTCGTGAATGATTGGTCAGTTTCATGTTTAGTCTGTGTTCTTTCATTTTGGTTCAGTTGCGTAATTGCACTGTGGCTCTGTTTTATCACGCGCGGCCGGGGCTTGGGTATGGGCCGAAGGACGATTCGCCTTTTGACGAACACGAGCACTATTCTGTCGCCAGTGGCATCCGGCTTGCGCAGGATGCGTTTGCAAGTGGAGGACAGAGAATTCAGTAAAGAGCAAGCTCGCGCCTTGAACATCCCACTCCTACTCCTACTCCTACTCTTCACCACCACGACTCAATTCACGGCTGCCGAGCGCAGACCCGAGACGCTTGGCCGGTTGAATGATCACGGCGTGATCCCAGCCCCAGGCGGCTTCGGTTCGTGTCGTCGGGAATTGGAGTAAGAGTGGGAAGGAGCGGAAGTCGTATTCGTCAAAAGGCGAATGTCAAAAGGTTCGTGCCTCAGGCAGACTCCGGGCGGATTCGCAAATGCTATTCCGTCGCTTCATCTCAGTCTTGAGTTCGTTGACCGCGGCGCCCGGGCCGTCGGGAGCGCGGTTGGTTCTGCTGCTCGGGCTAACGGGCCTCTGCCTTCCAGGCGCGGCGCAGACTCCCGAAGGCTTGGCGGTACTGACCAACGCGGCGCAGGTGCTTGATCTCGGCATCCTCCCGGCCACGCGGTTGCGCCAACCCATCCGCCTCACTGGCGTCGTCACGTTTCATGATGTGCAGCGGGGCTGGTTTTTCGTGCAGGACGAGACGGCAGGTGTTCTCGTCATTGCCAAAGACACTTCCTTGGCTCACACCCCGGGGGAGTTGATCGAAGTGGAGGGCGTCTCGGACGGCGGCAGCTTTGCGGCGTATGTGGATCGCGCTTCCGTGAAAGTGCTCGGCACCGCGCCCTTGCCGCATCCGCTGCAAGCGACGCTGGCGGAACTCAATGCCAATCGTCATTTCGGACAGTACGTCGAAACCACCGCCATCGTGCGCGACCTGGTGATGCTCCCGAATCGGCTCCAAGTGCTGGTGGCCAGCGAGCACCAACACACGACACTCTCCTTCTGGGGATTTCCCCCGGAGCAATTTCCCCAGGATTGGCTCGAAGCCCGCATTCGGGTGCGCGGCGTCAACTGGGCCGGCGAGGGATTTCTGAAGGCGCAAACGACCAACGACATTCTTTTCCTGACACCGGGCACCACCAATATTTTCAACAAACCCCTCGTTACCGCCGCATCCGTATGGTCGCAACCGGCGAACGATTCCGGCGAACGCGTCTTGCTCAAGGCTGTCGTGCAACATCACACGCCTAGCCGCCAAGTGTTTTTGCGCGATGCCACCACCGCTTTTCGCGCCGTGCCGTTGCCGCTGATGAAAACCTACCATCCGACCGACCTCCGCATGTCGCAACCAGACAGCGGCGGCCTCCAACCCGGCAATGTGGTGGAGATCGTTGGCGAGCGCGCGACCAATTCATTCGGGCTGGTGCTGGAAGATGCGCAATACCGCGTGATCGGCAGCGCCCCAGCCACGCCCGCCGCGCCCGTCACCGCGCGGCAGATTGCTTCCGACCGCTTCGAGAACGAACTGGTGACTGTGCGGGGCGAAGTCGTGCAGCAGTGGTCACATTCCATCACCGGCGGATTCCGGCGCGAAGAACTCGTCTTGCGCAGCGAGGGAGTGATTTTCAGCGTGATCTTGGATTCGCCCACGAACCAGCCGGCACTCTCGATTGAACCTGATCGCGCCGTAGAAACCACCGGTTTTGTCACGCGATCCGATCTTTCCGACCGCGTTTTCCAGGTTTTCGCCCGCACCACCGCGGATGTGCGGACGGTTGGTTACACGGCGGCGGCGCGTTCGCGGCTGATGTTGCGGGCGTTCGCGGGGCTTTGCGCCGTGGGCATGCTCGCGGGCGGGTGGATCGTGCTGCTGCGCCGCAAGGTCGCCCGGCAGGAAAGTGTCGAGGCGCGCATCCGCGAATTGAACGCGTCATTGGAACGCCGCGTCGAAGAGCGCACCGCGGAACTGCAATTGGCACAGGCCAATCTCGAAAAAGCGCTGGCGCAGGAAAAGGAACTGACCCGGCTCAAAAGCAATTTTGTCTCGATGGTCAGCCACGAGTTCCGCACGCCGCTGGGCGTGATCAGTGTTTCGGGCGAGGTTTTGCAGCGCTATTTCGACCGCCTCACCGCCGCGCAGCGCGCCGAGCATCTGGACGCGATCATCGGTAACGTGCGCCGCATGTCGCGCATGATGGAGGACGTGCTGCTCTTGAGCCGCGTGGATTCGGGGCGGATGGAGTTCCAGCCCGAACCCCTCCACTTGGAGCCGTTTTGCCGGAAGCTCGTGGACGAAATGCTGTCCGCGACGAACCGCGCGTGTCCGATTGAATTTCAGTGCGACCCACCGGTGAACGGCGGCGCGCGTGCGGATGAATCATTGCTGCGGCACATCCTCACCAAC
>CAIKLQ010000157.1 GCA_903828255.1 uncultured Verrucomicrobiota bacterium
AAACTTCAACCGGTTGCCGTGGCTTCATCGGGCCAGTCCCTCTGCCACTCTGCATGAGACCGTTGTTATCAACGGATGCGGATAGATTGATTCAATGGTTTCAAGGTGTCAAAGGCTTTTTTCAGCGGCTCTCGGTTTTGAGGACGTATTTTTTCATCTGGGTAAGGGCCACGCGGTCGGGAGGGAACAAAGCGCGCGCCGTCCCCGGCTCGCAGTCCGCCCGAATGTACGGGCCGTGCGGAATCGAATAGGATCTCCGCCTCATATCGTCGCCCCGCTGGCGGTTCTCATCAACCCCCAGCTGATTTTTGGCATCGCTCGGCGATGCTGCCCACCGGATGCTGCTTTGCAGATTGAATGTCGGCGGGCGAACCTCTAATTTCCCGCCCCGTCACCGCTGCCTTGGGTATTTTCCCTGGCGACGGATGAAGAGAGAGCCAAAAACAATTTATGAAAAACACTCGATTGACCCTGATTTCAACCGCTGCCGTGTTGCTCACGGCTGCCTTGCTCGCCGGCTGTGGCGACTCCAGCAGCGGAGGACCCGACGCCATCAGCATTGGCGAATACGCGTCGCTCAGCGGCAAGGAAGCCGCGTTTGGCCAGTCCTCCCATCGCGGCACGTTGATCGCGATGGAGGAGCTCAACGCCGCCGGTGGCCTGCTTGGCAAGAAGATCAATTTCATTTTCGAGGACAACCGCTCCACGCCCGGCGAATCCGCGACCATCGCCAAGAAGTTGATCACGCGCGACCACGTCGTGGCGGTGCTCGGCGAAGTCGCTTCGGGCCGCTCGCTCGAAGCCGGCCCGATCTGCCAGGCCAATAAAATTCCGATGATTTCACCTTCGTCCACGAATCCGAAGGTCACCGAGACCGGCGATTACATCTTCCGCGTCTGCTTCACCGATCCGTTTCAGGGCAAGCTGCTGGCCGAATTCGCCAAGCGCTCGTTGAAGGCGAAAAACGTCGCGGTGTTCTCCGATGTCTCCGCGCCGTATAGCATGGGCCTGGCGCAATTCTTCAAGGAGCCGTTCGCCGCCAACGGCGGGACGATTGTCTCCGAGCAGAAATACACCGGCGGCGACAAGGATTTCAAAGCGCAACTCACCGCCATCAAAGCCGCGAACCCCGACGCGATCTTCGTGCCTGGCTATTACACGGAAGCGGGCTTAATCGTTTCCCAGGCGCGGCAACTCGGCATCACCGTGCCGCTGTTCGGCGGCGACGGCTGGGAAGCGCCCGAGTTGCTTCAGATCGCCGGCCCGGCGCTCGAAGGAACTTATTACTCCACGCATTTCTCGGCGGAAAACCAGGATCCGAACATTCAGAAGTTCGTGCAAAGCTACAAAGCGAAGAACAACGGCGAAACCCCCGACGCCATGGCCGCGCTGGGCTACGATTCGGCAATGGTGCTGGCCGATGCGATCAAGCGCGCCGGCACCACCGAAAGCGCGAAACTCCGCGAGGCCATCGCCGCGACCAAGGACTACGCTGGCTTGACCGGCAAAACCACTCTCGACGCCCAGCGCAACGCGACCAAGTCCGCCGTCATCATCACCGTCAAGGACGGCAAGTTCAAATACCTGGAAACCATCGCGCCATAACCCGAACTGTAGCGAACAGCGGCGGGCCTCGTGGTCGCCGCCACTGAATTTCCGATAGCCGGTGGCGCGCCCGTTACTCTGAGCGGTTTTCACCGGCCGATCTTCCAAGAAGAACGGCAAGAACTCCGTGTCCTGGATGCCGAATTCGTCCCAGACTTTCCCCACGCCGCTCGGATCGCCGGACCAGGGCCGGCGCGCGGTTTCGCCGAAGACCTGGCATTGCCGTAGGTTTCAGCAGTTCAAACTCAATGCCCCCCGGCCCCCGGCACCCTGACTTCCTTGGCGGACGCTTTGATGGCCTCGGCCTTCGCTTTGACGCCGGTCAGCGACATGATGGGACGGGCCGCGACTTCCGGCCGGGCGGGGCGATTGTGCGTGGCACCCGGTTTGGCATACCAAAAAGTTATCGCCGAGTAGCCGAGCAAGTTCCACGGATTGCGGATGTCAGTGCCGAAGGACGATTCCATGTCGAAGCGCAGCCGCTGGGTGAATGGGATCGCGTCGAGGCTGCGAGTGCGGGTGCATACATTGAAGCCTGTCGTGTAGCCGTCCAGGCCCCCGACGCGCGCATTCGCGAGGAACGGCACGCTGAATTCATCCTTGCGGGTGGGCACTTCGCCGCCGGCCCAGCCATAATAATCTTCCGTGCCGGTGCCGAAATGCGTCGGGAAACCTTTGTCCCACGCGTCGTCCACGTAAATCTTCTCGTCGCCTTCGCCCCACCAACTGCCCTGGATATTCAACACCGTCCACCCATCGCCCACGAACACGCCCTGGCCCCGGATGTCAATGTAGTTCCAATCCAGGAACGGCGTGCCGGGCACCACATCGTCGGGCCGCCAGTTCGTGTGGAAGTGCAGGGAGCGCGCGTCCCAATCCCAGCGCCCGACCTCGGCCTGCAGCGCGACCTCTATCGGTTGGTCTCCCAAGTTCAGCACGCGAATCTCGGCGGCGCTCCGGTAAGGCATCACCCAGCGGCAGACCATGGTGCCGTCTGCGGTGACCGTGCGCTGCCAGGTGTGAAGCGGATGCAGCGAATCCGCGCTGCAAAAGAAATCGCCCAACGGGCACCACCCGGTTTCCTCGCCATCGAAGGTCATCGCCAGTACGGTGGAACGTAGGCTCGCGAGGTTGGTCACCGCGCCCGGCAATCGAACCGTGAACTGGCGAATGGCGCTCGGCCCGGCGGGTAGCGGAACTTCGAGTTTGGCGCCAGGCCGGAGCCGGGCCGATTTCTGGATCGCGCCTTGGTTCGCGTCCGGCTGGGCTGTCAAGGCTTTGCCGGCCTTCTCCAAGTCCGTCGCCGCGGCCTCGTAGCGGGCGCGGGTGAACGGCTCAACCTTCGTGCCGTCCGGATACGCGCGGTAGTTGATGAGGTGGTAGAACGGCTTTGCGGTCATCGTCACCCGGCAGCTTCGCGCAAATGGAATTGGCAAATACAAATCGCCCGCGCGAGCCGTGAAGGTGGCGAGGGGCGGCTGGACTGAGCCTTGAGCCGTGACCAGCTTGATGAGCGATTCGTCAAACACCGGCGTGTCCGAACCGTCGAGGTAAATCCGGACATTGGGGCCGACGCGATCATTGAACCCATAATAGAAGAACGGCGTCCAGAACTTGGTGAGGCAGCCGGGACCTTGGTGTTCCATTATCACCCACTCCTTCTCGCTGCGGTTGGTTTCGGTACGGATGAACCCCAGGCCGTCGCTGTCGGCAAACCAACCAGTGGTGTCCTGGTTGGGTTGGTTCCGATTGGTGGAGGCGCGGTTGTAGCTGGAGGCTTGGAGAGAATCGTAGTGCGGCTGCGGGAACCGCGCGACTGCGGCGGGATCGGTCATCTCTGCCAGCAACGATTTCAGCGTGATCGTCTGGGCGCTTGCCGTGACGGTCGTCGCCAGCAGCAACGCCGCCAGGCTGGCGAACCACATCCAACGGGATTTTATCATCACGATCTGGAAGCGACTATTGCGCGGGTGAAAAGATTGGCTCATTTTTCAAAAGCGATGACTTTGACCAGATGGCGGCCGGTGTTGGCTGAGTTGCGAGTTTGGGTCCCGCGCAGGTAGCGGGCGGCGCGGGCGGCAAAGACACAAGTGCAACCGTCCACCGTCGCCGGCTCCCGGTTGTCGCGGCGATCCTGTCCCGACCGGGGCAGGGGACGGAGTTGCTGGCGCGGCTCAAACGCTGGCTGGAAGCGCACGGCCTGATGCTCACCGAAAGGAAAACCCGGTTGCTGGAGGTGCGGCAAGAAGGGTTCAAGTGCCTTGGGTTCGGCGTGAGTTGGCCGCGAGGAAATTATGGCCTGTATCGGCTGCCGACGACGGCGGCGTGGAAACAGGCGCTGGCGTAGAAGCGATGCGAGGGAATGGCCTCCGCAAAGCCGGATGCGGGAAAACCGCCCGTCCGGTTTGATGAGCGGCGGAGCGAGACGGTCATTGGCCTTGTGCCTCTTCAACCCGTCCGCTCCGCCTACTCTACGCAACCCGAACTCCAAGGTTGAACGGCGAAATATCGGCAGGGACTGGGGAGCATACGCCTCCGGCGTGTGGTTTTCGGCGTCGCGCCGGAAACTCCGGCTCTCCAGATTCCCCGCACCAGGAAATCCGGGAAAATGGTGGGACGAAAGTCCGGGCGCGACGCCCGAACTCGCATGCCGGAGGCGTGCGGTTACTTTTCTGACTCGGCGTTCGGGATCAAGGGAGAATTGCTTTTGCGGCGCGTCCACTGGCGGTGATCTTACGGCTCCATCGGCCGGTGGCAAGTGGCCTTTTTCCAGGTCTGGGGAGCCCGCGTGAGCCTTGCCAAGCGGACGCTGCCCGCAGTAGGGAAGCCGTAAAAAACTGCCGCCCGCGGCGCACCTTTGCCGCCGGACCTCGGTCGGTTCGCCGGTCCGGCGCGAGTGCTGGGAGCGCACCTCCTCGGTCCAGTGGGTGGGTAATAATTCCCGGCGTTGTTGCATCGCCGCGCTCCGCTGGCCCGGCTTCGCGTGCGCGGATTCGGCATTTCGGGGTTCGGGATTAACCCCCCGCTCCAGCGGGGGGCTAATGAGAAGTCGCGCCGCCGGATCGGAGGTTTGGGAACTAAGCAGGCTAACTGAGGGCCGCCTTCAATGCCGCAAATTGGCGGTCCACTTCCGGCAGTCGGGCGGTAATCGTGGCGAGGTCTCCGGCTTTGCCGGCGGCTTCCAGCACGGCGGCGAGGGCGCGCAAGGCTTCGCCGCTTACTACTGCGCACGCGCCTTTGATCTGGTGCGCTTGCTCCCGAACTCGCTCGGTCTCCCCGGCCACCGCAAACGCCTGCAACTGCCGA
>CAIKLQ010000158.1 GCA_903828255.1 uncultured Verrucomicrobiota bacterium
AGTCAAACCGTGACGATCACCGACACCATGCCGCCGGTGTTGATCTGCGCCACGAACAAGACAGTGGAATGCGGCGCGGCGTGGGTCTATGACGAGCCAACCGCCCTCGCCGCGAGCTGCGGCACGAATCTGACGCTCACCATGCTGAGCACCGTGACCAACGGCGACTTCTGCCAGGCAATCGTCACTCGGACGTGGGAAGCCACGGATTGTTGCACCAACAGCGCGACGTGCAGTCAAACCGTGACGATCACCGACACCACGCCGCCGGTGTTGACCTGCGCCACGAACAAGACGGTGGAATGCGGCGCGGCGTGGAGCTTTGACGAGCCGACCGCTCTTGACGGTTGCTGCGGCCCGAACCTAACGCTCACGATCCTAAACACCGTGACGAACGGCGACTTCTGCCAGGCAATCGTCACCCGGACGTGGGAAGCCACAGATGGTTGCACCAACGCCGCTACTTGCAGTCAAACGGTGACGGTTACTCCCGCCCCACCACCGGCAATGTCCGTCAGTCCCGCCACCGGGTTGCTGACAGTTACCTGGCTTACAGTGCCGGATAGAACCAACTGGGTGGAGTACACGGACAACTTGAGCGGCACGAATTGGATCGTGCTCACCAATGTTGCTGGCTCGGGCGGTCCGCTGATTATTAGCGACGGCCCGATTAGCTCCCGCGTCCAGCGATATTACCGTCTGAGAGTGCAATAACCCCGGTCGCAATTTCGGCCCGGGCGATGCATTCTCCTGGCCGGACAAAAGACTTGCAAGTCCCACGGGAAGTGGGACGGTATGCCGCTGAATTTATGAAACCCTCCGATTGTTTTCGTACCTTCGCGGCGTTCGTCATCTGCGGCGTCTTGTTTTCCGCCTCCGCCCAACCGCAACTGCTTTCCGACGAGGCGCTGCGGCAAATCAGCGCGCTGCACGCCGAAAAGGAAGGCCGCACGCCGGCGCAACAGAAGATGGATTCACAACTTGTTTACGCCACGAAACAAAACCGCGGCCAGACCATCGCCCTCAATGTGCCGCTGCTCCGGCTGGACGTGAAACTCAACCCCGAGGGCCGCGTGCTCGTGGACCTCAAGGCGAACGTCACGGAAGCTTTGCTCCGGGACCTCCTCAAGGCCGGCGGTGAAGTGGTCAACCAGCACCCGCAGTTCCAGGCCGTCCGGGCTCTGGTCCCGCTGGCCGCGATCGAATCGCTCGCCGCGTTGCCCGACGTGCTTTTTATCCGTCCGGCGGACGAATGTGCGCCGCGCACCGGGAGCCTGAATTCGGAAGGGGACACCACGCACGCCGCCGTGACCGCGCGGACGAATTTCGGCGTGACGGGCGCGGGCATTAAGGTGGGTGTGCTCTCGGACAGTGTTGACTACCTCACCAATTCGCAGGCTTCCGGCGATCTGGGCGTTGTCACGGTGCTGCCCGGTCAAGCCGGCAGCAGCGTCGGTGAGGGGACGGCCTTGCTGGAAATCATTCACGACCTGGCTCCAGGGGCGACGCTTTATTTTGCCACCGCGTTCAGCGGGGCGGCCAACTTCGCCAATAACATCCTGGCCCTCCGCGCGGCTGGGTGCGACATCCTTGTGGACGACGTCGGCTATTTCAACGAGTCGCCATTTCAAGACGGCATCATCGCCCAAGCGGTCAACACGGTGACGACCGGGGGCGCACTCTATTTTGCGTCCGCGGGTAATTCCGGGAACCTGAACCACGGGACTTCGGGGACGTGGGAGGGTGATTTTCTGGACGGGGGTGCGGCGGGTTCTC
>CAIKLQ010000159.1 GCA_903828255.1 uncultured Verrucomicrobiota bacterium
TAAACGCTTCGCGGACGCCGGGAACTTTGCGAGTTACTGCCGCTGCGTGAAAAGTCTGCGCACGAGCCACGGGAAGAAGAAGGGCGAGAACCACCGGAAATGTGGCAACAAATATCTGGCCTGGGCGTTCGTGGAAGCGGCGCACTTCGCCTACCGCTACGATGACCAGAGCCGCCGCTTCTATGACCGCAAGAAGCAACAAACCAATCCGGTCATCGCCACCAAGTCCCTGGCCTGCAAACTGGCCAAGGCCGCGTGGCACGTGATGAAGGAGGACGGGCCCTACGACGCCACGCGCGTCTTTGGGCCGGCCCGGAAAAAAGCTTTCGGGGAGACCGGTCGTGAACCAGCAAAGGGGTCTGGACACCCGAGCCAAGAGAACTGAATGGGCGCGGCTGGTCTCCCCCAGCCTCAAAGCCCGCCGAGCCGGGACGGGCCCAAGAAAGAAAAAAGATTTATGGTGATTCGACCAAGCCGAGAGTCTGCGACCGGTTGGACGCACCGCCGCAAAGCGGTGCGAGCCCCAAGTCATCTCCTACTGATTGAACCCGGTTTGGCACTGAATGTTTTCTGGCTCCCGGCAGGCCGGGAGGAGGGCGGGCGCTGCGGGCGGACGAAAGTCCGCCCGCGGCAGACCGGGCTGGCACCCAGACCGGACGCGACCCGCTGGAACCAGATGGGTGACGGAACGGATCACCTCCCAGAGTGGGAGGAGTGCATCCGAATCAACGACTGAAATAACAGGCCCGAATTACAGCTTGGACGCCGCCGGCACCGGCCCGAAAAAAGAAAGACAGCTTTTAAGAAAAGAAAGGCTGGCTGACGGAAATCTATTTTTCTGCTGGACCGCTCCCGCTAATGGGCGACCCCTAAACGTCGCCGCCAACGCTCTCCTCGTCGGCGTCCACCTTCAGCACATCCTCCGGCCGATTCGGAACATGTTGCAGATCGCGCCAGCCGATTCTGGGCCGCGTCACACCTTGATCTTCCATGGCGCCCGCATGGGCTGCTTGATGTAGGCATTCGCCTGGGAGTCGCCGATGAAGCGCTGGGTCTTGGGGTTGAAGTGCAAGGGGCGTCCCGTTTGCACGGCGATCTTTGCCAGGTTGATCAACGTGCAGGAGCGGTGGCCGTTGATTTCATTGAGTGCAAATTTCTGCCGCGTCTTCACCGCTTGAACGAAATCGGTGACTTGCGGCGTCGGGTCCGGCAGGTCGCGAACTTTGTCCACGAGGTCGGGAATGTCCGATTCAAGATTCTTGGTCAGCTTGCCGCGCGGGCCGGAAAGGAACGGTGCGGTGTCCTTGTTTTCGCCGTCGAGAATGATCTCGCAGCCGTCGGCGTAGCGCAGGGAAATCCGCCGCCACGGCAGCACGGCGTCCCGATCCTGCGGGCCAGTTTCGGCTTCGATGTGGATGGGGCTTTCGTCGTCTTTGGCAAGGATGTATTGGACCGGATCGAGGTAGTGTTGGCCCATGTCGCCGAGCCCGCCGCCGTCGTAATCCCAGTAGCCGCGGAAGCTCTGGTGAACGCGGTGCGGGTGATAGGGTTTCACCGGCGCCGGGCCGAGCCAGAGATTGTAGTCCAGCTCGGGCGGCACGGGTTGCGGCGTCAAATCGGTGCGACCGCACCATTGATTCTGCTTCCAATCAAATCCCGTCGTGCCGCCTAGCGTGACCTTCAGCGGCCAGCCGAGAACTCCCGCCTGCACCAGTTTCTTGATCGGCTTCACGGGCACGCCCATGCCGTAAAACGGGCTGTCGAAGCGGAACCAAGTGTTCAGCCGGAAGATGCGTTTGTATTTGGCCATCGCGGCTTTCACCGCTTCGCCCTCGGCGATCGTCCGCGACAGGGGTTTCTCGCACCAAATATCTTTGCCCGCCTTGGCGGCCGCGATGGAAATCAACGCGTGCCAGTGCGGCGGCGTGGGGACATGGACGATATCAATATCCTTCCGGGCCAGAACTTCGCGGAAGTCGCGGTAGCCCTTCACATCCGGCCCGCCCGCTTTCAGGGCGGTCTGAAGATGTTTTTCGTCCACGTCGCAAACCGCGAGCAGCTTGCAGGCGGTGTTGATGTTCTGCACATGGCCCATCCCCATGCCACCAGTGCCGATCACGGCGCGGGTCAGAACTTCGCTGGGCGGCGTAAATCCTGAACCGCCCAGAACGTGGCGCGGCACGATGGTCAGGGTGGTGAACGTGGCGATGGAAGTCTTGATGAAATCCCGGCGGGTGAACTGATGACGTTTGTTCATGCGATTCAATTACCAGCGCGAAGCCCGGAACGCCACTCGAAAAGCTGGGCAGCGGAAGCATTCATTCGCCCCGGACTCCGAAATGGAAGCGCGCTCGGTGCCGGTTCAGGCGCTGACTTTCCTGACGGAGCGCGGGTGTGTGGCTCGCAGCGGGTCCGCAAACGGGGTGGGTTGGAAAGTGGCGGTGGCTGCCCCGGGCTCGGAGCCGCTGCGGCGCGCCGCGCCACCACCGCCACTCTCCGCCGCAGCGCAACGATACGCCGATCTTCACCTTCACTCGGAGGGCATTGATCCTGCACCGACAGACATCTATACTCGCCCGAAAATGCAGAAAATGTCCAAGCTCATTCTTGCTCTGGCCGGGCAGGTGCTGGCGCAACCGACCGAA
>CAIKLQ010000160.1 GCA_903828255.1 uncultured Verrucomicrobiota bacterium
GCCGTCTGCGCCACTACGTTCCCAGCCGTATCAGTTCCGCCGTGTAACCTTGGCGGAAGGTGGGATACTTGAACTGGTAGCCCAACTCCATCTTCAGCCGGCGGTTGGAAACTTTCTTGTTGGTCCCGCCGCGCTTGCGATTCGCCTCGGCATCCTCGGACCCGCTCGGCGGCAGCGGTTTGTCCAGCGACCCAGCGAGCCAGGTGAAAAAATGGAGCTGGCTGACCGGCTCGTCATCCACGGCGTTGTAAACCTCGCCCGGTCGTCCGTTCTTGAGCGCGGCGAGGATCACGCCCACCAGATCGTCGCGCTGAATCATGTTCAGGAGGCGTTCTCCCTTGCCCTCCATGCGCGCTTCATCCTTCAAATACTGTTTGAACCAGTGCCCGCGATCCGGCCCGTAAATGCCCGCCACGCGCAGGACCACCGCGGGGAAATTTCTCAACCGCACCGCTTCCAATAAAACCTGCTCCGTCTCGACCAAGACTTTCGCCGTCTCGGCCTGCGGTTCGGTCGGGCTGCTCTCCTTCACCAACGAACCGTCGTTCTGGCCATAAACGCTCGTGCTACTGGTGTAAACGAATTTCTTCGGTGGTGTGGGGGCGAGCCATTCGATCAAGTTGCGCGTGCCTTGGAGGTAAAGCTGCCGGTAACCGTCGGCGCTGCCGCCGCCGGATGCGGCGCAGTTCACCACCCAATCGAAGTCGCGTGGCAGCGGCGTGAGCGTTTCCGCCAAGGTGATGTCCGCTTGCAACGGCGTGATGCCCGCGGCTTTTAATTCTTCCGCCGCCGTCCGTCGCAACCCGAAAACTTCATGGCCCTGGCGAACCAATCCCACTCCGAGCGGCAATCCGACGTAACCGCAACCGACAATCAAAACACGCATGGCTAGAGTTAACCGCAAAGACGCAAAGACGCAAAGACGCAAAGTAACGGCGCACAAAGAGGTTTTGTTTCGCCGGCAGTCCCCTGATAAGTTGTCACCGTGGTCGAATTGCCCGCAACTGAAACCCAGCCCGAACGCACCCGGAGTGCGCCGCGTCTGCCTGAGTTGTTGTCGCCCGCCGGCGATTGGGACTGCGCGAAAGCCGCCATCGAAAACGGCGCGGACGCGATCTATTTCGGGTTGGAGAAGTTCAACGCCCGGATGCGGGCGCACAATTTCACCGTCGCCGATCTGCCGAAGCTGATGGAATTCCTGCATCGGCGCGGGGTCAAGGGCTACGTCACGTTCAACACGCTCGTCTTCGAGAATGAAATGGCTGACGCGGCGAATTACCTGCACTCCATCATCGCCGCCGGCGTGGATGCGGCCATCGTGCAGGATGTCGGCGTCGCGAGATTGATCCGCTCGCGCTCGCCGGATTTTCCGATCCACGCTTCGACGCAGATGACCATCACCAGCGCGGCGGGGGTGGAGTTTGCGCGGGAGCTTGGCTGCAATCTCGTCGTGCTGGCGCGGGAGTGTTCGATTGCGGAGATTGAAAAGATCAGAAGTGTTCAGACTTCAGTGTTCAGCGTTCCGTCAGCCGGGGCCGACACGCGGAGAACTGCACCCGGCACCCTGAATACTGGGTACCTTCCCCTCCCGCTCGAAATCTTCGTCCACGGGGCGCTCTGCGTTGCGTACTCCGGCCAGTGCCTCACGAGCGAAGCGCTGGGGGGCCGCTCGGCGAATCGTGGCGAGTGCGCACAAGCCTGCCGGATGCCCTACGATTTGATCGCGGACGGAAAACCAGTGCCGCTCGGCGACCGGAAGTATTTGCTCAGCCCGCAAGACCTCGCCGGGCTGGAGATCTTGCCAGACATCATCAGTGCGGGCGTGGCGTCGTTGAAGATCGAGGGCCGGCTCAAAACGCCGGAATACGTGGCGAATATCACGCGCGTTTACCGCGCGAAACTCGATCAGTTTCGTAGCAGCCAACGTGAGGAGGCTCAAACCCCATTCTCTGAAAATCCGAATGAGCCGCTTCACGGCGGCTGCTACGATGAGCAGGATCGTTACGACATGGAGATGGCTTTCTCGCGCGGGCTTTACTCCGGCTGGCTCGGCGGCAACAACAATCAGGAACTGGTTCACGCGCGTTTCGGGAAGAAGCGCGGGGTGTTTCTGGGGGAGATCACCCGGGTCACGGACGAAAAGGTTGCGCTGCAACTCGGCGGCCCGTTGAAACCAGGTGACGGCGTGGTGTTCGACGCCGGCACGCCCGATCAGGAAGAGGAAGGTGGTTTCGTTTATCAGGTGGACCAACGCGGTGCGGAAACCTGGCTCGGCTTCGGCCAGGGCGATGTGAATTTCCGCCGCATCCATATCGGCGACAAACTGTGGAAAACCAGCGACCCGGAACTGGACCGCCGCTTGCGCCAGAGTTTCGCGGGCGGAACCTCGAAGTTTACGCGGCCCATTGAAATGGAAGTGCATGGCGTCGCTGGCAAGCTGCTGACGTTGATTGCCAGGGATGAAATCGGCCATGTGACGAAGCTCGAATCCGCGATGCCGCTGGCGAAGGCGGAGAAGCAGCCGCTCACGACGGAGAAACTGCGCGAACAACTTGGCCGGCTGGGCGGCACGCCGTTCAAGCTGGGCGGCTTGAAGAACGAACTCGCGGGTGAGGTGATGTTGCCAGTGAGTGAGTTGAATCGCCTGCGGCGCGAGGCCGTGGCGGAACTGGAACACCAGCGGACGCTGCCGAAGCGGTGGCAGCTTGACGTAGGACAGACGTTGCGCCTGTCTCAACAATTAAACCAACAAGTTAGAGACAGGCGCGACGCCTGTCCGACGCTGATCGTCCTCGTCCGCAATCTCGCGCAACTCGATGCCGCGCTGGCGTGCGGCGTGGAAACGATTTACTGCGACTTCGAGAACCCGAAGAAATATCGCGACGCCGTCACCACAGTGCGCGCGCGCAATTCCTCAACCCTCAACCCTCAACCCTCAACCGTCTTCGTTGCCCCGCCGCGCATTTTCAAAATGGGCGAGGAGTGGACCCTCGAACAAGTCCGCTCCTGCAACGCCGACGGCTATCTCGTCCGCAACTACGATCACCTGAAGTTCTTCGCGAAGGACCGGCGCGTCGGTGATTTCTCTTTCAACATCGCCAACCGGCTCGCGGCGGACTATTTCAAGAACCAGTTCCGCCTGGAGCGGGTGACGGCGAGTTACGACCTGAACTTCCAGCAACTCGAAGCGTTGTTACAAGCCGCGCCGCCGGAATGGTTCGAGGTGACGATCCATCAGCATATCCCGATGTTTCACATGGAGCACTGTGTGTTCTGCGCTTTCCTGACGAGCGGCAAGGACTATCGCGACTGCGGCCGACCGTGTGACGTGCGCGACTTGAAGCTGCGCGACCGCGTGGGCGCGGAGCATCCGGTGAAGGCCGACGTGGGCTGCCGCAACACGGTCTTCAACTCGCTGGCGCAGACCGGCGCGGAATACGTGGAACGGATGTTGGC
The DNA here is from genome assembly GCA_903828255.1 of uncultured Verrucomicrobiota bacterium. Classification (GTDB taxonomy): domain Bacteria; phylum Verrucomicrobiota; class Verrucomicrobiia; order Limisphaerales; family JADLHS01; genus CAIKLQ01. The sequence continues at coordinate 3,457 of CAIKLQ010000160.1, forward strand.
GCTGGGCGTCCTCCATTTCCGATTGGAATTCGTGAACGAGACGCCGGAGCAGATAACGCAAACCATCAAGATGTATCGCCAGCTTTTGCGCGGCGTAATCACCGGTGCCCAACTCTGGCGCGAGTTGAAGTTGTTCAACCAACTCGGCGTCACGCGCGGGCCGACGCGCGGGTGAGGCTACGGCGGGGCTTTTCATGCACCTGCCATTGACTGCGGCTGTTCCGGCGAAACCCCTTGCGGGCGATTGGAAACCCGGCCCGCATCCGACCACCCGCAGCGGGATGGATCAAGTTTGTTTGCGCAGGCAACGCCAACCGAGGAGCGACGCGCCAAGGCCAAACAAACCAATCGTGCTGGGTTCGGGAACAACAAAATTGTGCGTGCCGGCTAAGATGCCCTGCGCTTTGTAGGCGAGGGCGCTATCCAGCATTTCGATCACGCCTTGGTTGTTGATCAGTAAAGCCCAACCGAACAGCGGGTCGTCGTAAATACCACTTGGCGGATAGTAAGTCATATTGCCCGTGTAGAGACCTACATAAAATGGAACGCCATCATCAAAGATATATCTGCCAGGAAACATTAATTCCGTGTAAGTGTTCGCCATAATGGGTTGCAAGCTGACC
>CAIKLQ010000161.1 GCA_903828255.1 uncultured Verrucomicrobiota bacterium
ACTGCGAACGATTCTCCCTCTCCCCTTCGGAAGGGGAGAGGGCCGGGGTGAGGGGATTTCCGGCTACCAAGTTCACTTTCAGTTCCTCAGCGGCTTACCCGTCTTGAGCGTGTGCTTGATGCGCTCGACGGTTTTCGGTTCGCCGCACAAGCTCAGGAAAACTTCGCGCTCCAGATCCATGATGTATTGCTCGGAGACAAAGTGCAGCGACGTCAGATCGCCGCCGCACAGGATGTAGGCGAGCTTCGTGCCGATCTTTTGGTCGTGCTCGCTGATCTGCCCGGCGGCGCGCATCTGTTGCAGGATCACTTTGAACAGCGCCAAGCCCGTTTCGCCAATCGCGGGAATGTCGGTGCGCTGCGGTCGGGGCCGATAGCCCAGCGCCGCCATCTGGAGGACTTGTGCCTTGGCTTCACCGATCACCCAGTCGCGATTCAGCACGATTGTGGTTTCGCCGTTCCGCAGGAACCGCCGCTGCGCCGCTTCGGCCGCGCTGGTGGAAACTTTGGCGAGGCCCAGGGTTTCCCACGCGTGCCGGATGCCGGGGAAATAATCCGCCTCGTCGTTGCGGATGACCTGCTCGGTGCAGCGGATCAACATTTCCTTCGTGCCGTGCGCGCCGGGGATCAGGCCCACGCCGGTTTCCGGCAGGCCCATGTAAGTTTCCGCCGCGATCACGATATGGTCGCAGCCGAGCGAAAGCTCGCAGCCGCCGCCGAGCGTGTAGCCGTGACACGCGGCCACGACGGGCTTTTCGAACTGACGCAGCGTGCTCGTGGCTTTCTGGAACGTCCGAATCATCAGGTCAATCTCATCCCAATCCTGATTCTGAATCTGCGTCGTCAGCAGCATGAGATTCGCGCCCGCGGAAAAATGCGGGCCTTGATTGCCGATGACCAAGCCCGCGAAGTTCTTGCTCACTTCATCGAGCGACTGTTTCAACATGCCAAGTTGATCGCCGCCGATGACGTTCATCTTGGTGTGGAATTCGAGACACACCACGCCGTCGCCCAAATCCACCAGACTCGCGCCCGGATTGCTGCGGACCACTTTGCCGGCGCGGTGCAGGCGCGAGAGGTTGATGGCCTTGGGCGCGGTTCGTTCGACCGCGAAGTCGCGCTGGCCGACCTTGAAGAAGGACTGTTGCCCGTCGCGTTCTTCGTAGAATGAATTCTTCCCCGCCGCGAGCAGGTCGCGGACGACCGCCGGCACGGTGCGACCTTCCTTCGTGAGGCGGTCCGCCGTTTCGCGCACGCCGAGCGCGTCCCAAGTTTCAAACGGGCCCAGCTCCCAGTTGTAGCCCCACTTCATCGCGTTATCCACCGTCTCCACATCGTCGGCGATTTCGGCGAGCCGGTCGGCGGCGTAGCAAAGCGTCGCGCTGAGATGTTTCCACGCGAACACGCCGGCCTTGTCCGTGGCGGCGCAAAGCGTGCGAATGCGCTCCGCTCGGTTTGAGATTTTGCTCGCGGCCTCCAGCGAGGCGAACTGCGGTTTCTGCTGCGGCCGATATTCCATCGTCTTGTAATCCAGCGTGAGAATCTG
>CAIKLQ010000162.1 GCA_903828255.1 uncultured Verrucomicrobiota bacterium
CTCGCCCCTGCACAGCCGCTCCATGGCCGCGATCCGCTCCGGCGGCCACTTCGTCAGGTTGGCGATGGTGCGCGTCTTGACCTTGCCGCCCTCGCGGTAGGACTCGCGGAGCAGGATGGTGGGCTTGGAGTTGCGGTTGGGGATGGTGGCTACAAACATGCCGGCATTATAAACCAATACCGCTATACAAATAAAGCGGTATAATTTTATTTACATGCCTACATTATTGAGCGTTTTTACCGCATTTTTATGAATGATCAATGGTTTATGCGAAATGGGCGGGGGAAGATCCGTCGGATCGAACGGGTCGGCTTTGCTGGCGAGTATCGAAAACTCCACCACGGCATGGAAGGCTTCGGGCAGCGCGTCCGCCGTGGTTTCGGCCACTGTAAAGCGGTCGTCTCCAACAACCAGCCGCGCCACCGTCATGCGGTTTTCGGTGAGTGTGCCGGTCTTGTCCACGCACAGCACCGAGGTGGCCCCCAGGGTTTCGATGGCGGCCAGACGGCGGGTCAATACCTTCTCTTTGGACAGACGCCACGCGCCCAAGGCCGGAAACACGGTCAGCACCACCGGGTATTCTTCTGGCAGCATCGCCATGGCCAAGGCAATGCCGGCCAAGGCCGCCTGCAACCAGTCGCCGCGCAGCAGGCCATGGACGAGCATCAACAAAAGGCTCATGCCCAGCGCCAGGAATGCCAAGGTGCGGATCAACCGTGCCGTCTGCTTTTGCAGTAGTGAGCGTTCGGTTTGCAGCGTCCCTAAGGCGGCGCCGATGCGGCCAATCTCGCTACGCGCCCCGGTGGCCGTGACCCGCGCCGTGCCTTGTCCCGCCACCACCAGCGTGCCGGAATAGACGAACGGCGTATCGTCGCCACCGGGCCGCGCCGCCGCAGGTTCCCCGTCCCCGTTGGCGATGGTTTTGCTCACCGGCACCGCCTCGCCGGTCAGCAGGGATTCGTCCACCTGCACACTGCTACCTGCGACCAGCACGGCGTCGGCAGGCACCCGGTCGCCCTCGGCCAACATCACCCAATCGCCGCGCACCACTTCGCGTCCGGCGATGCGCCGGGCCTCGCCATCGCGGACCACCAAGGCGCGGGGGCTGGTGAGATCGCGCAAGGCATCCATCGCCCGTTCGGTCTTGCCCTCTTGGTAGAGCGTGAGGCTGAGCGTCACCAGCACAAAGCCGAACAGGATCAGTCCTTCCTGCAATTCGCCGAAGACGAGATACAGCGTGCCGGCGGCGAACAACAGCAAAAACATCGGCTCACGCGCCGCCTCCCAGACGATGCGCAGCCATGTGCGCCGCTGCCCGCCGGGCAGGGCGTTGGGACCGTCCTCGGCCAGCCGTTTGGCGGCTTCATCGGCCGTCAATCCGCCGTTGTCGGTCAGGGCATCCGCACTTGTTGGTTTCGCCATTGGTGGGTTCAATCGGGGTTTGGCAGCATCCGCCGAAGCGTGCCATCGTGTAGAAGATAGTGATGAAACAAGGCGGCGGCGGCATGGAAACCAATCAGAAAGTATCCCACCGTGCCGCCGGTCTCATGGATTTCCTTTATGAACTCCGCGACATTTTTGCTTTCGCCAATCAGCGCAGGCCATTGCAGGCCGAAGAAGGGGATAGTCTTGCCTGCCGCACTGAGCATC
>CAIKLQ010000163.1 GCA_903828255.1 uncultured Verrucomicrobiota bacterium
CCGGCGGTCGTGAACGTGCGCTTGAGAACAAGCTGCTGATCCTCGCACGGTTCCAGTCCATTCTCATCGAGGAAGGCTTTGAGGGGCGACCGCAGCTTGGCCACGTCGAACACCGCTTCCACCGAGCAACTGTCGCTGCCGCTGCGGATCAACGTGCGGTCGGCTCGCTCGCCGAGCACAAGATTGAGCGCGCCGATCACGATGGACTTGCCCGCGCCCGTCTCGCCGGTGATGGCGTTGTAGCCGGGCTGGAGTTCCAGCGTGAGATCGCTCACGAGAGCGAGGTTTTTGATGCGCAGCGTGGTTAACATGGATACAGTGCGCCTGCAATTTGAGCGGAATGAATCCATTGAGCAAAACTAAAAATTTGAAGATCGCTCGCCATCCCCTTGAAGTGGGTATTGGCACGGGCGGCTCGCCCGTGCGAAGCGCCAGGCCCAGGCGTGCCGGCCGGGCCATTGCCACCGGGTCCGCTACCGAGCAAGCGCCGGTTCAGGGATTCACAGCGCTAACTTCTTTTTTAGAAATTTCCCGCCGCGGTCCTTTCCCCCCGGGCAAGGGTGAAAAACCGCCGCTCCCCTGCAAACCACGGCGCGTGGTTTTCGGCCGCCTCGCCACGCTTCAATTTGATCATGGCGTTTGAATTCATATTTCTGGGCAGCGGCACCTCGCAAGGCGTGCCGCTCATTGGCATGGAGTATCCGGCGGAATTCCTGGCCAACCCGAAGAACTGGCGCACCCGGCCCTCGATTTACGTGGCGACCGACGCGGTCAAGCTGGTCGTGGACACCACCCCGGATTTCCGCACACAGGTGCTGCGCGAAAACCTGCGCTGGCTGGATGCGGTGGTCTTCACTCACGCTCATGCGGACCACATCATGGGCCTGGACGATTGCCGGCGCTTCTGCGATCTGCGCGGCGGCACGGCGCTACCGATCTACGCAAACGAGGAAACGATGAACGCTTTGCGGCGCGTGTTCCAATACGCTTTCCACGACGGCCCGTGGCCCAAAGGCTATTTCATTCCCGACCCGCGACTGATCCACGGGCCGTTCCCGCTGGGCGATCTGGAGATCATTCCCCTGCCTTTGCCGCACGGCCGCATCGCAACTAACGGCTATCTGTTTTTGCAAGGCGGGAAGAAACGCCTCGCCTACCTCAACGACTGCAAGGAAGTGCCGCCCGCGGTGGTCGAGCAGGTGCGCGGTGCCGAGGTGGTGGTGTTGGACGCCGTGCGCTTCGCCCCGCACCCCACTCACATGTGTCTCGATGAAGCGCTCACGGCGGCCCGGCGCATCGGCGGCGGACGCACTTACCTCACGCACCTCAACCACGACTACGACCACGACAAGTCGCAAGCGGAACTGCCGGAGGGAGTGGGGTTCGCGTTCGATGGATTGAAGGTGGTTTGTGATGCGTGATATATTTCGCGGAATGAAATTTGCCCTAGCTATCGCGCTGGCGCTGTTTGCTTCGCAGGTTTGCCTCCACGCGGGCGGGGACGAAGTCGTGCTGATCTACAACTCGCGCGTGCCGGAGTCGAAAGCCATCGCGACGGATTACGCCGAGAAACGAAACGTCCCCAAGCAGCAGATCTTTGGTTTTGAACTGACGGCGGACGAAAACATAACACGCGCCGAGTTTCGCGATGCCCTCCAGAAACCGTTGGCGAAGAAGCTGGAGGCGAACCAACTTTGGCGCCTGAGTTCGGTGGAGATCGCCGCCACGAACGATAAACCGGCGCACGTCATTCGCCGCGTCGTCACGTCGAAGATCCGCTACCTGGTGCTGTGCTACGGCGTCCCGTTGAAAATTACCCGCGATGCGACTTTGAAGGAAGCGGCCGAGGAAGCGATGCGCCCGGAGCTTCGCCGAAACGAAGCCGCGGTGGATTCTGAACTGGCGTGCCTGCCGCTCCTTGGCCTGAATCTTCCGCTGGCCGGGCCGCTGCCGAATTCGGTGTACGCCGTGACGAATGCGGCGTTCATCCATCCCACCAACGGCGTGCTGATCGTCGCCCGATTGGATGGCCCGACGCCCGAAATCGCCCGCGCGCTGGTGGACAAAGCGTTGGCAGCCGAGCGGGATGGGCTGTGGGGCCGGGCCTATTTTGATCTGCGAAACATCACCGAACCGGCATACAAGCCGGGTGACGACTGGATTCGCGCCGCATCGGAAGTGGCCCGGCTTTTTGGTTTTGAAACGGTGGTGGACCAGAACGGAGCGACTTTCCCGGCCAGCTTTCCGCTGAGCCACATCGCGTTTTATGCGGGCTGGTACTCCGAGGGACTTTCCGGCGCGTTCACCCTGCCCAAAATCGAGTTCATGCCCGGAGCGTTCGCCTACCACCTGCACTCATTCAGCGCCGCGTCCCTGCGGAACACCAACAACAACTGGGTGGCCCCGTTACTCGCCAGAGGCGTTACGATCACCATGGGCTCCGTGGATGAACCCTATCTGGGCGGCACGCCCGACGTCGGCACGTTCGCGGCGCGATTTCTCTTTTTAGGGATGACGTTTGGCGAAGCCGCTTGTGTCGCGCAGAGCACGCTTTCCTGGCAAACGACCGTCGTCGGCGACCCGCTCTACCGACCTTTCGGCAAAACCCCGCAACGGTTGCACCAAGACCTCGAAGCCCGAGGCAGCAAATTGGTTGAGTGGTCGCACCTCCGGGTAGCGAACCTCATGTTGGCGCGCGGCGGCAACGCGGGCTCCGCGGCGAGTTACCTTGAAGAAACTGCCACCACGCGGCAAAGCGCCGTGCTTTCGGAAAAACTCGGTGACCTCTATGCCGCCCAGGGCAAACCCTCCTCCACCGTGCGGGCCTACGAACAGGCGCTCAAGCTGGATCCCTCACCGCAACAACGCCTCCGCCTCCGTCTCGCGTTGGGCGACAAATTGATCGCGCAAGACCATAACGAAGCTGCCCTCGCGAACTTCCAGCAGTTCCTCGAGGAGAACCCCACTTACGCCGACAACCTGGCGATATACCGCAAGCTCCTGCCGCTGGCACAAAAGCTCGGCAAGCCAGACGCCGCGGCGAAATATGAGGAGCAGATCAAGCGCCTCACCGAACCGGCGAAGCCATAGAAGTCATTCAAGGAATGAAAGAACGGAGAGCCGCCGACTCGTTCCGGTTGTCGCGCTTACCAGCCTCAAATGTGATTGGTGAAAGCGGTGAGGTATTGGCCCACAACCCGCGACCACGAGAAATCCGCGGCCATGCCGTTTTGCTGGTAATGGCGCAGCAACTCCGCGTCTGCGTAGAGCACGAGGGCCTTGCGAATGGCGCGGGCCAGAACGGGCGCGCTGTATTCGGAAAATTTGATGCCATTGGCCAACGCCGGATTGTCAATGGCGTCCACCACTGTATCGTCCAAACCGCCAGTGCGGCGAACAATCGGAACCGTACCGTAGCGCAGACTGTACATCTGGTTCAGGCCGCAGGGCTCGAAGCGCGACGGCATCAGGTAGAAATCGCATCCCGCTTCAATCCGATGCGCCAGGGCATGATGGTAGCCGATGCGCAGGGCGGCCTGTTGCGGAAAGCGTGCGGCCAACTTCCGCCAGGCACGCTCGTAATCGGCGCTCCCGCTGCCGAGCAGGACGAATTGAATCCCGGCATTCAGCATCTCCTCCAGCGCACCGATCTGAATATCAACTCCCTTTTGCTCGACCAGTCGCGTGATGGTTCCGAACAAGGGAGTCTGCGGCTCGACCGGCAAACCGAGTTCCTTTTGCAAGGCCGCTTTAGCAATGACCTTGCCGCGCAAAGCGGCGGCGGAGTAGGGCGCTGTGAGATGCGGGTCGGCGGACGGGTTCCATTCGTCGTAATCCACGCCGTTCAGGATGCCGACCAGAGCGCTCTGACGCTTGCGCAACAACGCATCCAAGCTTTCGCCAAATTCCTGCGTGGTGATTTCCCGCGCGTACCGCGGGCTGACGGTAGTCAGGATATCCGCGAACGCGATACCGGCCTTCAGACAATTTAGCTTGCCGAAGTGCTCCGCCCCTTCGGCGCGAAAATAGTCCGCCGGCAGATTCGCCAAGGCATAGGCACTGGCGGGAAACCAACCTTGATAGGCCAGATTGTGAATCGTCAGGCAAACTCGCGGGCGATTCGCCCACCCAGCGGTTCGCGCCTGATGCAAAACCATCGCGGGCACCAGTCCGGTCTGCCAGTCGTTCACGTTGATCACCTCCGGTTGCCAGGGCAGATAGCGTGCGAGATGCGTGACACATTTCGAAAAGAAGATGAAGCGCGCGCCGTTATCCCAATAATCCGCGCCGTTTTCGCCGTAGATCCCGTCGCGGTCGAAATAACCCGACTGGTGAATGAAATAGATCGTCAGCCACGGAGCCGGTTCGAGCGCCCATAACTCCGCATTGATGCGCTGATTGCCCAGCGGGAAATCAAAGTTCCAATCCACCCGACGGAGCCCGGGGAAGGCTTCCCGAATGCCACGATACAACGGCGTGACGATGCCCACTTGGTGTCCCGCCTGGGCCAACGCCTTGCCTAGCGCGCCCACCGCGTCCGCCAGCCCCCCGGTTTTGGAGTACGGATAAACCTCGCTGCTGGCGAGCAGGATTTTCATTCGTTCACGATTTGCGCTTTATGAATCTCCAGCCAGCCGGCGGACAAGCCGTCCACCAGCGTGCCCGATCCGTCGAAGCTGTTTTTGCGAATCACGCGCGCAGTGTAGCGAAGCCCAATAGCCGCGCAATTGCCAATGACACGGTAGCGCTAGGCGGAGACGGCAATTCTCATCATGTCCCCAGACCCGGACACCAGCTGCTGCCCCCCGGCCTACAAGTGGAACAGTTTGCCAGCTTGCGGCGTCCCGCGCTCGTTGCGCTTCACGCGCGGCGGCTGCCCGTCCTTGGGCGGCTCGAGGTCGCCGGGTAATCAATCCGGGATTCTGGTCGAGGTATTTTACCACCCGATACGCTTTAGCTACGACCCGGACAAGGATCTGCTGGCTTGGGGCGATGCACAGGTCGGCACGCCACGGTTGTTTTTCACCCCGATGGATTCCCCCTGGCATGAGTTTTTGCGCGAAACCCAGGGCTCGTCGAATTTGAACCCGCCATCCCCGATCAGATTGCGGCCGACCTGGACGCCCCTTTTGCAGTACCAGGATCATTATGATTTGACTCCCCACGATCCCCGAACAAACTCACCCGTGTGATTGAGTTGCTTTGGTTTGTTGCCCATACAAGACCCCGATGCGAAAAGAAGCTGGTGCAGGCTTGCGAGCGCGAGGGTATTTCCGCCACGTTGCCCTGCTACCGGGCGGCCCACAAGTACCGGGGGAAGACAGTCGTTTTCCACAAACCGCTGTTTCCGGGATATGTTTTTCTTCAGTTGCCGGGGGACATGCGAGCCAAAGTCCTGCAAGGTGATTATGTGGCGAATTTGTTGGACGTCTTCGATCAGGATTTGTTCTTTCGACAACTGAGCGAGATTCTGCGGGCGTTGGAAACGGATCAGGAGATCCGCCTGGCACCGCTGATCGGAACGGGCGCGCGCGTCAAGATCAAGCACGGGCCCTTGCGGGGGATCGAAGGCTGGGTGGAAAGTCGCTATGGCATGAATACCGTGCTGCTGCGGTTGGATTTTATCGGGCAGGCCGCCGCAGTGAAAATGGAGGCTGGGGAACTGGAACTGATCTGAAGCATCCTCGCGTCATCCCGGCCGGGCTTGAAAGTCACCTATCCCGGTCGTTACGACTTCACCTCAGCAACACTCACTTCGGCGATGCCGTTCAACTGGAAGGCATCTCCCGCGAAGATGGCGCGCCGGTCCTTTTCACCTTCCAACCAACGGTGGTCGGCGGGGCTGCTCAGCCCGAAGACATCTGGCCTTCATGGAGCAGTGACGACTCTGGTTGTTGGACGGTCTGGCGCTGGGACACGCGGGCGCGCTCTGCTTCTACCACGACCTGGATCAACTGACGGTGTTCGACGTCCATCCCGCCAATGTGCTCAGGGACGAGCGCGGCGTCATCCTGCCATTAACCTGCTCACTTTTGGTGGCTGAGAACGCCTTGGCTGCGCAACCCATCGCTACCCATTCCCGATTGGCAACCACCGCCCTCCAACTTCCGCCCACCACCTTTCGGCTTCCTGCTTCATTTCGCCGGATACTGCCAGACCCAGTCGCCACCCGCGGTCTTCTGAGCGAACTCTCTCCAGAATCCTCCCGGGGCGGCTTCTTTGTCTGGCCAGCCCGGTTTTCCGCCGTCGTCGGTTTGGTTCCAGCCGACGGAGTAGAGCACAAACCGTCCGTCGTCGGTGCGCCGGTATTTCAGGGGCTGAC
>CAIKLQ010000164.1 GCA_903828255.1 uncultured Verrucomicrobiota bacterium
CAACCACAACGGCAACGGCCACACAACGCCGCTCGCTGCTGCCATCTCGCAAATCGAAACCGTGAAGACGGGTTTGCGCGATGTTATCACCGAACTCAACGCCACGCTGGACTTGCTCCGGGCGGCCGAGAAAGAAAAGAAGGCTTCGTTCAAGGAAGTCGAATCGGTGCGGGCCACGCTGCGGTCGTTGCAGAAAGTCGCGATCTGAACCCCCGTTCGGGAGCCGGGCATTAAGCCTGACTCCCGGACTCACTCACCGCCAAAGCACCAAAGTCAACGGCTTGAAACCTACCCCACCAACCCGCAAGCAAGGGCTCGGCTGGCTCACGGACCTCGTGAGTAATCTCACCGGTTACGCTGCCATCCGGGTCCCCTTGCAGAGAGCCAACCGGCCACGTGAAGTCACGTTAAACCTGCCCGGCTATTGGCAGATCGACAGCTACTCCTGCGGCGGGATTGCCGCCGCGATGGTTGTGCAATGCCTACGTCCGCAGGTGAGCTTCCAGCGGGTGCATTCCGCAGTGGCCCCGCTCCCGGAAACGGGCGCGGGCACCACGCGAGTCACCCGCGCTTTGCGCTCACTGGGCATAGGGGTGGCCTGTCGCCCGGATCTCACGTTCGACACCATCTGTGATGCCATTGACGCGGGCCGCCCGGTGGTGGCCTGCGTGACCACCGCGGATCCCTGCACGGACCACTGGGTGGTCCTCTACGGCTACGGCCGCCGGCCCAACCTCGTGTTCGTTGCCAGGCAAGGATTTCCCTTCCTTGCGAAACACCGCACGCCGTGGCCAGAGTTCCGCCGCGAGTGGTCTCTGCGGGGACTGGGCCTGGTCTGTTGGAAGGCCCTTGACCGAGAACGCGGACGGCCCTCCCACAGTCCGAAGGAGAAGAAGTAACTCCCCGTCCCCTGACGGAAACTCCAGCCGAAGCCGGAGCCGCCTTACGCGGCTTCGGCTTTTTCGTTCCCAACCCAAAAACAAAAACAAAACCAAGAAAGGCAAACATGAAAGAAGCAACACTGTTCAATCCCATCACCCTCCCGGACCTCGCCCGGCCCGAACCGCAACCTCCAAAACCGAAAGCCAACTCACCCCGTAAGCAATCCGCGCCGCCCAAGTCATCGCGCCCGACCAAGCCCCGCCGGCCTTTGACGGTTCCGCCCGCGGCAGAACGCTTCGCGGCCCAGGTACGACGCAAAACAGAAGCCTCCTGGCAAAAGATCAAGCTCGGCATCGCGACCCGGCTCGCCCGGATGGATCGCGAGAAGTTGAAACGCGTGCTCCTGGCCTGCGGCATCACAGGCACCGTGGCGGTGCTCATCATTGCCCTGGCGAAACTCACTCCATTGCTAATCGCCCTCTTGGCCTTCATTGGCCTGGAGGCGCTGCTCCGCATGTGGGATCGGCTGCGGGCCTTACCCATCCCCCGTCTCATCCCAAGCTATGAATAATCCATTGCTCGGGACCCTCACCCGGGAAGGCGTGCTCATCAGCGTGTCCGTCCGTTTCTGGCGGGCACACAAGAAACTGGCCGCGGAAGACCTCGGACTCGAAGCCGACCAGGTGTCCGACCGGCTCATCAGCCTGGGACACAAACGACTCCTGCCCAAGGAAGCCACCGCGGCGCTGGCCCTGGTCGAAAGC
>CAIKLQ010000165.1 GCA_903828255.1 uncultured Verrucomicrobiota bacterium
CAGATCCGGGAATATCTCGGAGAAGACATCCTGCGGCAGGTTCAAGAGCATCCTGGTTGGCGCAACGGCTTGGAAGCCACCCGGGAAAGAATCGCGTGTCGCTGGGAGCGGCAAGCGGCCTAAGCATCCACCAAATCCACCCAACAGCCCGACCTTCAAAAAGTCGGGCTGTTTTCATTTCATCCCCAAACCTCAAACCAAAACCAAAAAAACAACCGAAAGGAAATACACATGTCCCTCATACTCGAAGCAAACTACTCGAAAAAAATCGGTCTGCCCGGATACTCGTCCCATCAATTCATGGTGACGCTGCGTACCGAGATCACCGACATCAACACCGTGCAGGCCGAAAGTGACCGGCTCTATGGCCTGTTGCAAACCGCCGTGGACAATGCCCTGCAGAAAGTCGGTTATCTGCCGGAAGCAGCACCCAAGAACGGCAACGGCAACGGCAACGGCTACAACGGTCACGCCAACGCCCCCAGCAACGCTCCCCGCAACGGCAACGGTCACAGCAACGGCAATGGCAATGGATCGGATCGTTGGGTTTGTTCGGACAAGCAGCGCGATCTGGTGCTCAAAATCACGGACGAAAATCACCTCGATAAGAATGCCGTGGAACAACTCGCCCAGGAGCGCTTCGGCAAAAACGTCAAAGCGTTGAACAAACTCGAAGCCTCGGGCTTGATTGACGAGCTCTTCGTGATGACCGGACAGAAGAATAACGGTCGCCGCTTCAACGCCCGCCCCACCTATGCGAGGTCCGCATGATTGCCGTGCTCGAACCCCAGGCCACTGCGCCGGAGAAACCACAAACCCGGGATCCGATCGCGGAACTTCAGCAAACGGTTTCGGCTTCGCGGCTGGGATCGTGGCTTTCATGCCGGCTGAAGTTCTACTTCCGCTACGTCCTGCGCCTCCAGAAAGCCCCGACGCCTTCGATGCACGCCGGTTCGTCCGTCCATTCCGTCTTGCAACAGTGGAACTTGAGTCGTTGGCGCTGCGAACCTTTCAACCTAAAAGGAGCAGTTGAAAAGAGCGGCGCACGGGGCTCTGGCCTGTAAACTCAGGGGATGGCACTACAAATTGCTCCCGTCGGGACTCACCCAGAAGGTGAGTCGAAGTTAGCCGTGGAACTCACTCGCGTCGTGCTGGCCGACCGGCTGGCCGTCGACACCCCGGGCGGACGCGTCCATGTGGAATGGGATCCGCACGCGCCGGTCACCGGGATGGGCCAGTTGGTCTTTTTCGCCCAGTTCCTCCAGGTCAGCGGTCGCTTCGAGGCCTGGGTTGGCGATTGCCCCTGGAGCTACACCAGTCCCAATGCGCCGCAAGTGCGCGATGTCCTCGGCACCGTGCTGCTCTCCGTGCTGGCGGGCCACCACCGCTACGCGCACATCAACAGCCTCCGCTTCGACACCCTCAACCCGCCCTTGCTGAACTTGCAGCGTGTGGCCAGCGAAGACTCGGTTCGCCAAGCCCTTAAGCGCAGCCAGCACGATGCCGCCCAGACGGGCCAAGTCGTCGCCTGGCAGCAACGCCACCTGCACGAAAGCTACGCTCCGCTCTTGAGTGTGCCGTGGATTCTGGACATCGACGCCACGATCAAACCGATCTACGGTCATCAACAAGGCGCGGAAATTGGCTACAACCCCCACAAGCCGGGCCGCCCTTCCCACGTCTACCACAGCTACCTGATGGGCGCGGCCCGGCTGGTGCTTGATGTGGAAGTGCAGCCCGGCAAACAGACCGCCGCCCACCATAGCCTGCCGGGCCTCTGGCGGCTGGTCGATGAACTGCCCGCCCCCGCGCGCCCGTGGCTGGTCCGCGGCGACTGTCATTTCGGCAACGAACGCGTCCTGGCCGAGGCTGAAAGCCGCTCCCAAACCTACTTGTTCAAACTGCGCCTGACGCGCAAACCCAAAGACCTGATTCGGTTGCTCGAACGGCAAGGCGGCTGGGGGCCGGCCGGACAAGGTTGGGAAGGCCAGGAGGCTACCCTCAAACGGCTCGGGTGGAGCCGTGCCCGGCGGGTGATCGTCATTCGCCGGCCCCGCAAGCCCACCCCAGCCCAGGCTGGCACGCCGCTCCCGGAGGCCGCGCGCCCGTGGCTCTTGCCCTGGTCGGAGGCGACGGTGGTGGCGGGCGCGCCGGAATACGAGTACGCCGTGCTGGTGACCTCGCTGGCAGAAAACCTTCTGGCGGTGGCCCAACTCTATCGGGATCGGGGTGACGCCGAGAACAACTTTGACGAATTGAAGAACCAGTGGGGTTGGGCGGGTTTCACCACGCACGACCTGCTGCGCTGCCAGATCATGGCCCGCCACGTGGCGCTGATCTACAACTGGTGGAGTCTCTTTGTGCGCCTGGCCGATCCGGCCGTGCGGCGGGAAGCTATCACGAGCCGGCCACTGCTTTTGCACGCGGTGGCGCGCGGGAGCCGGCACGGCGGGCAGACCACCCTGACGGTGACCAGTGCCCATGCCGAAGCCGCGAAAATTCGGGAGGTGTTGACGCAGGTGAGTGAGTTCTTGAGTGCGCTGAAGGCAACTGCGGAGCAGTTGACCGACCGGCAGCGCTGGTGCCGGATTTTGAGCAAGATTTTCGAGCGCCTGCTGGATGGGAAGGCCCTCACGATGCCGGAAGTGGCTGCCGCCAGTGGCTGAGAGTCGGCGTCGGTCGGAAAATCACGTCAGCACAGATGGCGCGCAGGTCGTCAACGCGGTGTCATGCACTGGGTCAACTGCTCCTTTTAGGTTCAACACCGAGCGGTTCAAGGGCGTATTCGCCGAGCAATGGCAGGCGTTGCAGGCGGAATCCAAGATCAACTGGGACGGTGAAGAGGATTCGGAGCGTTCGTCCTCGTGGCGGGCCTTGGAAAATTACTTCACCGAAACCCCGATCAAGGCGGACGAACGCCCGGAAGCGGTGGAAGTCGCGGCCAGTGCGGACTTGTCAGACCACGGTTTGCCGACATTGATTGGCGTCCTCGATCTGGTCCGCTCGGGCGGGCGGATCGTGGATTTCAAACTCGTCGGCAAAACGCCGGAAGTTGAAATGGCCGTGCATATTCACGGCACCCAACTCACGGCGTACTCCGTGTTGTATCGCGATGCGACGGGACGCAACGAGGGCGGGCTGGAACTCCATCACCTCGTCCGCACGAAACAGCCCAAGTTGATCGTCACCTCCCTGCCGCCGGCCTCGGAGCGGCAGGTGACACGGTTGTTCCGGTCCCTGGAATCGTATGAAGAAGGCGTGGCCCGGCAGGACTTTGTGCCCTCACCGGGCTTCGCCTGCATGGGGTGCGAGTACTTCAACGAGTGCCGCAAATGGAACCCGTGACCGACTACTGCCAGCAGCGGTTGCTGATCGCGGGCCCGAAAGCGGAACTGCGGAAATTCGACCGGGACGAGGACGGGACGAGATTCCGGGCGCAACCGACTTCGCGGTGCTGGAACATTGCGCCACCCGAAGGG
>CAIKLQ010000166.1 GCA_903828255.1 uncultured Verrucomicrobiota bacterium
CCAGGCGGGCCAAGTTGGGGGTTTGGGCGGCGAAGAACTGCCGGTCGGCCGCCCGCAACAACTTCTTGTGTCGTCCGTGGGCGTCCAGGTCGGTCGCGATCTGATCGAGGATGGCGGGCTCAAATTCGACGAGCCGGTGGATTTCGCGCAAAAACTCGTGCAAGTGGGAATTTACCGGGGTGAGGAACAACCGTGGGAGCGGTTGCGAAGGCCGGGCAGGCACGCTGCTCATGCGCTTTGTACACCTCTAAGTTATTTGTGTCCAGCGCATTCTGGAAGTTACGATGGATATCTTTTCGCCTGGAATTCGCGAACGCAAGAGCTAACTACCTTTTCGGATACCTGCTAGAGCGTCGAAACGTGCGGAGTGTGGCTAAAAGACGGGTTTTCTCCGGCTACCAGGGGAGAGAGGGCCGAAAAATCCCGTTCGGGGAAGGGGGGCTGAAATTGTTGCAGTAATCCCGCAATAGTGTTATCAGTTTGATAATGAAAACGCTCTTGATTCGGGAAGTGCCGGACGCGGTGCATGATTCGCTCATTGCGGCGGCGGAGAAAAACCGCCGGAGCAAGGAGAAACAGGCGCTGCATTTGATCGAAACTGCGCTGGCGGACGGCACGGCGGAAACGTGCGGGGAATTGCTCGACTACTACGCCACTCAACCCGCGCCAAATGTGGACGCGGACCAGATTGAGGCTTTTCTGGCGGCGCGGGGGCGCCGCTCCACCCGCCCATGATTGCCGACACGACTTTTGTCAGCGACTTCCTGAAGGAATTCCGCCGGGGGCAAATCGGTCCGGCCCGGCAGTTCTTTGCCGCGCAACGGGGCGGCATCATCCGCACGACGATCATCACGGTGGCGGAGGTGGCGCTACTCTTTCCGACTTCCGACAGCGCTTGGGAATGGCTGGCCAAGTGGCACGTTTATCGGTTGCATGATGGCATTGCCCGCCGGGCGGCGGATGTAGACCGGGCGCTAGCAGCCACCGGGGCACGGCTCGGGGAAAATGACAACTGGATTGCCGGCTTTGCCGCCTACTATCAAGAACCCGTCATCAGCCACGATCTTGCCTTTGACCGCGCCCCAGGTGTCCGGCGCGTGGTGTATCCCCGTTAGAACATTCTCCCCGCCAGCGTTCCCCCGCTCAAGCGGTTGTAGCTGATAAAACTGCCCAACGGCAACGCGGCAACCACCTCGGGGGCGGCCCCGAGCTTGCGCACCGTCCGCAATCCGTCCGGCGGGTTCAATTTGAAGCAAACCATCTCCGTGCAACTGCCCGTCACGCTGGCATTGACCAGTTCCATGAAGGGGGCGTAAAGGGGTCGCCCATTAGCAATTCAGCCTCCTGTTGGGCGGCGGGAAGAGAAAGTAACTTTGAGCGTGCGTCGTGCGTTGCCGATGCCGTGATGGTCCTGCTCGGCGCAATTTAGCCCTACTTGGCGGATTCGACCATGGTTTCGCCTCTTTTCGGGGGTGCGGCGCATGAGTTTACCAATGAAAGGGCATCGTTGTTCCTCAAAAGTGCG
>CAIKLQ010000167.1 GCA_903828255.1 uncultured Verrucomicrobiota bacterium
AGAGTAAACGAACTGCGGATTCGCCTTAACAAACGCGCCGAGAACCGAACCGGCCGAAGTCAAATCTCCGTTTTGAATGGCCTCGTCAAGGTTGTTCAGACTCCGCTTGAAGCTGGAGGCTTGGGCCAACTGCGTGGCGTAAGTCACGCTCGCTGCACTTGAAAGAGTGTTCACTGCGTTCATATTCTTAATTTGAGCCCGCCCAGAAAAAGGGCTTTCTCGTATATCGCAATTCAACCTAACGCCTTTCGCCAAAAAATCTACCTGAAATCGCAAACCAGCCGTGATCCCACCCGTTTCGGGGCAAAACCACTGCCCCTCAAATCATAATCAAACGCTCGCCAGCCCCGTTCCGACGTAAAAATCCAGGATCCGAGACGGCCAAACTACGACATTCCGGCCGCCCAAAACATAAGCAATTCACGACCAGCCACCTCGTATCTTAATAAAACTCGCCCCATCGCCAGAAATGTACCTAGAAGGCCCTAAAAGCGATCGTCACCCCGTTCTGCTATTCTGATACTTCGGTGGCAGAAAAGCTCGCCTGACGTCGTTCTTGGCCCCAATCCGAAGCACCCCAAGAAAATCGCTGTTGAAACCTGTACATTTTGAGCATTGGGGCGGGAAAACTAATGAATGCGAGTCCTGAAAAGCCCGCGACAGCCAATCCGAAGCCTGATCCACCAGCCGAGTCTCAAAAGTCTCAAGTCTCAAAAGTCTCAACGGTCTCAACCAAAAATCTGAAACCGTCGCGAAATCAGGGAGCTTCGAAAACATGCTCCCGACCGTTTGCCTGCTCCTCCATCCTGTAACCGATCGCCCTCAAGTCTCATGTGTAAGGAAAGCTAAGGAAATTCACCCAAGAGCTTCCCTTCCCGCCGCAGAATCAGAAGTCGGCGTTTCCACTCCTCGTTGAATTGGCCGCCGAGGTCCAAATTCGTCAACCGACTTACCACCGACCAAAACCCCTTTTTGCCCACCCCATGAACTTTCAGGAGTGGCATCGAATCACGGCTTGGATTGCTGGTATCAAGGGAATTGGGAATGGCCATCTGCATCAAATTCTTCAGGCTCAATTCCGGGACGCGCTGTTCCAGGAAGTGCTTCTTTAGGTGGCTTCGGGTCATGAAATCGTCGGCAACATCGCTGGGACATCGCTGGGACATCGCCGGGCGACAGCCAAGGGGGCGAGTTGTTCCTCGTAGTATTCTCCTCTTGCCGGAAATTCTCGCGCACCTGAACGCCCCGCCTTTCGGAACTGCGATGCAGATGGAATTGGATTAGGCGGGAGACTTCCGCCTGGCCCGTTACACGACCATGAGCGACATTAGCCTGGCCCGACCAAACGCGCCACGACCCCAACATTGCGAAGGAAAACAGCCTCTTTTTGCAGGGCTATAACTGAGGGCCATTCGGGATTGCCCCTTTACGCCGTATCTGTTGTTGTCCAACCTCCGCTTAGAGCCTGTTTGAAAAGTAGCAGCCGACGTAAGGAGGCTCTGACTTTTGAGCGTGCAGCTTCGAAAAAACCAAGAGATTTGAGCCTCCTTACGTCGACTGCCACCAGACATCGGCAGAAGGTTTCCGTCACCGCCAACTCTCCGCCTCGTGAACTCTTCCGCCCGCCACTTTTGAGCCGCATCTAAACCGCGAAGCGCCCAGAAACCAAAGCCCTATCAATAATTTCCATCCGTAGCGCCCGCCAGCACCGCCAAGGCCCGCCAACGACCCTGCGGTGGGCGAACACCGCGAGAAACTTGGCAAACTTGCGTGTTGACGCCCTCCGCCAAGACTCGCAGGATGCGGCTGTAATGAATGAGAGCGAAAAACGAATCTCCTTCACCCGCGCAGCGCCAAGAACAAGCGGGAGCGCCAGAAAGCAAATCTATCATTCAATTAAACTGCCATGAAAACCTCCTTGCCAGCTTTAGCCGTCCCGTGTGGCCATTTGGGCGTGAGTCATCCGGCGTGCGCTCAGAATTGGTCCTCCCCAGCCTGCCGCAGGTGTCTTGGACAGGCGCAGCTTGCTCTGACGATGGGACGAAGTTGGTGGCGCTTGGTTCGGCGACGGGCATCTGGGTTTCCACAAACCGCGGCGCCACTTGGACCGTTACGGACACGTCGGCGAGGCTGTCCACGCAAAGCTTTTTGCAACTCGCATTGGACACCCTGCGGGCGTGGGGATTCGCTCCGCGCCAGCCGCAGCTCGGTCCCGGAAACAGAAGAATCGCGCCGCATTCAGAAAGCAAATGGCTAGCAATACTTACCCCGCTCATGGAAACACAACCAACCGCCCGAACGCGGCAGAGAATCTTGGTAGTGGATGACAATTTGGTCGTTCTCAAGGTGCTTTCATTCAAACTTACGTCAAATGGTTATGACGTGCTCGCGGCCGTTGATGGCTCCGAGGCGATTGCGGCGGTGCGGACCAAAAAGCCGGACCTGATTCTGTTGGATCTCAATTTTCCTCCGGACGTGGGGCACGGCGGGGGCGTGCCTTGGGACGGGTTTCTCATCATAGAGTGG
>CAIKLQ010000168.1 GCA_903828255.1 uncultured Verrucomicrobiota bacterium
AAGTTCAACAAGCCATAGCCAGTGGCGCGGAAACGGGCCGGGGCAAGCTGGCAGAGGATGGGCATGTTGTTCGCGTCAAACATGCCGAAGCCAAATCCATAAAGCACCGAGCCGGCGATGGCAAAAGCGAATCCCGGCGCCAGGCCGATGGTCAAAATTCCCGGCACGAGCAGCACCAACCCGAGCGCGCTGAGATACGTTCGCCCGCGAACATTTTGGCGCGACCAGCGATCTGCCAGCCAGCCGCCCACAATCACCCCGCAGAAAGCCGGGCCAGCGTGAGTGATGGTGGCCCACAGTCCCGAGGCCGCTTGCGCCATCTGGAAGCGATCTTGGAGCAAAGTTGGCAACCAGTTCTTCACCGCCCAGCCGGATAGGCTCGGCAGCGAAAAGCACAGGATCAAAATCACGAAACCCCGCCAGTTCACGCCCACGCCTCCGTCAGCATCCGGGGCGGTCGCAGTGGCGGTCGTTTCGCCGACGTTCCCGCGATCCGTGTCCCGGAGAAAAGCAATCAGCAGGAAGGCATAGACGACCCCGATGGCACCGCAGCCCACAAAGGCCGCGCGCCAGGAAATCTCCTGCGCCACCCAGCCGCCGATGCCGCCCAGCGCTTGCCCCATGTAAACGCCGCTCAAGTGCGCCCCCACCGCCAGCGAGCGCGTTGGGCCGCGGTGATAAT
Organism: uncultured Verrucomicrobiota bacterium; assembly: GCA_903828255.1. Taxonomy (GTDB): domain Bacteria; phylum Verrucomicrobiota; class Verrucomicrobiia; order Limisphaerales; family JADLHS01; genus CAIKLQ01. The sequence goes on from CAIKLQ010000168.1 coordinate 683, forward strand.
CGGCGATCAGCGCTAGGGCCGCCGGCATGTAAAGCGCCTCGCTCACCCCCATGATGGCGCGCAACACAAACATTTGGCGATAAGTCGCGGCCTGCCCCATCAGCAAAGTAACCAACGACCAAACCCCCAGGCTGGCGATGATCAACCACTTGCGGCTGACCCGATCAGCGATGGCGCCGCCTAGCGGACTGCAGATCGCATAAATCCAGAGGAAAATCGCCATCAGCCAGCCGAAATACTCGGCGCTTTGCAGTTCGGTGATGTCCACCTTGATGGACAGACGCATCGTGGAGAGCATCTGCCGATCGAGATAGTTCAGCACCACGACCGGCCAGAGCATGGCCACCACGCCCCAGGCATAACGGGAAGGTGAAACGGCATTTTGCTGACTCATAAGGCGGCGCAGTTTGCGCGGAAGTTGGGTTTCCTCGCCAGCTTTTTCGGATTTCGGACGGAATCGCATTTGCCCGGACAAATGCCTTGTCAACCCGCTTCGGAACTGCTCCACTCGCGCGGATGCCACAGACGACCAGTCGCATAGCTGTGTGGTGCCGGCCCTGGGTGGCCGGGCTGATGGCTTGTCTGCTGTTGGGGTTGGGGTTGGTCGCGTCCAACGAGCGAATTCATGCGCAGCTTCATTCCGATTCCCCCGCGACGCATGGCGCTTGCTCGGTCTGCGCGCTGGCGAAAGGGCAATTGGATGCGCCGATTCTTTCCCCGACTTTCATCTTCGTGGAACTGCGCCATTCGTGGACGGTTTCTTTGTTTGAATCGGTAACCCCTCCCACGCCGGAATTCTCCGTGGCTTCCAGCCGCGGCCCGCCGGCGCTTTCCTCCTCCCTGTAACCGTTTTGTTCGTTGGTTCGGTCCGTTCGACCGGGATTTCCGTAACTTGAAACTTGAATTGGCGTACCCATGTCGGGCGGCGCCGTGATGAACTTTGAAGGACTTTCTATGAAGCAGATTAAACAGATGACGCAGAGGTTGATGAAATTGGTGTTGGTGGTGGGAGCTTTCGGTTTGTTCGCGGGCAACCTGCGGGCGCAGGAAGCTAGTGAACTGGAGCAGTTGAAGAAAGAAATGCGCGAGATGCGCAAGCAGATGCAGCAGTTGGAGCAGAAGATTGAAACCCTGGAACGGAAGCCGCAAGCCGCCGCTCCGCCCGTGGCGAGCGTGGTGACCCAACCCGCCCCGGAGACTGCGCCGGCAGCGCCCGCCAAGAAGTCATGGTCGCCGGCAGATCCGATCCGCGTGGGTAAAGGGGGGACCTATGCGGACCTCGGTTTGGTGGCGACGTTTGCAGCCGGCGGTTCGACGGCGAACGACATCGAGGGCGGAACGGAGCTTGGCGGACACGATCCGAACCAGCGCGGCTTCACGGTGCAAGGCGTGGAGTTGAACTTGCAGGGCGCGATTGATCCTTACTTCCGCGGCAATGCTAACGTCGCTTTCATGGTGGACTCGGCCGGCGAAACGCAGGTGGAACTCGAGGAAGCGTGGCTGGAGACGATGTCGTTGCCGGGGAATCTCCAGGTTCGTGCGGGTCAATACCTGACGGACTTCGGGCGGATCAACACGCAGCACCCGCACTCGTGGGCCTTCGTGGACGCACCACTCGTCAGCGGACGCTTGCTTGGGCCGGATGGTTTGCGCAATCCGGGAGCACGAATTTCCTGGCTGGTGCCGACGCCGTTTTACTCGGAACTGTTCTTCGGCGTGCAGGATAGCCAGGGCGAGACGGCGTACAGCTTTAGCTATGACCATGGTGGAGAGCCGTTTCTAGGTCGGGTGAATGGCACGGGCAGTGTGGAGCGCTTTTCGGATATGCTCCTTACGACCCGCTACGCTGCCTCATTCGATTTGACCGACAACCAGACCCTCCTCGCGGGCGCATCGGCAGCGTTTGGTCCGAACAGTTCCGGCACGGATACCGACACTCAGATTTACGGCGTGGACCTGTATTGGAAATGGAAGTCGCCGCGGGCCCATGGCGGATTTCCATTCGTCGCATGGCAAACGGAGGCGATGGTGCGACGGTATGAAGCTGGTACCTACCCAAGCTTAGTGTTACAACCGGGGTTTGGCGGTCTCCCCGGTTACCCCGTATATGTCATCCAACCAGAGGAGACGATTACGGACTGGGGGTTGTATTCCCAAGTATTGTGGGGCTTCAAGCCCGGCTGGGTGGCCGGATTGCGCGGCGATTTCGTGACTGGAGAGACGGCTCAATACGAAGAGCTGTATGGCACTGACCTTTCCCGTGCCCCGCGCTGGCGTATCTCGCCGAACCTGACGTGGTATCCCAGCGAATTCTCCAAGCTGCGGCTGCAATACAACTACGACGACCGCGACGGCATCGGCGTGGATCACTCGGTCTGGTTGCAGTTTGAATTCCTGCTCGGCGCACACGCGGCACACAAGTTTTGACCACGGATGAATACGATTATGAAAACCAACTCCCTGATACCCTTCCTTAAACGCAGAGACGCGGAGAGCGCAGAGAAACGCGGAGTTTCTCTTTCTTCTCTGCGTTGCTTTGCGACCTCTGCGCCTCTGCGTTTATTGGTTGCCGCGCTGTTTTTTTACGGCGCAACGGCTCAGGCGAAGCTAAACCTTGTCGTCACCACACCGGACCTGGCGGCCATCGCGAAAGAGGTGGGTGGCGACCAGGTCGAAATCACCACCCTCGCGCGCCCGACCGAGGACCCGCATTTCGTGGACGCCAAGCCGAGTTTCATCGTGAAGCTGAACAAGGCGGATGCGTTGATCGAGGGCGGGGCGGAATTGGAGATCGGCTGGCTGTCGCCGTTGCTCAACGGAGCGCGCAACGCGAAAATCCAGCCGGGCCAGCCGGGGCGCATCCTTTGCAGCGAAGGCATCGCCATGCGCGAAGTGCCCACCGTGCTCGATCGCTCGAAAGGCGATTTGCACGCCGCAGGCAACCCGCACTTCATCGTGGATCCGCTGAACGCCCGCATCGTGGCGCAGCATCTGGCGGACGCATTCGGCAAGCTGGACGCCAAGTCTGCCGAGAAATTCCGCGCGAACTTCGACAAGTTTGCCAGCGCGCTGGACGCAAAGATGGTTGAATGGCAGAAGACAATGGCGCCGCTCAAGGGCCGCGAAGTTGTGGCGTATCACAATTCCTGGCTCTATTTCGCCGAAGGGTTTGGGCTGAAGATAGAATTCTTCCTCGAACCCAAGCCCGGCATCCCGCCATCGCCTGCGCATCTGGCCGAGGTGATGGCGAAGATGAAGGAGACAAACGCGCGGGTGGTCATTGTGGATCCCTACTTGAATCGCCAGACCGCCGAGACCGCCGCCCGCGGCACAGGCGCGACGGTTCTGGACGTGGCGCAGTTCCCCGGCGGGGTGAAGGGAACGGATGGTGGCTACATCGCGTTGATGGATTATCTCGTGAACTCACTGGCGAAAGCGCTCGGCGAAAAGAAATGATATGGATACGAACGATCCAATGACGTTTTGGCAGCTGATGGCGGTAATGAAATGGCCCTTGGTGGCGTGTCTGCTTCTGCCGCCGCTGTTGGTTTACTTCGGCCTGCACATCATCCGGCGCGAAGTGATCTTCGTTGACCTCGCGCTGGCGCAGGTCGCCACACTCGGCGCGTGCGTGGCGATTTTGTTCCACTTCGATCCCCACGACTGGCAAAGCTACGCGTTTTCGTTCGCGTTCACCCTCATCGGCGCGGCGATCTTTACCCTCACGCGCATGAAGGAGCATCGGCGAGTACCTCAAGAGGCGTTAATCGGCATCGTGTATGTGGTCGCGGCGGCGGGCGGGATTTTGCTGCTCAACAACAGTCCGCACGGCAACGAGGAACTCAAGCAAACGCTCGTCGGCGAATTGCTCTACTTACAAACGCCGGGGCAGGTGCTCATGCCCTTCGCGCTCTTTGTAGCGATCGGCGGGGTGCATTTCGTCTTCCGCAAGAAGTTAATCGCCATTTCGTTCGAGCCGGCGCGCGCCGGGCTGGAGGGGCTTTCCATCCGGGGCTGGGATTTTCTTTTCTACGCGCTGTTCGGCATTGTGGTCACGACGTTCGTTCACATCGGCGGCGTGCTGCTGGTGTTTTCCTATCTCATCATTCCGGCCGTTTGCGCAAATTTCCTGGCGAGCCGGTTGATGCCCCTGCTGGCGATCGGGTGCGGAATTTCCACGTTGGGGAGCGTGGCGGGCATTTACTGCTCCGCCACTTTCAACTGGCCGGTGGGTGCGGCGATCGTCTGTGTGCTGGGAGTGGTGCTGCTCGTGACCGCCCTTGCGGCGAAACTGCTCCAAGCCAAGCCAAACCCCACCGCTGACTGACCTTCACGCGGGAGCATCTGACGGAACCGAACCTCCCCGTGAGGTGCTGTGGCGACTTCATTCCGCGCTCAAAAAAGTTTGAAAAAATCCTTGTGAAAATTTTCACGTCTCGGCATTGTCTCCCGGCTTCCGGCGGGGAGTAGGGTTCCGTGAACCCCACTCAATCCTTTCCGGCGGTGATCCAAACGTGAGTTTCTTGAAGAAGATTTTTTTGACCGCGGCGGTCCTTTTCGGACTGACGGCGTGGCTCAATGCTGCCGAGACGGCGCACGGCGCAGGGGCAACCGCCGTTGTCGCAGCTCATGGAGCGGCTGCCGGTGCGGCGGAGGCGGCGGAGCATCACGGCTTGCCTTCGGCGGCTGTGGCGGTGTTTCACATTGGGCCATTCCCCGTGACGAATTCCATGATCGTGACGTGGATTGTGGCGATCGGCATTATCCTCTTCGCCCGGATGGCGATGCGCAACGTGCAGGCGGTACCGGGCGGCGCGCAAAACTTTTGGGAGTTTCTGGTGGAGTCGCTGCTTGGATTCCTCGGGGACATCCTCGGCCCCGCACTCGCCAAACGGACAATTTGGTTCTTTGCCACCATTTTCATCTTCATCCTGTTCACGAACTGGTTCGGGTTGCTGCCGGGTGTGGGCACCATCGGTCTCGGCGTGAAGACGGCGCACGGGTTTCACCTTACCACCCCGTTTTTCCGCGGCGGCAACGCTGACCTGAACATGACGGCTGCCATGGCGATGATTTTCATGGTGCTCTGGTTCGTTTGGTCGCTTCAAGAGGCGGGCGTAAAGGGGTTCTTCCTGCACATCTTTGGCGCCAAAGGCGACAGCACGGGCTTCATCAAATACATGATGATCGTGATTTTCTTCTTGGTGGGTTTTCTGGAGTTGATCTCCATCGCGTTTCGGCCGGTTTCGTTGAGCTTCCGTCTCTACGGAAACATTTTTGCCGGTGAGAACCTGCTGGAGGCGATGTCGAATGTGGTTCAGAATCCACCTTGGGCCAAGGCGGTCTTCAGCGCGCTGCTGCCGGTGCCGTTTTACTTTCTCGAATTGTTGGTGGGCTTGGTGCAAGCGTTCGTCTTCATGCTGTTGACGACCGTCTTCACGGCGCTGATGTGTACCCACGAAGAGGAACATCCGAAGGAGCATCACTGAAAAATTTCAACGGCTTGACCGTGGTCCACCGCGGGAGTCGTTGGGAAAAACGAAGAAAGGTAATGACATGTTAACTCCAATGTTGGCAGAAGTGGCTGGCAGTCTCTCCGTCGGATTGTGCGGTCTCGGATCGGCAATCGGCGTGGGGCTCGTCGGCATGAAGGCCTCCGAGGCCGTCGGGCGTAATCCTGGCGCGTTCGGAAAAGTGATCGTGCTGGCCGTGCTCGGCATGGCGTTGGCGGAAGCCATCGTCTTCTACGCACTGTTCATCAAACCGGTCGGCTAAAGCCAAAACTGTGGCGCGGAGCCGCAAGGCTCCGCGCCAGTATTTTCAAAAATCATGCAACCTCCTGTGTTCTTCGCTAACGCCGCCACCGACATCGCGACTCAGTTTGGCCTAGACGGGCCGCACTTTTTCGCGCAGGTGATCAGCTTCTCGATCGTCGCTTTCCTGCTGCACCGCTTTGCTTACAAGCCGATTTTGACCGTGCTGGAAGAGCGCCAGCAGCGCATCGCCGAGAGCTTGGCCAACGCGGACAAGATCAAACAGGAACTCGCCAAGGCGCAGGCCAAGGCGCAAGAGATTTTGACCCAGGCTAGCGCCCAGGGGACCAAATTTATCGAAGAAGCCCGGCAATCGGCCGCGAAGGTTTTGGAACAGGAATCGCAGAAGGCCATCGCCACCGCCAACGATATCATTACCAAGGCGCGTCAGGCCAATGACGCCGAACTGGCCCGGATGAAGGCGGAACTCCGCCGCGAGGTTGGTCGCTTGGTGGTGAGCACGACGGCAAAAGTTACCGGTAAGATTTTGACGGCGGACGATCAGAATCGCCTGGCCGACGAGACGAACAATCAGTTGGCCGCAAACTAATCGGGTCGCGGAATGAAGATTACCAAACAGGCCCGTCGCGACAGCAAAACGCTGTTCACCAACTGCCGAGTGAATGGTGTGTTGGATGAAAATCGCGTCCGCCAGACGGTGGGCGCAGTCATCGCGAAAAAGCCCCGGGGTTACTTGGGCATCCTGTCGCATTTCCAGCGCCTGGTGAAACTCGACATCGAGCGACGGACGGCTTGGGTGGAGAGTGCGGTGACTTTGAGCGAAGGCGCGCAGCAATCGGTGCGGGGGAATCTGGCGAAGCGCTACGGCCAGGGCTTGGACGTAAATCTGGCGGTGAACCCGGCCTTGATCGGCGGGCTGCGCGTGAAGGTCGGCAGTGATGTTTTTGACGGCAGCGTGCGGGCGCGCTTGAATGACCTCGCCGAGAGCATGTGATTTTGAAACGAAGAACGGAACGATAATTTGATATGAGCAACCTCCTCCAGGAAATCGAAGCGCAGATCGCTGGCGTCAAGACGTCGGTGACGAAGCAAAATGTCGGCACCGTCCGGGAAATTTCCGACGGCGTGGCTAAGATCGAGGGTTTGACCGACGCGATGCTCAACGAGATGCTGGACTTCGGCAACGGCGTCACGGGTCTCGCACTCAACCTCGAAGAAACCGAGGTCGGAGCCATCATCCTCGGCGACTACCTCGGCATCCACGAGGGCCAGGAAGTCAAGACGACCGGCAAGTTGCTGTCCGTGCCCGTGGGCAAAGGCTTGCTCGGCCGCGTGGTGAACATGCTGGGCCAGCCGATTGACGGCAAGGGGCCGATCAAGGAAGACGCATTTTATCCGGTGGAAAAAATCGCGCCCGGCATCATCCGGCGCAAGTCCGTGAGCCAGCCCGTGCAGACCGGCATCATGGCGATTGACGCGATGATTCCGATTGGCCGCGGCCAGCGCGAGTTGATCATCGGCGACCGTTCGACCGGCAAGACGACCATCGGCGTGGACACGATGATCAATCAGGCGCGCATCAATAAGGCGGGGCGTGCGTCCGGGGACAAGAGCTTTCGTCCGATGCACAACATTTACGTCGCTATCGGCCAAAAGCAGTCGAATGTGGCGCGCGTCATCGCTGAACTGGAAAAGGCCGGGGCGCTCGAAGACACGATTGTCGTGGCCGCGTGCGCTTCCGACTCTGCCGCGAACCAGTATATGGCGCCTTTCGCCGGTGCGGCCATGGGTGAATGGTTCATGGATAACGGCATGGACGCGCTCATCATTTACGACGATTTGTCCAAGCAGGCCGTGGCGTATCGCCAGGTTTCGCTGGTCTTGAAGCGTCCGTCGGGCCGCGAAGCGTACCCCGGCGACGTGTTTTATCTGCACAGTCGCCTGCTCGAACGTTCCGCACGCGTGGGTGAAAAATTCGGCAACGGCTCGCTCACCGCGCTGCCGATCATCGAAACGCAGGCGGGCGACGTTTCGGCCTACATTCCGACGAACGTCATTTCCATCACCGACGGCCAGATTTATCTGGAAACGGATTTGTTTTATCAAGGGGTGCGACCGGCGGTGTCGGTCGGTTTGTCGGTCAGCCGCGTCGGTTCCGCCGCGCAGATCAAGGCCATGAAACAAGTCGCCGGCAAGATCAAGGGCGACCTCGCGCAATATCGCGAGCTGGCGGCCTTCGCGCAGTTCGGTTCGGACCTCGACGCCAAGACGCAGGCAATTCTGGAACGCGGCAAACGCGTCGTGGAAGTCTTCAAGCAACCACAGTTCGATCCGGTCGCGGTGGAAATTCAGGTCGCGGTGCTGTGGGCGGTGCAAAATAATTTCTTTGACGACGTGGCCGTGGACAAGATCAAGGATTTCCAGGCGAAGCTCACGGATTTCCTCGGCACGCGCAAGGCTGACCTGTTGGCGAAGATTGGTAAGGAAAAGGCCATCAGCGACGCAATCGCCGGTGAATTGAAGGCAGCGGTTACTGAGTTCAAGCAGACCTATCGCTAAGGCACATGCCCAGCACTCGCGACATCCGCCGACGTATCAAGTCGGTCAAGAACACGGCGCAAATCACGAAGGCCATGCAGATGGTCGCGTCGTCGAAAATGCGCAAGGCGCAACTGGCGGCGTTGGCCGGCCGGCGGTTTGCGACCCTGATGAACAAGATGCTCGTCAGCGCGGGCAAGAGTTCGCAGGACTTCGCCCATCCGTTGATGGAGCAGCGGGAGGTTCGCAAGCGCGCGGTTCTGGTGGTCAGCACGGACAAGGGCCTGTGCGGGGCCCTGAACACGAACCTCACGCGCGAGGTGGCAAAATTCGACAAAGACAACACGGTGTTTGTCACGGCGGGCCGGAAGGCCTCGCAATTCGTCGTGCGGACGAAACGCAATCTCGCGGCAGAGTTCATTTACAAGGACACCCCTACGGTGGCGGAAGCGCGCGCCATTTCCATGGCGTTGCAGGACATGTTTCTAAAAGGCGAGGTGGATTGCGTGGATGTTCTGTTCACTCGGTTTGTCAACACGCTCACGCAAAAAGTGGACCTGCGGCGACTGCTCCCGGTGGGCGAATTGAAGAACCAACTGCTCGAAGCCGCGGGGGTTCCGGCGGCGGAAGCCGAAGCCGCCGGTCCGCAACATCTGTTTGAACCTAGCGCCGAGCAGGTCTTGAGTTCGATTCTGCCGATCTATTTGACGGTCGTGATTTATCAGGTCTTAGTCGAAGCCAAGGCTTCGGAACACAGTTCGCGCATGGTGGCGATGAAGAACGCGACCGACAACGCGATGCAACTCATAAAAGACCTGACGCTCGAATACAACAAGCTGCGCCAGGCGAACATCACCAAGGAACTTTTGGAAATCACCACCGCCCAGATGGCGTTGGGCTAACAGAAATTTATTCCCATGAACAAAGGCAAAATCGTGCAAGTCATCGGCCCGGTCGTGGACATCGAGTTCACGGACGCGTTGCCGGCCATTTACAACGCCCTCACGGTCGAGTTCACGCCGCCGGGGGCGGCGGGCAAAACCAAACTCACGTTCGAGGCGCAGCAGCACCTCGGCGACAACTGGGTTCGCGCCGTCGCCATGAGCAGCACCGAAGGCCTCAAGCGCGGCATGGAAATTACCGACACGGGCGCGCCGATTTCGATGCCCGTGGGCGAGGCCGTAATGGGCCGCGTGTTTGACGTGACAGGGAACGCCGTGGACGAACAGGGGCCAGTGAAGGCGGACAAGTATCTGCCCATCCATCGCGCCGCGCCGCTGCTCGTGGATCAATCCACGTCGCCGCAGATCCTCACGACGGGCATCAAGGTAATTGATCTCATCTGCCCGTTCCTGAAGGGCGGCAAAGTCGGCGCGTTTGGCGGTGCCGGCGTCGGAAAAACCGTCGTCATCATGGAACTCATCAACAACATCGCGAAACTGCACGGCGGGATCTCGATGTTCGCGGGCGTCGGTGAACGCACGCGCGAGGGCAACGATCTTTACAACGAAATGATTGAAGCCGGCGTCATCAAGGTGCAGAAGGACGAGAAAGGCCACCCCAAGCTCGGTGAAAATGGCCTTCCCATCATCGAACCCGGCTCCCGCATCGGCCTCGTGTATGGCCAGATGAACGAACCCCCGGGCGCGCGCTTGCGGGTCGCGCTCTCTGCGCTCGCCGTGACCGAGTATTTCCGCGACGAAAAGAATCAGGACGTGCTCCTGTTCGTGGACAACATTTTCCGTTTCTCGCAAGCCGGATCGGAAGTGTCCGCGCTGTTGGGGCGCACGCCCAGCGCCGTCGGTTATCAGCCGACGCTGGCCGCTGAGATGGGCGACCTTCAGGAACGCATCACCTCCACCAAGAAAGGTTCTATCACGAGCTTTCAAGCCGTGTATGTGCCCGCCGACGACCTGACGGACCCGGCCCCCGCCACGACGTTCGCGCACTTGGACGCGACCATTGTATTGGAGCGCTCCATTGCGGAACTTGGTATTTATCCCGCTGTGGATCCGCTGGCGTCGAACTCCCGCGCACTTTCCGCCGACGTCGTCGGCCAGGAGCATTATGACGTGGCGCGCGGCGTGCAGAAAGTTTTGCAACGCTACAAAGACTTGCAGGACATCATCGCGATTCTGGGCATGGACGAACTGAGTCCGGATGACAAGCTCATGGTCTATCGGGCCCGTAAGATTCAGCGCTTCCTCAGTCAGCCGTTTTCGGTGGCGGAAGTGTTCACCGGAACTCCCGGCAAGCAAGTGCCGGTGGCGGACACGGTGCGCGGCTTCAAAGAAATCCTCGAAGGCAAACACGACAACGTGGCGGAACAGGATTTCTACATGAAGGGCGGGATTGACGATATCCACGAGTCGTCCGCGCCGGAAAAACCCAAAGCCGCCAGTTCGAAGGGCAAATGAGCCGTGGGATAAAAACCCGACTTAGGTCGTCATGATCCAACCGTTTAACTCCTGAGCTAATGGCTAACACGCTGAAATTAGAGATCGTCACGCCGGAGGCGGTGGCCTTCTCGGATGACGTGGATATGGTCACGCTGCCTGGGACCGAGGGCGAAATTGGAGTTTACCCGCAGCACGTTCCCCTGATGACAATGGTCGCGCCTGGCTTGGTGGTCGCGAAGAAAGGCACTCAGGAAATTGTGCTGGCCGTGGGCGAGGGATTTGTCGAGATCGTTGGTGATCGCGTGTCGCTCCTCACCGCGCTGGCGGTGAGTTCCGACGCGGATGAGGCGGAATCGGACGCCGCGCGCAAACGGGCGGAAGCGCGCCGCAATGAGAGAATGGGCGCCGAGGAATCCGCCATGGTTGAAGCTGCGGTCACGCACTCGTTGGCCCGATTGAAGATCAAACACCGACGCAGGTAAATCGGTCGTCGGCAAGATTTTGAACCCACCCGCGCCCCCTCCGGCGCGGTTTTTTCTTTGTGAATGAATTTCTGAAGTCGACGGTTTCCTTCGCTGCCCCCTCCACAACGCGTCATTGCGAGGAGTCCGGGAAAAGTCGGCGCTTGCCGGCGTGGTTTGCGGCATTGCGATCCGGACATTGGAAGCAGTCGCCGCCGTTGAGGTTTCTTGGACTTTTCTTCTGTGGGATTATGTGGCCCTGCTTGCGTGGCTTCTGCTGGCCATCTTTTGCGGCGCCGCTCAGGGCGGGGACGATTTCTACTGCAACGCAGAACCGCCCGGTGGGGTACCCGGGCCTACAACACGGTGATGTTGTAGGCCGCGTGCCCTCACGCGGCTTCCCTGTAGCCGGGTGACCTCAAGCTGCCATTTTCCATTTTGACTCTGCTGCCCAACGCATTCATAATGCGCGGCATGGCTGCAAATCAAAATCTCACGCGTCGTCAATTCATCGCCACGTCCGCCGGCGCGCTGGCCGCCAGCCAGTTGCCGGGCGCGGAATCCGCATCGGACAAGCTCGCACTCGATGGCGGCGAGAAAGCTGTCGCGCAAAAAATGCCGACAGCCAAGCGCTGGGGCGAGCCGGAGTTGCAGCAACTCGGCGAGGCGGTGAAGCAGGACTCGCTTTATTACTGGAAGAACAAGCAGACCACGCTGCTCACGGAGCGGCTTCAGAAATTTTACCCGCACAAGTTCATCCAGCCGTGTTCTTCCGGCAGCGCGGCGTTGCACATCGCGGTGGCGGCGGCGGGGATTGCGCCCGGCGACGAGGTCATCACTTCAGGCATCACAGATATCGGCACGGTCATCGGTGTGTTGTTCCAGAACGCGGTGCCGGTCTTCGCCGATCTCGAACCAGCCACGGGCTGTCTCGACCCGGTGGATGTCGAGCGCAAGATCACGCCGAAGACGCGGGCCATCATCGCCGTGCATCTGGCCGGTAATCCGCGCCGGCTGGCGGAATTGAAGCAGATCGCCGAGGCGCACAAGTTGATTCTCATCGAGGATTGCGCGCAGGCGTGGGGTGCGCTGTATCGCGGCAAACCGGTCAGCACGTTTGGCGAGATCGGTTGCTTCTCGCTCCAGGATTCCAAGCAAATCACCTGTGGCGACGGCGGGATCGCGATGTCGAGCCACGAAACATTCGGCCCGTTGCTAACTAAGTTTGGCGACAAGGGAACGAATCGTTTCAACCCGCCGGACACCGCCACCGCGCTGGGTGCGAATTACCGCATGAGCGAATTGCACGCGGCGTTTGTGGCAGCGCAATTGACGCGACTGGAAGACATCGTTACGAAACGCTCGCGGCTCGGCAACTTGCTTACGGCAGAACTGGTCGGCGTACGGGGCTTTGCCACGCATCTCGTGGACTCGGAGGATCGCTGCTCCTATTGGTTTTACCTGGCGCGGCTGGTGCCGAACGAACTGAGTTGCGACCGCGCGCAGTTCACCAAGGCACTGGCGGCGGAGGGTGCATCTTTCAGCAACGGCTACATCGCGACGCCGGTTTACGGGATGCCGATGTTCCAGAAGCACGCGTTCTTTGCCGGCCACTGGCCGATCAGGGAACTGGGACTGACGGCGATGGATTACACGAAGGTCCTTTGCCCGGTGACGGAGGAAATTCTGAAGACCTGCATGTTGTTCCGCGTGAACGAAGCGATGGACGAGGACTACATCCGCGCCGTAGCCCGGGCGGTGCGGAAAGTGGCGAAGCACTACGCCGTCTGAGCGGCTGCAGATCCGCTCAGAGCGTCAGCCTGCCTCAATGCGGCCCAGCGTCCTGACGTGTCTCTGCACGCTCTGGACGTTCTGCTCGTTCGGTACGGGGTTCAGAACGATCGGTACGGGGTTCGGAACGGTCGGTACGGGGTTCGGAACGATCGGTACGGGGTTCGGAACGATCGGTACGGTCGGGACGGTCATCATCACGCGAACGACCGCTGCGTGGCTGCTGCAATTGCCGCAGTGCGCGGCGCAATGAATCAATCTCCCGTTCGTCAGCGCTCTTCTGACGCTCGGCGAGTTCCGTCAATTCCAGGACCTCTTCCATCTGATCGAGGATGCGCTTGAGGGACTCGACGATCTCGGAAATCTGTTCAATGGCTTGCGTGATGGCTGGGCCTCTCCGTTCCGGCTCCGGCTCGCGCATGATGCGATTTACTTTTGTGGCCAGGGCTTCCAGCAACGCTGGCGGCTCTGGCGCGACCCGCGGCATAGGCACGATGGCCGGGGGAGTCGCCGCCGGTTCGGTGGTCACAGCTTCTACGATGGTCCCTGCCGCTGCGGGATCCAAGGCGGGGGCAGGCGCTACGGGAGCGGCGGGTTCGATCGCTGGTGTGCGGGGGCTGCGTCCGCGTCCGCGCCCACCGCGGCGGCCTCGGTGACGACGCGGACCGGCGGGCGATTTTGGTGCTTCACTGTCTGACATGTGCCAAAACAATGCGGGGAGGGTGGCAAAATGAAAAGAGAATTCGTGGAATGGAGGCGCGAGAAGGACCCGAACATCCAAAGACTCAAATGCCGACAATGTGGCGCCGCCCGGATTGGGGGCTTCGATATTTGGGTGCTTGGCTGTGCTCTCCCTGCCCTCATCGGATTTGGTTGGACGGTCCGCTCCCGCTTGCCCAGAATCCGCCTCCGCTCATGAAAGTGAAAATAGTTTTTGCCCTGTTGCTGGCGAGGGTGCTGGTTGCGCCCGCGCAATCCACCAATAATCCGCCGCCCGCACCGCGGCGGCCCAGCATCATTTACATCCTGGCTGACGATCTCGGCTACGGGGATTTGAGTTGCTACGGTCAAACCAAGTTCGCCACGCCGAATCTGGACCAGATGGCCAGCGAAGGCATCCGCTTCACCAGCGCGTATGCGGGCAGCACGGTTTGCTCGCCGTCGCGCGCCGCGCTGATGCTCGGGCAGCACACCGGACATCTAAACCTGCGTGGTAATTCCGCGAAGGCCACGTTGCGGGCGGACGATGTCACGGTGGCGGAGGTGCTCAAGGCGGCGGGCTATCGCACCGGTTTGATCGGCAAGTGGGGGCTGACGGAAGAGGGCCTACCCGGCTTGCCGCAGAAGAAGGGATTCGATGAATTTGTGGGTTACCTCAGCAATCAGGAAGCGCACGATTATTATCCGGAGTTTCTCTGGCGCTACGATCCACCCCAGCCCGGCAAGGAAGGTTTCGATGGTAAGCTGCAGTTCCCCGAGAACGCTGGCGGCGGCAAAGGCAACTATGTCCCGGACCTCTGCACGAAAGCCGCGCTCAATTTCCTGCGGATCAACAAGCCGGAAAAGTTCAATCAATTCCGCCCGTTTTTTCTGCTGCTCAGTTACACCATCCCGCACGCCAACAACGAGGAAGGCCGGCGCTCGGGCAACGGCATGCAAGTGCCCACCGACGCGCCGTACTCCAGCGAGCCCTGGCCGCAGCCCGAGAAAAACAAGGCCGCCATGATCGCCCGCATGGACGCGGACATCGGCAAGTTGTTCGCCAAACTGAAAGAGTTGAAAATCGCCGACGACACCGTGGTCATTTTCAGCAGCGACAACGGCCCGCACAAGGAAGGCGGGGTGGATCCGAAATTTCTCCAAAGCGCGGGCCCGTTCCGTGGCCTCAAACGCGACCTGACCGAGGGCGGCATCCGCGTGCCGCTGATTGTTCGCTGGCCCGCGCGGATCAAGCCCGGCCAAGTGAGTGATCTC
>CAIKLQ010000169.1 GCA_903828255.1 uncultured Verrucomicrobiota bacterium
CATTTTTTACGTTCCACGCGCTGTCCTATGTGATTGACATATATCGCCGCAAGTGGAAGGCGGCGACCGACCCGAAGGATATGGCGCTCTATATTTTCCTTTTCCCGCAACTCATCGCGGGGCCGATTTTGCGCTGGAATGGCATGGCCCCACAACTGGTGCAGCGCACGATGAGCCGCGACGATTTTGCAGAAGGCATCCGGCGGTTCGTCGGCGGCTTGGCCAAGAAAATGATGATCGCCAATGCGCTGGCTTTGCCGGCGGACCAGATTTTCGCGCTGTCGGCGGATGAACTTTCCGGGCCGACTGCGTGGTTTGGCATTCTGTGCTACACGCTCCAGATTTACTTTGATTTTTCCGGCTACTCGGACATGGCGGTCGGCATGGGAAAAATGTTTGGCTTCCGGTTTCTGGAAAATTTTAATTTCCCCTATACGGCCCAATCCGTAAAGGATTTCTGGCAGCGCTGGCATATTTCACTCATGACTTGGTTTCGTGACTACCTTTACATTCCACTCGGCGGCAACCGGGTTTCCAATGCGCGAACTAATTTGAACCTGCTGATTGTTTTTTTCCTGTGCGGCTTGTGGCACGGGGCCGGTTGGACCTATGTGGTATTTGGACTCTACCAGGCATTCTTTGTGGTGCTGGAGCGGACCCGCTTTGGCACCTGGCAGGCCAAGCTTCCCCGACCAGCGCGGCATTGTTACGCCATGTTTGTTTTTATGATGAGCCTGGTAATTTTCCGGTCGAATACGTTCACCGAATCGCTGCATTATTTTCTCGCGTTGTTTGGATTGGATCACGCGTCCGCCCCACAACCTCTCGTCCGCTATATCAACAATGAAGCAATCTGGGCACTGGTGTTTGGCATTCCTTTCTGCGGGCCGGTGTGGGGTTGGATTAAAAAGACCTGCACCCGGCTGGGGCAGGCAACCCCCGGAAGCTGCCGAACCGGCGTGCAAGTCTTCGGTTCCGTGCTGGAAGTGACGGTGGTTCTGGGGCTGTTGGTGGTTTGCTCCAGCTGGCTGGCTGGGGGCACTTACAATCCATTTATTTACTTCCGCTTTTGAACGGCATGAACCGTCCCTCCACCACTTCCACTTTGACGCGCAGAACCAACGTTGTCCTGATTGGTTTGTTCCTGACGTTGCTCTGGCTGCCGGTACTCGACACTTTTTTCCGCATAGACTGGACGTCGCCGCAAAGTGAAAACCGGACCCTGGCCGCCGGCCCCAAACTCCAGCCAGGCTGGCATGGGTTGCAGCCCTATGTGGTCGGACTGGAGGCCTATTTCAACGATCATTTCGGCTTTCGCAAATGTCTCGTATTGTGGCATAACAAGATAAGATGGTCACTCTTCAAAGTTCAAAACATCCGCACGGTGCTGGTCGGTAAGGATGGCTGGCTCTTCTACACGCATTCTGAAATGATTGATCATTATAGCGGGCTGCTTCAATTCACGCCGGAGCAACTGCACGACTGGCAGGTGCTGCTGGAAAAACGCCGGGACTGGCTGGCCGGGCGCGGCATCGCCTATCTGTTTGTCGTGACGCCGGACAAACACACCATCTACCCCGAAGCACTGCCAGCCTGGGTGACCAAGGTTCGCCCGCAGACGAAGCTTGACCAGTTTGTCGCCTATATGCACGCCCACTCCACTGTGCCCATCCTCGATCAACGGGAGGTGGTCCGCGATGCCAAGCAAATCTGTCCGACCTATTTTAAGACCGATACCCACTGGAATTCCTTCGGCGGATTCGTGGCCTACCAGGAACTCATGCGAACATTGGCCAAGCAGCGGCCCGGTTTGGAACCCCTGTCGCTCGCCTCGTTCACTCTGACCAACAGGTTTGAGCCGGGTATGGATTTGGCTAGAATTCTCGGCTTGAGCCTGCCCGAGAGCAACGCCTATTCCCTTGTCCCCAAGCCGGGATTGCCGCAGTTCACAACCAAGTTGCCGCCGCCGGAACATGTCCATGAGCCAAGATACACCTATAATCCGCAGGCGCAGGGCCGCGTGATTATCTTTCAGGATTCGTTTGCGATGAATTGGCTTCAATTCCTAGGCTATCATTTCAATCAGGTCACCTATCTATGGCAATACGCTTTGGATCCCGCCTGGATTGAGCGGGAAAAACCCGACATAGTCGTCAGTGAAATGAATGAACGCCTTTTCAACACTGAACGGCCCGAAAAGTTAATGGCCAAGGAAGCGCTGCATTGAACCCTATTTTAAGAGACTGGCGACATTTTGAACCCGTTATGTTAAAGTCTGTATCAACTGCGGCGGCAGTTCGGGATGCCGTCTGCGGCAAAAGCCTGCGGAGAATCATGCCGCAGAAATTCCCCCTCTGGACGTAAGTCACCAAACTGGATCGGCAGGGACCGGTTTCCGAGCACAAAATCACTTTACAAAACATATGGCCCTCAAAGCTCAGGTTGAAAGACTTCGCGTGCGATTCAAGCAGCGGGTCAGTTGGCTGCTCAAGCGGCGGCTCAAGGATATGTGCGATTATGATGCCGAGTTCGGGCAATATATTTCCCTGCTGCAATTGAAGGAAAAACTGCCGCCGATCCCCCCAAAGGAGCTGCAAATCCGGGTGGCTGGGGCTTACTATCCGGAGTTCTTCAAACATGGCCGGGACATGTTTTACGACATCGAAAACATTTTGAAGAAGCAAGGACTGAGCGCTTTTAATTTTGATCACATCCTTGATTTCGGTTGTGGCTGCGGTCGCTTCCTGATTCCGCTCAGTTACCTGATGCCCCCCGGCAAACTCAGTGGCACCGACATTGACGAACAAGCGATTCAGTGGCTTCAAGAAAATTACCGGTGCTTTCACAATTTGAATGTCAATGGTTTTGCCCCGCCGACCAAATATGCGGACGGGACCTTTGATTTCGTTTACAGCATCAGCATCTTCACCCATTTACCGGAGGAGATGCAGCATGCGTGGCTGAAGGAGCTTGCCCGGATCATCCGGCCAGGGGGCTATGGCGTGTTTACCGTTCACGGCGAGAATTGTTTTCACCATCTGGTGAGAAAAACCGACCGGAATGAGTTGCTGGAAAAAGGCTTCTTCTACGATAAAGGCAGAGGAACAGACGGTTTGCCGGAGTTCTATCAGACGGCCTTTCATACTGAAGAATACATCCAACGGGAATGGACCCGGTATTTTGAAGTCGTGGCGATTCATGCCAAGGGAGTTGGAAATCATCAGGACGCAGTGCTAGTCAGAAACCGAGTATCGTAATGATAGGAATTGGCTTTATTGACGCTGCGCGGTTCATCCGTGACTCCGATCTTTCGGGTAGAGCGGTGGTGTCAAAGGCAGACTTGACCTGCTCCGCAGGATTGCCCAGGTTGAATAAGAACCGAGCCAGTATGGCAATCTCAAAACAAACAATCACACAAAGCAGTCATATAGATCTTAACACCTCCCCCGCGGAGGGGGAGAGGGAGAATCGCTTGCGCGTTTTGTGGCTTTCTCGTTTGTCCCGCGGATTCCTCAGGGGCTTACTCAAACAGACCCTGAATTTCCTCCCACGTCAGGTTGTCCGCCAGCGTTTCCTCACCGCCGAGGGTGGCTTTGATGAACGCGCGCTTCTTTTGCTGGAGCGCTAGGATCTTCTCCTCCACCGTGCCGCGGGCGATGAGTTTGTAGCTGGTCACCACGCGGGTCTGGCCGATGCGGTGGGCGCGGTCCGTGGCTTGATCCTCCACGGCCGGATTCCACCACGGATCGAAGTGGACCACCGTGTCCGCGCCGGTGAGGGTGAGGCCAACGCCGCCGGCCTTGAGGCTGATGAGGAAAACGGGAATCTTCGCGTTGCTCTGGAATTTTTCCACGACGGCGCCGCGATTGGTCGTCGCGCCGTCGAGGTAGCAATACTCGATCTTCTCCGCCGTGAGCTTGTCCTTGAGCAGCCCGAGCATCGTCGTGAACTGGCTGAAGACCAGCACGCGGTGCCCGCCGTCCATCGCCTCCTCCAGCAACTCAGCGAACATCGCCAGCTTGCCGGAGCTGTCGTCGGTGAACTCGGCATTCTCCAGTTTGAGCAGCCGCAGGTCGCAGCAGATTTGGCGCAAGCGCAGGAGCGCGTTGAGCACGACCATCTTGCTCTTGGCCACGCCGTGCGCGCCGACGGCGGTCATGACCTCCTTGCGGCTGACGGCGAGCACCTGCTTGTAAATCTCCGCCTGGTCGTCGGTGAGTTCGCAGTAGGACACTTGTTGGAGCTTCGCCGGCAAATCCTTGGCGACCTCGGTCTTGAGCCGGCGCAGGATGAACGGTCGCAGCCGCCGCCCGAGCCGCGCCTGTGCGGCCTCGTCCTTGTCGCGCGTGATGGGTTGCTCGTAACGCTCGCGAAACTCCGTCGCCGAACCGAGATAACTGGGCATCAGAAAATCAAAAATGCTCCAGAGATCGAGCACCGAGTTTTCCATCGGCGTGCCCGTGAGCACGAGCCGGTAACTGGTGCGGACGGCTTTTACGGCGAGCGCGTTTTGCGTCTGCCGGTTCTTGATGTGCTGGGCTTCATCGAGCACGAGCGTGTCGAACTTCTGCTCGCGATACCGATCCGCGTCGCGCCGGATCAGCGCGTAGCTGGTGATGACGAGATCGCTCTTGGCGATTTCCTCGAAGTGCTCGTGTCGCCCCGTGCCGTGCAATGCGACGACCTTCAACGTGGGCGTGAATTTCTTCGCCTCCGCCAGCCAATTGAAGACCAGCGAAGTCGGGCAGACGATGAGCACCGGGCCGCAGAGCTTGCGGTTCGCGTGACAGGATTGGATGAACGCCAGCGTCTGGAGCGTTTTGCCGAGACCCATTTCGTCCGCGAGGATGCCGCCGAATTTGTTGTCGCGGAGGAATTGCAACCACGCCACGCCTTGCCGTTGGTAGGGACGCAGCACGTCTTCGAGCGGGCCGAGCGGCGGGCAGGTGAGTTTCGCCTGGCCGCTCTGTTGCGCGGCGCGTTCGCGCCAGCCGGCTGCCGCTTGAACCTGCCAGCCGGGCTGCTGGCGGAGCGTGGCGTCGAGGAAGCCCGCTTGCACGTCGCTGAAGCGGTAGCCCCGCGCATGTTGCTGCGGTGCGCAATCGCGCAGCACCTCGGTGAATTCCTCCAGCGCGCCCGTGTCAATCAGCGCGATGCGGCCATTCTTCAACCGCGTCGTGCCGTTGCCGGACAGGATCAAGCGCTGAATATCCGCCGCCGAAAACTTCTCGCCGTCCGCCGACGCCAGGGACATTTCGACATCGAACCAGCGTTCGCCGGCGGGGCGGATTTCAAAGCGCGGCTCGAGCCGCTCAAAATTCTGGAGCGTGTTGTGCCGGAGATTGTCCTCCAGCGAAACCTCCCACTCCTTCTGCAAACGCGGATAGTCACACGCGAAGAAGCGCACCACCGCGCTTTCGCCGTGTAGATTCCAGCGCCCTTGCGCGTCCGGGCCGCTGAATCCCGCACGGCGCAACCGCTCCGCCGCCGCTACCTCCCCGCCGAAGTCGCGCGTCGAGTAGCGCGTGGTGGACTTGGGGTCCGGCAGCCAGAGCGAGTCGTCTTTCGCCATCACGCCCACCGTCATGAGGCGCGGGCCGTAAGCGCACTGGAGTTGTGCTTGCACCTGGAGCAGCGCACCGTTGAGCGCGAGGATGAAGCGCGGTGACGGCGGCTCCAGCGTGAACTCATCAATGCCGAAATTCGCATCCACTTCGCTCTCGGCTTCCAACACGACCAGTTCCTGACTGAGGAACAGCGGCACGCGCGAGCGGGGGAGCTTCATCGGCGCGCGGAATAACTCGCGCCATTGCATCGGCAGGCCGACCGGCTCCAACGAATCCCCACGAAACACCCACAGCGACTCACCAGCAATCAGCGTGGGCGGATCGAGGTTCGCGGGCAGGTTCAGTCGGATTTCGCCGGAGGTTTGGAGCGTGGCCTCCACCGGCACACGCCACGCGGTCGGGCTTACTTTGATCGGCGTGATCCGGCCCAGCGCGACGCGCGGATGATCCGTGAGCGCGTCAAGCAATTGGGTCAATTCGGCGAGATTGAGCATCAAGCCGCCGGGAGTTTCGTCGCCAGCCAGCTCCTCGGCTTTGTCGAGCAGGCGCGTGTCCTCGGGCGACAACGCAAACGGTTGGTTCATCGGCAACCCGCTGAGCGGCCCGCGACCCCGGCTCCACCGGCCCTCAAACGACACCATCACTTTGCCGCGTTGGATGCCCGTCGCAAAGGTTGCCGGCAGGATGACGGAAATTTCCAAGCGCTCGCCCTGTGGAGTAGGTGCGCCGGCCGCGGCGGGTGCGTCCAGTGGCTTTACTCCACAGGGCGAGCCGGTGGCGGCGCGTTTGAGTTTTGGTCCCGGCTGCGGTTCCGGTTCGGGGGTGCCCGGTCTGGCTCCGAGGCGCGCGGGCAGTGGCGTGGCGGTGTCCCGGTTCAGGGGCGGCAACTTGGTGCTCTGCAAATGGTGCAGCCCCACCGCGACCGAGTGGGAGCAGATGATGCCCGCCTCCCGCGACGTGCGGCAGGTGCAGAGGTTTTCAAGGTCCGCCGCGCCCTTGATGACCAAGCCCGCGCGAAACGACGATGGGCCTTCCTGCACCACGCCCTGGAGCAGCGGCGGCGTCCAGTTCGAGGAAAGGACCTTGCCGCCCGCCAGCAGCGAGCGGGCGCTTTTGACCGCCCCCCAGCCGGCGGACTTCGCGAAGAAGGCTTCCGTCAAATTGCTAAAACTCATCCGCGCAATTGTGTCGGACACCGCGCGTGCCTGGCAACGCCGGAGTCCTGATCGCCTCCTTGGCATGGGAAGCATTTCCCATGTCCAAGACCACCCACCCCACTATTCAACGGACCATGATTGACACAGCAATATTGGCCAGCAATCGGTGGAAACGCCTGCCCAAGGGGAGCGGAGACCCACCATGAACCAGAGCGCCGACCGCGCGGTAGCAGAGCGTGCAGGGATGGCAAATCCACCTTCTTTCGCACCCGCCCGTAGCAACCGAACGTGGCCGCTAGCGACAGCGCAATCCAACGGACACGCAGGCTGTGCAGCGAGAGATTGAGCACCGCCGCGGCGGCGATCAACACGCCGCCCGCAGCCCGCAGCCAGAGGATTGCTCCACTTGGAGGGCGCCAAAGCCGGCCCGCCCGCCATGGGGTGAGGGTAATATCCAGACTTTGGTTTCGATCTGCTTCTCACAGAATTCATCGAATCAAGGAGTGGCGATCAGGGAGATGGACTTGATGCCTATTTGCCCGCCCGGTCGCGGTTCGGCAAGCGGTTCGAAGGCCAAGCCGGTGATCAACCCCCGATACTCTGGCGCGCCAGCCAGCGCGAGGCGATAGGTGCGAAGTTTTTCCGTGGCTACCAAATCGAATGCGACACTTCGTTTGGCATCGTATCCATCTTCGCCAAGTCGTTTCCAGAACAGTCGCGCCTTCGTGGCCGGGCCCGCGTACGCGATCTCCAATTCCACGGACGGCGACTGCTCCGCTTGCCAGCATTGGGTGGGGCCTTCCAGCCGAGGTTTCTCGGCGCCGAACCGAATCCGCCATTCGCCTCGCAGCGAAAAACCCTGATCGGTCGCGTGGCTCAAAGTCCAATGCTGACGATCCGTGGTGAATCGCCAGGCTGGCGGAACCTTGCTGGCCAGGGCATTAAACCGGCGTCGAATCTCTTCCAATTGGCCAACCATGAGGGAGGTCCGATGTTCGTAAACGATATTGTAGTCGAAATTCTCCCGGTGGATCGGGGCGACATAGGCAGTGGAGCCATGCTTGGGATCATCGGAACGTGCGTCGCCATGAATCCCGCCATGGAATTCACCGCCGTCATCCTTGAAAACGCCCAACCCCCAATTCGCATCGTCCACGAGCGCCGCCCAGCGTTCGGTGGCGGTGAAACGCGTCCACGGCCAGGGTGCGTGCCAATCGTTGCTTACCAGCGTGAGCGCCGCGCCGGTGAACGGATGTTCGCCCGTATAGGACATGAGATGGGACAGCTTCGAGATCGTGTAAACTGCGGGCAACTCCTGGGCGCACGGACGATAAACCGTCTTGTCCAGGCGCTGGTTGGTGCAGCGAAACCGCATGTGAATGATCGGACCTTCGAGCCGGGTCCACGTCTCGAAAACGCAATCGCCCGGCACATTGTCCAGCGGCCACTGCATTGGGATACATTTGACGTAAAGTTCGCGGGCCTCGTTGCGATGTTCGAGGACCTTCGAGGGATTCATGCGGCAGTCGCCGGTTTGGATCGGATTCCACCCCAGGCCCGCCCACTGCGGGTGAGGTTTCTTCTCACCCGCCTCGAACGGCCAGGGGCCGGAGTAATGGGACATCTGAATCTGGCGGCCGAGGTCGGCGCTGTTGATGATGTTAGCCGGGTGATCCTTGCTGGAGATGAAAGTAACCGCGCCGCCGAGAGCGAGGTCCATCCCAACCCGCACCTCGCCGTTGTCGAGAAACTCCATTCGCGGATCCGGTAACTTTGGCTGCGCGCCCAGCACCTGAAGCCCCAGCAGCCCGGACGCAATAAAGCCAGCCACCCAAAGCTGCAATCGCTTCCGCGTTACAAATGGTTTTGCTATGCCGATGTTCATCATGGTTGTGTCGAGTTAATTTAAGCCACCGTTCGCCGGTCTCCATGCTAGCGCATTTGAGCGATTGCGCCTCAGAAATAAATGCCCCTCACGCGCCACGACCGAACTCCAGTTCCAGAGCTAGGATCACGGATTCGAGATCCTCGAAAATCACTTTGATAGCCAAGCTGAAATCGCCTTAGCGCCTGTTTGAAAAGTAGCAGCCGACGTAGCCGGCCTTACTTTGCTCGCACACCCCAACTATTCATCTCTTCCAGCTTCGCGGGCAGTGCCGACACCATAAATGACTCTGGCATCTTCCCGGTGTAAAGCACCGCCGACTCTCCCGCTTTGAGGTTCAAATCGATCCGCCCTGCGTGCTGACGCAAATCAGCCGTTATTGGCCCCAGCACCCGGACCGCCTCCGTAAAGTCGGTACGGAGGGCGCAAGGGGCCCCAGCCAGGCTTTGGATCTGCACCCACCGGGTCTTACCCGCTTGACGGACAGCACTGACTAGAAACGCCCCTTCAGTTCGAAGGTGGTAGAAACGGGCTTCCTTCCAGACAGTCGGCACCGCCGGAAATATCCGAATGGTTCCGGCACTACTCTGGATCAACATATCGAGCAGGCTGCCGGAGGCTGCGACGGGAGACTCAAAGGTCGGCCAGCCATTTTCGCTGTAGAGCGTATTGGCCCCCACCGTCGGCACGGGGACTTTTCGCGGCAGGATGACCAAAGCTCGCGTCAGCCATTTCAGGGCCGTATCCCCTTCGCCCAGGGTGGCCCAGAGCGAGGCCGCCCCGGTGTACTTGAACATGCAGTTATCCCCCTCCAAATCTGTGAAGTGCTGGAGGGACTGCTTCATTAACGGCAGACGTTCGGGCTGGCTTTCACCCGCCATCAAACGCAAGGGCCAGATGGCGAAGAGATGGCTGAAATGCCGGTGTGATTTCGCGAACGGAACCCCTTGGCCAATCATTATCCCCGTGTCGGGATTAATGGGATAGTCCGTCAGTTTGGCGGACACCTCCTCCC
>CAIKLQ010000170.1 GCA_903828255.1 uncultured Verrucomicrobiota bacterium
GAGATCCGGGAAGGCCGCCGCAATGTCGGCGCGCTCAAACTCTCCAACTTGCTTCAACCGGACCGGTTCGAAGAAGACCTTAACATCCGGCGCGTGCGCCTCGCCCCGCCCCCGCCGCCACCACCACCAGCTCCAGTTCGACTCCCCGAACCCGAGCGCGAACTCTGCCGCCGGCGCGGATTGGAACTCGTCCGCCAAATCAAAGAGAACCTCCGTTAACCCCCGATGCCGGCGGGCTCAGCTACCAAACACGAAACTGCGCCGCAAACCCCGAAGCTTCGTCCACGGCTCCGTTTGAAACGAAATCCACAGAATAACGCGCAACGTTACACCACTTCCTGCACCAGGCAACCCAACGGATCCCCCCTCCCAAAGTGGGAGGCGTCCATCCGAATCAACGACTGAAATGACTGAGTCGAATTACATCTTGGACGCCGCCCCGCAACGGCCCGGAAAGACAAGGACCGCTTTTAACAAAATAAAGGCTGGCTGCCGGAAATCTATTTCGGGTTGACCGGTCACGCTCATGGGTGATCCCCTACTCTGGCTCAGTTGACTGTGCCAGAGTTGGAAAAATACTTGTCGCTGAGAAGCAAGATGGTTTGATTGGTCTTGAGCCTTTTGCCAACACGACAATGAAACCCGGCGTTTAGGTCCACCAAGGCAGGGGGCATTGGCTCAATGCTTTCTTCCGGAATATGCTCCGTCGCTTCCACATGGTCGACGCTGAAGGCCAACAGGTCCTTTCCGCACGACAGGACGACAGCTACTTCACGATGCTCCTCGCCCAGCCGGCGCCGTGCTTCTTCGAACAACTCGATCAATGCCGCCAATTCAAGGTTCCGGCGGGCCGAAATCAGTTCAAGGGCCCCAGTAGTATCGCCGTTTTCCGCCCTGTGGATGGCTTCATCTGCCGTGGCGTGAATGGCCTTGTGAGGCGCATCCATGCTGGGAAGGGTCATCCGAAGCAGCCGGTCTTCCTTCCGGTACCGATCATACCAAAGCCCAAATTTGCATTTGTGAGGATCGCGAGCCATTCCAAATGGCCGGCGCTCACGCACACACGCCTCCAGCTCAGTCAGCCAATTGCGATGATCCTGCTCACGGTCCCGCAGCAATTTTATCAACTCTTCCATCTCCGCTCTGAGGGTTGGAAGGCCCAGTTTGACCCGCAGGTCGATGAGCCGAATGAGATTGCCCCGTAGATTGATGACGCCACGGATTTCAGGTGGAGTATTGGCAACACTCGTGACCTGCGTGAGCCTGACGATCTCCCGAACATTTTTAGCCTCGACGGCGTACATCCCATCCTTGATCTGGAAAATGACAAACGGAAGTTTGGTTTGTCGGGTCGCAATCATGATGATCAGTGGCTAGAAATCCTTGAATGCACTGCGAATTTCGAGCCTTCCGGCGGCCGCTATGACCCCGTCAGGTGGCAAACGAGCGGCGCCAGGGATTTCACCGACAGCGCCCCGGGCACGAGTTGGAATTGCTTGAAGTCCTCTCCCATCGGGATTGCCGAGCGGCGACCGGCGGCAACTTCGGGCGGCCACAGAGTCTGGCCATTATTGGTAGGCATTTGCTTTCTGGGCGCTTCGCGGGTTATGGAAAATTGCTTTTTTATCACGCTCATTTATCGGGCCGAGTTTCGGTTTTCGAAGCGGTAAGGCAAGTCTTTTTTAGCCCCCCCCGGCCGGCCCAGCACCGCACGGTTGCTCCGCTGGGAAGACCCGCTGTGCAGGTTTTCCGCCCCAAACCGGGAAAGCGGTGACCGCTCCGTGGCGCACCCCACCGGCGGACGCAGGCGGTATCTTTTTGCTTGGCCCCTTGGACTGGTTCCATCAGTGAGGACGTTTTCGTAGTCGGGCATGGGCCCCACGTCGGCGCAGGGCTCCCGGAACCACGAGTAGAAACAACCATCCCTCAAGGATTCTGCGTCTTGGTCCGGGTCCGCAAATAAACCACATGGCCAGGCTAGTCGTCGAGGCAACCGAGCCGCTCGGCAATCTGCTAATTGCGCACCATTACCGCCGTGGTCAGCTTCGCCGCTTCGTGCTATACCCGGCGATGTTCCCGGCCTTCGCTGCGACCTTCTCGATCTTCTGGCCGTCTTTCCTAGCGGCCTCAAGTTGGGCCACAGTCTTTTGGATGCGTGGGTCTGTGCCCGTGGGCCTAGCGTGCCAGCTTGGCGGGAGCGATCAGGTCGGCGGTGTGCCCGGCGTGGTCCGTGGCGCCGGCCACTGCGGCGGCGCACCAAGAGAACAACAGCAAGATCGTCGGTGAGGGTGGGAAATCAAAGCCAGATGACCGAGACCAACAATCTATCGCCGGGTTTCTACCGGCTGCCTCGGCTGCCTTGAAATAGCCAGTCCGGAGTCCGGGTTTATCCAGGCTTTACCCACCCCGTCTCCCGACTTCGGTTTTGAATTGTTTCGGCGAGGTCAGGGTTGCACGCGGACGCGGTAGAATATCACCCGGTTCGTCCCAACCAGGTTCGTGTAGGTAACCGTGGGCGAGGTCGGTGGCGGATTGGTGAAGATATCCCCCCAAAGGTCGGTTGGGCCGAGGGAGAAACGCCGTTGCAGGTACTGCGTGACTTGGGTGCCGCCCCGCCATTGCACGGTCACCCAGCCGGGACCGGGCGTGACGCCAATCATTTGCAGCGCGACGACCTCGCTGACGACAATCCCCCCGGGAGCGGTATCCAGGACGGTGCCGCCGGTGGTGACGAAGTTGTCGAAGCTGTTGGGGCGCCCGAGGGCCAAGGTGAACGTGGGCGGTGCGGAAGTGAGGCGTCGGAAGGTCACCGTGCCTAGGAGAACATGCTGACCGGTGACACCTTGGAGCGGGTTGCGGCCGTCAAATTTCACCCCCAAGAGAAGCACTTCGCCGGGCGTGGTGGTGTCGGGCTCCGTGTACGGATACTGGTGTTGTCCGTCGGACAGGTACCAAATGGCAGCGTTTTTCAGGGCGCTGAGGAGTTGCAGGTTGTTCGGATCGTACTGCAACCGAACGCCAAAACTCACGAGCGAATTGGCGCCGAGGTCGGCGTAGAGGTGGACGGAAACATTCGTGCCGTCCGAGCTAGTCTCGCCATAGACATTCACCGAGGCCGACATGGACTGGCTGGCACAGACGAAGGCGGCAAGGGCCACCGCGTAAAGATGGAGATACGATTTCATAGGTGATCCTGTTTTAATCGGAGGTTAGGCTAGGCAATTTGTCACCCATTTCCTACCTGAGCGTCGGCGTGCAATTGGTGCCGAATCGCTGCCCGAAGATGGCCAGGTCCAGCCCATCTACGCGGCCATCGCCATTGAGGTCGCCGAGGCAACTACCGGGCTGCGTCGGGCCCACGGTAATGTAATAGTGGTCGTTGAAGCTGTTTCCATAGATGAGGTTGACGCCATCGGTGGTGCGGGCCCACGCGGACAATTGGAATTGGTAGGCGCAAGTCTGCCAGTTGGTCAGGTTGCCGACTACCTGGGCAGGCAAGGAATTGGAGATGACGGTGCCCAGCCCGGTGCCCATCCAGAACGGCCCCGGAGCGTCGTGGACGCCGGCATATTGGTCCGCCGCGAGATAGCCACCGTAGCGGTTGCGGCCAAAGTAAGAACCGATGGCAAAACTGTGGAGGAATCCGGTCGGGTGGTAGGCCGTGAACTCAAATTGAAGGTTTTGCCGGTCGGTGGTGAGCGGGATGATGCCGCACTCCGGGATGGTGTTGGAATTCAGGTCCAGCACATGGGCCAAGTTGACGACCACGCCGTTGTTATCAATCCACAGCGTTACCCGATTCATGGAATTGCTGGTGAGTGTGATCAGGGAGGAAAGGCTGTCGTTGGTATAGGCGCGGCAAATGAAACTGTAGCGGGAATTCTGCAATGCCAGCGTGTTCAAAAGCAGCTTGAGATCAGGCGAAGTCCAGTAGCCGGAATCGGGGCGATCCGTCCGCAGATACAGACCGTTGGCGTTTGGCCCGACGTTCACAAGCGAAGCCACCACCCAGCCATTCGTACCGATGGTGTATTTGATTTTGTTCAAGGGATCGAGCACCGGCACGTAGTCCGACGGCGCCGGGGGCGTATCCGCATTCCATTTGGCGCCGAGAATTTGGTAATACTGAACCGAAGTGTCGCTGGAACCAAACAGGCCGTGCAGTTGGACCTGCCCGCCAAATGGCGCGTCCTTCCAGGCGGGAATCTGCAAAGCGTTAGCGGTCGTTGTGTCAACATTCGCCAAACCGACCCGCGGCACCGTGGTCGAAATGGAAGACCCCGGGATGCTGCCAATGCTCGTGAAAATGAAGCCCGTGGTGAGGCTGGTGATTAGACCGGGCGTCAGCGCACTGGGGCCGCCGTACGCGCCCATGGTGTTGCGCGAGCCGTCCGGGTTGTTGTAGATGGGGCTGGGATCGCCAGAGTGGATGCAGGGCGATCCGGGCGCCAACGCAAACCGGCTGGGCGAAGTGGCGTCGAACAGCGGATCCAGCGCCAGATCGCCCGGGCCCGGGACAGCGGGACTACCGTAATTCTGCAGCCTGTTGGCCCAGAGATCATTGAAGGAACTGAGCGGACCGGCCGGCGCGCTGCCAAAGATGCCGGTACCGTTGGTGGCGATGATGTTGTTCTTGATCGTCGGCATCGCGCCGAACCAGCAGGCGATGCCGTAATTGGGATGCCCCACGATGGTGTTGTTGATGATCTGCGCACCGGTCAGTGCTCCGCTGTAGGTTTCACAGCGGATGCCTTCATTCGGGCCGTTCGCGATCAGGTTGCCGGTGATCAGCGGCGTGGAGTTCTGACAGACAACTTCGGCACTGTCGCCACTCAACGGAGAGTTTCCGTTCTTTTCAATGAGGTTGTTGCGGATAATCGGACTGCTGCCCGGGCCTATCCAGACGCCGTTGGTGTTGCTCACAATCCTGTTGTTGTCCAACAACAGATTGCCGCCGAAGATAAATACGCCTGCGGAAACGATAAGCGTTCCGCACCCGGAGATTTGGAAGCCGGCGAACCGCGAGTTGGTAACGCCGATCGAATTCACCACGCGGACATCACCCGTGCCTTGCAGGGATGTGGAGCTAAATCCCGATCCTACCACGTTGATCCCGCTCCGCAGGTAGAGGTTCTCGTGATACGTTCCTGGCCCCACGAAGACCGTCTCGCCCGGCACGGCCGCGTTGATGGCCGCTTGAATGGACCAGCCCAGCGTGATCGTCCCAAGGGAACCTGTGAGCGTCAATCCCACGCCCAACCCCCGAATTGTGCTCAACGGCGGCGCGGTGGTCTCGGTCTCGATTACCCCTGAACATCCGCCTCCCACGTCATAGTAAATGTCGGGGTACGGTCCCGACAGCACGCTAAGAATGAAGCAGACCAAGCCTCCCTTTGGCATCGGCACGGAGGCAAACGGGAAGGTCTTACTCACCTGGGCCCCGGGCAGGGCGTTCAGCGAAACATTCACGGTGGAGACGCCCAAAACCGGGCCGTTATAGGCGTTGCTGCGCACGGTCAGTGAAACCTGATATGTCCCGGCTGTGAATCCGACCAGTTTCAAGGTCGCAGAATCCAGCGTGATTCCCGGGTAGTTGGTCATGTAGAACCCGCGCGAGGTCCAGTCGCCGGATGTGCCAGTTCCTGGACAGGTGTACAGCACAGAGGCCTGGCTGGTGGCGGCATTGAAAAATACCAGCGCCCCGAGCAACGCAGCGGCGGCGTGGCGAAGAACCGTACGTTTGGGGAGGGAGAATTGTTTCATGTTTCGATATTTTCAGTTTTTGAGTGTGACACAGACCGCATTTCTGTCGCACAGCCTTTCGATCTTGTCGAATGATTTTCCGGGCGCAAGAAGATCCTTTGGCCCGTGAAAACGCAAATCCGTCGGTAACCGATAGATTTGCCATCTACCGCACCAATGCCGGAGTCGAGAAGACTCAGCGCTGCAATGCCCGCCCAGGGTTCAGTTCGGAGATCGGGATTACAACCGGGAATCGGCGCACGCTCAGCGCATCTACGCCGGGAAGAAGGTGGCGGTGTAGGGATAGCTTGATATTGAATTGATTGGCAACCACCGCACGTTAGCCTGCGCGTCACATGCTGGAATTGAATTGGCATTGCATTGACAGGCAATTGCTTGTTGCCGCGCCGCGAGAGAGGGAGAATTGGTTTTCAACCGTACTCCTTACTGACAGTTCCACGCTTTTGGCGAAGCAGTGCAAGCCTTTTCCGGGCGATTGCGCCGCCCGGCGCGGCGTCCGGGAAACTCCCCCGCTCAGATGTCGTTTACAATAACCAGAAAGCTCGCCCCGAGCTACTCCGGGCTCAGAAAGCTGGCGGAGCACGAGGCCGAGGCCGAAACCGAGCGCGATTCGGACGGCTGCCCCATACGTCACTTCCCGGCGACTGCCGCGATGCAGCCCCGGCTAACCCTACTTGGCGGATTGGGGAAGAACCTCCTCGCCGTCCTGAGCGAAGCCTCCGGGCGGCTCGCCGAGATCGAGGCGGCGGCGGCCAACAGCGAGTTGCTCCAACTCATTGACGAGCACAAGTCGGATTATGCCGACAGCCAGCAGGCCGCCACCAAGGCGGAGACGGCGCTGGAAAGTATCTGCCGCAGCCACCCGGAATGGTTCGTGGCCAGCAAGAGCATCAAAACGCCCTACGGCAAAGTGGCCTTCCGCACGGGCACGAGCTTGGAGGTGAAGGATGATGAGTCCACGGTGCGGTTGCTCCGCGCCCTGCGCCCCACGGATTCCGGGGATTTCATCCGCACCGTCGAGGTGCCGAACGTCGAGGCGCTGGAAGCGTTGGACGACGCGGAACTGGGGCGGCTGATGGTCAAGCGGGTGGGGGATACAACTTTTTGATTTTCGCCCCCTCGCGGATCCGCTCCCGCAGTTTGAAGGAGGGCTCAAAATAGTTCCCGTACAGCCGCACGACTCCCAACAACTGCGCCAGCGCATGTCCCGCCACGATCCCGGAGAAACGCTCGGGTCCAACCATCCGGCGAATCACGGCCCCGTTCCTTTGTTCAATCCAGGCTTGGTCATTCTTGTGATGCGGCCGGGAGCGCGTAAACACGATGGCTTCCAGTTTGCAATACGAAGCCAGGGTCTTGTTGCTAAATGCGCCGTCGTTGTCCGAGTCGATTCCCCGCGTGGGCACTGGCAATTGCTTGCCAATGCGGGTGGCCGACATTACCTATATTCGGACGCAGGAGGCGTTCCTGTATCTGGCCCTGATCACCGACCGCTGGTCGCGCAAAATCGGCGGCTATCATTTGAAAGAAACGCTGGAAACGGAGCCGGTGCTCAAAGCGCTGGCGCTGGCGTTGCAGGGGCTCAAAGGATCGGCCCGACCGATCCACCACTCCGATCGGGGATGCCGATGAAGATCACGCAACTGTCACAGCCCTTGATCGCCACCTCGAGTTCCTCCTGCCACGGCTGGCCGGGGATGAGGTTCCACTTGTCGAGCCAGGGTTCGACGTCGTTCTCCTGTCGCAGACGCAACGCCAGCGCTTCCACCGCGGGTTTGTCCGCGCTGTTGTGCGAAAGGAAGATTTTCAGTTTCCCGGCCATCGCTTGTTTGCTTCAGCCTATCGGCTGGAACTGGACGCAAGCGAACCCGCTTCGGGGTAGTGGGTCAAGCCAAGATCGGGGTGCGAGGCTGAGAAATCAGGTTGCGGAGCCGAATGGATCGAATTGATGAAATGGACCGACGGCGTCGAAGAACTGTTGAAAGCGGAACCACCGGAGGCTTCGCGCATCCAGGTTTGGAATGGCTCCCGTCCGGATTGCATTCCCCCATCAGCGGGCCATGTGTCCCCCTGATTGCAAATCTCCAAGCAAACGATCGAGGGCTTTCTGGTAGGCGTCGTTAAGCCTGGCCATGCGCATGCGATCCTTCCCTCCTTGATTACACAAGGTCGGTCCAATTGCCGAGCTCGGGCCAGAAGCGCTCGGTGGTAGTAAGTTCCCAGTAGTCATCGCCGAGGTTGCCTGGTGGGACGAGGCGGAGCAGGCCGGCGGTGGTCATCCGAATCAGGTCTAACGGTCCGGTCACGTAGCTCCCCATCAGGGGTGGTCCATGGGTCTGCACGAGGCCGCGGACCGATTGCCATTCGTACTGCTGAATCTCCGCGCCCGCTGGCGCTCCGGCGGCAGTCCCGAAGCTCTGCAACATGAAGTTGGTGGGAGAGAACCAAAAACACCAGTAGCCCCGGCGCATGCGCGTTTCGTCGTAGCCCAAGGCAAAGTCCTCCGGCGGGTATTCCAAGAAGAAATTATTGAACGGCGGGGCCACTGGTGGAGGCTCCGGGGGCGGCGCGACCAACCCGCCACGGTGCAGGCTGAACAGAATGTGTGGCCGCTGTAGCATGATCGGCACGGCCTGCTCGAAGCCGGCGCGGAGCAAACTCCAGTTCGGGTTGGCTGTGAGGCGGTCGAGGTTGCGGCGCAGCCAACGATGGTAGAGCGTCGGTTTGAGGGCGCGGTCATAGCTTCGGTACCGCGCCGTGCCTTCCTGATCGTCCGGCGTGCGACCGTATTCCGGCAGCGTGCAAGCTCGCCGGTACACCGTCTCTTCGCCGTCGCCGATTTTGCGGACGGTGCGGAAGAACGGCGCTTCCAGCAGCGTTCGGTAAATTCTATCTTCGTGCGGGCCGGGGAAGAGAACTTCCGTGTCCCAAGGTTTCTCCGAGTGATCCCAAGGGAAGCGGATTTCGAATTTGGCCCGCACCAAGTGGTAGAGGTCGGCGCTGGGGGCATAGAGCACACCGCCAACCTGGCGGCGCGGGCGGATCTCGCCTTCGGGCGCTATGGCCAGAAGGTCGATGTAATCGCCTTCTTTGAATCCAGACTTGCCGTCCCAAGGCCAGGCGTCGATCACGTAGATCACGCCTGGCTCGACCGCCGGCGTGTACCAGGCAGGGAACGTCAGACGGTACGGGGGCGCGTTGCCGATGCGCGTGTCCATCCGGCCCTCGAAACGATGAGTGGCGAACCAGAGCGCCACGTCGAGCGACGGGGTCACGTCAACGTAGCGGGTCTGGTAACCGTAGTGCTGCACGAGCGCTTCTGCTAGGACGAATTCGGCTGCACTCACTCGGATGTCAACTGGGCTCAGTTGCGGAAGCTTGAGCAAATCACCAACCACAGATAGGACTGAGGATTTGATAAAGAGGTGTCGCATGAAAACGTCAAACGACTCGCTGGCCGGCCGCGTTGCGCGGATTCGGCCGAAGGAACTGTAGATCGTTTGATAATCGGTGGTCTGGCCCCGAAACAGGCGCACCCCACCGACGGTTGGTGGCGGTAGCACCGCGATTTGCCGCTGCAATTCGGCTAAACTGGTTACCGGAATGGTGTTCATCATTCATCCATTTCCACGCCACGGCTCATCCGGATAAAAAGGGATTGGCCCTTTTTGAATTCCTCCGTACGGTTGAGCCCGTAGCAGGCATTCCGGTTGTGCTGTTGGCGCAACCGCGCCGCCAGCGCACCAATTTGGTTCGTGAGTGTGATTTGATTCCTCAATACGCTCATCGTCGGAGCCCTGAGTTCCGTTCGATATAGCTCATGGCGGCCTGGGTGTAACGCCAGTTCTGGAGCGAATCGAGGGCGGCGAGTTGATACGTCAAAACAATCAACCAGAACCCGAATTGATAGCCGAGCTTAGAAACTTTGTGCCGCAACCGACGCTGGGCCAGAAACGCGCCCGGCCAGCCGCCCAGCAATTCGGTGAGATGCAGCCCTGCCTCGGAAACCCGCCACTCCTTTGCCCGTGCCCGCCGCTTGTCCAGCGCATAGCTACCGTAACTGACCGCGCTGATCACCAAGGCATAAGCGCCGACCCAACGGAAATCCGCCCCGCGCCGGTGCAGTGCGACGGCGGGCAGCACCAGTAAGCAGGTCAGCAGCAGGACGGCCAGCGCGGTGACGTGTCCGCCGTCATTAACATGCACGGCATTCTTGGCGCACCTGCGGCCCTGGGCGTCCACCCCGCCCGTGAAGCGGATAAGATCGCCCACGGCGGGCCGCTTGTGCCGCTCGGCAAAATCGCGCCAATGCAGGAAGAGCCGCCCCTTGCCGACCTGAAGAAAGCCGTAGCCCTTCTCGTGTTTCCACTCGACGATCTTCGCGGTTAGCGGCAACTCGGGGTGGGTGGTCATGGTTCAGGCTGCAATCGTTTTGGTCACGCGGCGAGGAGGAGGTGGCGGGTGGATGCGAGGAGGTGGGTGCCGAGGGCGCGCGTTTGGTGCCACTGCGCTTCCGGCGGGTCGCCCTCACAAGGCAAGGCCTGCGCTGCCAAGGCTTTCGTTCGGTCTGCCAGGTTGCGGCGCATCAGCCGGAAACTCCTTCCTGCAAGAGCCCATCCAAATCCAGCGCGTGAGTGAACATGGCCAACTCGCCGGCGGCCGAACGCGGCCATTCCGATTCTGGGCGGTCGCGGTAGAGTTCCACTCCGTTGCCATCGGGGTCGCGCAGATAGAGCGCTTCGCTCACGCCGTGGTCGGCCGCGCCGTCCAGTTTAACGCCCGCGGCGAGCAGCCCCCGCAGGGCATCCGCGAGCGAAGCCCGCGTCGGATAAAGAATCGCGACATGATACAAACCCGTCGTGCCTGGAGGCGGCGGAGAAAGGCCAAGTCCGCGCACCAGCCAGGCAAGCGCAGCGTCCTCTTTCGTCCAATCTTCAATTTTCTCTGGAAATGGTAACCAGGCATCGGCGGGAGTCCTGGCGGACTTCGTTTTGGACTTTGTCTTTTTCATTTTGCACCAATGAGTGCGACCTCTCAGGTCAGTTTCCCGCCTTTGGTTCCGGTTGAATTGCGAACCACTCCGCTGCCGCCGCCGGCCGAATCCGTTTCAAATAATTCGTGCGGATAATCTGCGGGCTGTTGCCCGCCTCATCAGCCACGCGCGGCACGTCCCCGGATTCGGCCACGCGGGCGGAAATATACGTGTGCCGCAGCGCGTTGTGTTTCCACTCCAGCGCCTCGATTTCGTTTTCTTCGTCGCCGGTGTCCGTCGCCGTTTTCAAGAGTTGCTTCGTGGTGTTCACCAACGAAACCACCCTGCCGTTTTTTTTCGCCAGCGGCAACAGGAACGCTTTCAAATTGGCCTTCACTGACACAATCCGGCGCGTGCGGTTTTGGCGTTCTCCGCTCTGACCTCGATAAATCCTTCCTCCAGGTCGATGTCCTGCCACTCCAGACGCGCAATTTCGGCGTGCCGCAACCCGGCGAATCCGCCAATGACAATCATGGGTAAAATCCTGTCGTCGGCAGCCGCTATCAGTCGCCGCATTTCGGCGGCGGTGTAAGTGGAGATTTGCCCCAACTTGCGCGCCGTGTAGTTTTG
This sequence comes from uncultured Verrucomicrobiota bacterium, assembly GCA_903828255.1. Classification (GTDB taxonomy): domain Bacteria; phylum Verrucomicrobiota; class Verrucomicrobiia; order Limisphaerales; family JADLHS01; genus CAIKLQ01. Next base: position 11,366 of record CAIKLQ010000170.1, read on the forward strand.
GACCCCTTCCAGCCAGTCTGTGCCTTTTACCAGATACCCGCGCAACACCAGCCAGCGATTAAAAAAACCGATCACATCGCGGTGATTCCGGCGGGTTCGCTCCGCCAATGCCAGCGTCGTCAAATAATCCGAGATCAGTTTCGGCGTGAGCGTGTGGACCTCCTGATTGAACAATTCCGCGAACCGGTCCAAAACATTTGCCAACTGTTTCAAGCGCGGGGCGGATTTGCCATCCGCCTTGGCCTGATTCTTCATTAGCTCGACGGCGGCGGGGACGGTGACGCGGGGCAGTTCGACGGCGTGGCGCCTCAGCCAGTCGCGGCAGACCTCCGCCAGCGTCGCCTTGCCCGCCAGCATGATGCGGGCATCAGCATAATCGCGGGCGGCCACGTCCAGCTTCACGTCCAGCGGCTCCAGAATCTCGACGGCGCGCAAGTAAGTGTGCCGGTCGCTGTCGCGCAGCTTCAAGGCCGAGGCGTCGCCCGTCAATACGGCCTCGATGGCATCGTTGGCGGCGCGCTTCGCGGCCTCAAAGGTGGATCTCCAGCCAGCTTTTGAGCAGCGGCTTGTGCGCATCAAGTTTGCTGCCGCGACCCGGCCGCTGCGGCTGATGATAATCGTGCTGGAGCCAGTAGCGGACGGTTTTTTTGTCCACCTGGAGGTGCTGCGCAATCTGGCCCACCTTGAGCTTTTGTTCCTGGCGCAAGGAACGAATCCGGCAATAAGTAGCGTACGCAATCACGGCTGGCCTCCCTTCTCCAGCACCTGTGCCAGGACTTCCTTGAGACTACGTGTCTGGCCCGAGCGTGGCGGCGCGACGGACCCCGGCGCGGGCGACTCCAGCGCCAGCACCTGATAGAGTGGCTTCTGGTAAAGCCCCAACCCCGCCTGACCTAACTGGGAACGGGCGAGGCGCAGCCCCGCAGGGGCCCACCGGAGCATCCGCTCCAAACTCGCATCGGAGTAGTAGCTCAAACC
>CAIKLQ010000171.1 GCA_903828255.1 uncultured Verrucomicrobiota bacterium
GATGTAGTCCTGCAAAGTGAAGATCGGGATGACCATGCCGATAAAAATCGTGCCGATGAAGGCGGCGATGAAAAACAGCATCAACGGCTCGGCCAAGGCGACGGCGGTCTTGAGTTGCCGGTCCAGGTCGCCTTCGGTGACGTTCGCCAGCCGCACGAGTTCGCCATCGAGCCGCCCGCTTTCTTCCGCCACGGAAATCATTTCCAGCACCGAACCGGGAAACAACGCGCGGCATTCGCCGAGACTCACGCCCAGCGCCTTGCCTTCCTTCACGCGATCAATTGAGTTGGAGACGGCGTCCACGAGAATCTGGTTCCCGATCGAACGGCGCGCCACATTCAGACTGTTGATCAGCGGCACGCCCGCGCCGAGCAACGTGCCGAGCATTCGGCAAAACCGTGACATGGCGAACTGCGCCACGAGATTTCCGATGATGGGAACGCGCAGGATCATTCCTTCCCACGTCCGCCGGCCCGCCGGCGAAACCACCCACGCTCGCGCCAAAGCCCCCGTCACCACCGCCACCACCGCTACCAGCAACCCGTACGATCGCACCACGTCGCTCACGCCCACGATGACTTGTGTCAGCAGCGGCAGCTTCGCGCCGAAGCCGGTGAAGAGCAGTTGAAAGCGCGGGATGAAAAACACCAGCAGAAACACCACCACGGCCAGCGCCAGCACAAGCAAGATAGCCGGATAGAGCAGGGCGGTCATAACCTTGCCGCGCATTTCCTTTTCGCGCGCCTGGAAATCGGCGATCTGGCCTAACACCACATCGAGGAAGCCGCCAGTTTCACCCGCCTCGACCATCGCGACATAGACTTTCGGAAAAGTCTCGGGCGATTTGCTCATGGCGTCGGCCAGCGTCATGCCGTCCACGACCATATCGTGAACCTCCTTCCACTTCGCTTTCGCGGTGGGATTCGCAGCTTCCTTCTGCAAGATCACCAGCGCCCGGCTCAACGGCACTCCCGCGGCGAGCAGACTGGCAAGCAGCCGCGTGAAATTCTCCAGGATACGTGCGGAAATTTTGGCCGGGCCGAAACCGAGCTTCATTCCGCCTTCGACAGGTGCGGCGTCGGTGGCCGAATCGCTGCCCGCATTCGCGACAGGCGCGGGCGCTTTTGGCGTCAGCGATTTCCTCTTGCCGTTGACGCCTTCCTTCAAGCTGATGGGCCGCAAACTCTGGCTCTCGATCTGGCGAAACGCCTCAGCGCGCCCGCCCGCTTCAAGCTGACCTTCGGTCGTCTTGCCATCGGCCTGGAGGGCTTTGTAGAAGAAGGTGGGCATCTAAGAAGCTCCAAAATCCAAGCTCCAACATCCAGGGAAGCTCCAATCACCAAGCACCAAACTCAGATCGGCCGACGCAAGGTTGCGATCACCCACCTTGGAGCTTGCAGTTTGGGGTTTCCCGGGTGCTTGGATGTTGGTGCTTGGATGCTTCATGGCCTCTTCAGCGCAATGCTGTGGGGCGCTTCTTCGCCCGGTTCTTCCGCCGACCTATCCATCGCCAGCGAAACTTCCTTCGCCGTGGTTACGCTCAAGACTTCTTCCACCGTCGTCACGCCGAGGCGCACCAGCCGCCAACCGTCTTCGGCGAGCGTCTTCATCCCGGCCCGGCGCGCGGCGTCGCGAATCTGATCACTCGAAGCGTTGCGCAAAATGAGCTGGCGGATTTCGTTGTCGGAATCCATCCACTCGAAGATCGCCCGGCGTCCGTGAAAACCTGTGTTGCGGCACTCGCGGCAGCCGACGGATTTGTAAATCGTCGTCTCGCGCGGAATGCCGAGTTGGACTTTCAGGGCCTGGGCCGTGGGTGAATCGTCCACCTGCTTGCACTGCTTGCACAGCACGCGCACGAGGCGTTGAGCCAGCACGGCTTCGAGCGAGGATGCGACGAGATACGGCTCCACGCCCATGTCCACTAGGCGCGTCAGAGCGCCGGGGGCATCGTTGGTATGGAGGGTCGAAAAAACCAAATGGCCGGTCAGCGACGACTGCACGGCGATCTGGGCCGTTTCCTTGTCGCGGATTTCGCCCACGAGAATCACGTCCGGGTCATGCCGCAAGATGGAGCGCAATCCGCGCGCGAACGTCAGGCCCGCTTTTTCGGAAACTTGAATCTGGTTGACGCCTTTGAGCTGGTATTCCACCGGGTCTTCAATCGTGATGATCTTGCGGACGGCGTCGTTGATTTCATTCAGCGCGGTGTAAAGCGTCGAAGTCTTGCCGCTGCCCGTCGGGCCGGTGACGAGGATGATCCCGTGCGGCATTTCCAGGACATGCTTGAAGCACTTGGCTTCGCGCGTGTCCATGCCCAGGTCCTTCAAGCCGCGGAGCGTGGAGTTCTGGCGGAGCAACCGCATCACGACCGCTTCGCCGTGGAGCATCGGAATCACCGAGACCCGGATGTCCACGTCGGCATCTTCCACGCGAATCTTGATGCGGCCATCCTGCGGCAACCGTTTCTCGGCGATGTTCAGATGGCTGAGAATTTTGACGCGCGAAACGATGGCTGGTTGAAAGCGCTTCAACTGCGGCGGCACAGGCACGTCCTGCAAGATGCCGTCAATGCGATACCGAATCCGGAACTCGTCCTCAAACGGTTCGAGATGAATGTCCGAGGCGCGCAACTCGATGGCGTCGCGCAAAACCTGATTGCAGAACTTGATGATCGAGGCGTCTTCCGCCGCGCTGTCGAGGTCCGTGTCTTCGAGCTTGTCCTCGTCCACGACCTCGAATGCCTTTTCCTCATCCAGCGTACCGATGGTGTCCGCGCCGACACCGAGGCGCTTCTTCATCTCGCGCTGGATGGCTTCGCTCGGGGCGAGCACCGGCTTGAGGCGCAGGCCCGTCATCGAGCGCAAGGTGTCGAGCCCCTGCGTCGCGAAGAGTTTGCTGGTGGCGACTTCCACCGTGCCGTTTACGCGGCGCAGCGGAAGCAATTCGTCCCGCAGCAAAATGCGCGCGGGAAACAGCGAAAGCACTTCCTTGTCCGGCTCGACGTCCTCAAGGGCGCTGAACCCGAGGCCGTATTCCTTGGCCAGCCAGCGCAATACGTCCTCCTCCGATTGAACCGGCGCATTGCCGAGGCCGTTAGCGGGCGACGCGAGGGCGCGGGCATCGCTGGCGGAAAGTTGCCGGGCGGCAACCATTTTCTCCAACAATTCCGGCGGCGGCGCGGCGCTCGATTCAACGGCGTTCATGGCAAGGCGCGGTTCAGATCAGAGTTGAGGCGGAGGTTGCAGCCTCAGTCGAGATAGCCGTTCGAGACGGCGATGGCTTCCTGGCGCAAGGTTAACACCTTGCGAAGGTCCTCCTGGGCGGCTTTGAGCTTGGCTTCTTTGTCCTTCTTGGCGGCGCGGAACTTTGCCATGGCGGCCTTTAGATCATCCTTCGCGGCTTTGGCTTCGATGGCTTTTTCCAGACCCTGAGCCTCGGCGCTCGGTTCGCCAAACATGCTGGGTCGGCGATTTTGCTGGTCGCCACCGCCGCCGCCGCGTTGACCACGACCGCGGAACATGCCGCCAATTCCGCTAGCCATGGTTTCCCGGCGCGCGTCCATGACCTTTTGGACCATGGGTTCGAGCGCCTTCCATTCGGTTTCGTCCGTAACTTCGAGTTGCTCCTTGACGCGCTCCATCATCCGCTGCTGGAACTGCGCGGGATCAAAATTGCCACCGCCGCGACCGCCCCGATCTCCGCCTTGTCCGCCTGCGGGCGGCGGATTGTCCTGGGCGAGGAGATTGCCTGCACTCAAAAGCAGCGCGGAAGCAAAGCCCGTCACTGCCAGTAACTGTTGTAGTCTTTTCATAGTTTTTCCAATGCTGTCTGGTTTTGGTTGAATACACCGGGCGCGACATGCGCCAAGCACTGCATCAAGCCAACGCAACTGTGATGCCAAACGAAAACATTGGGGATTCGGCTGAATTAGCGTTCGTCCCGCGCAATTGCTGCGCGATTAGGGGCCGCAACTGCGCAAGGAGTGCGCAGGCAGTTGAGTTCGGTGGCGGGGGAAGTCGGACGGAGGTCGGACATGTCGGACATGTCTGCCGTCTTGCGGGAGCCCCCAACCCAGTTGAGAAGCATACGACCCGGTTAGCGTTGTTGAACTTTCGTGGCCGCTTTGTCGCTGTTGAGCCAAAGCTCAACGGCTTGGCATTTGAAGGCTTTATCGAACTTCTTTCGCGGCTGCTTGGATTGGATCACAGGTTTATACATACGGGGTTAATGAGCGGCGGCGAGGCTGGACCCCAAACCCTCGGCGGTAGCGCAGACATTCCAGTCTGCGGGTTCGGGCGACTTTCTTGCCGCCAGTCCCTTGGAACACGGAACAGGAAAGTCCCGTGAACCCGCAGACAGGAATGTCTGCGCTTCAGGGGCACTCCGTCTTCAATTCGAGCAACCCGCCATCGCGCGCGAGTTTCAGCCGGCAAAACCTGGCGGGTTGGCCGACCGCGATCTCGTTCCGCCAGCCCATGAGTTTCGCCGGCACTTCCGAGCCGCGCGCCCAGGCTTCCTGCCACGGGCAGCGCAACATTTCCGCCGCGCGGAAAACGCCCTCCACGGGGCGCAGCGCTGAGCCAGCGAAATTGGTCTTCCCCGGCTGCCGCACGATCTGGTCTCCCCCGACTTCCACCGTCAGTTTTCCAATCGGGTAGCGGCCCGGCGGCGCGCCGGCGGCGGACATGGCGTCGGTGGTGTAGAAAACCGAGTTGCCGAATGCGCGATGTTGCAGGCGGAAGAGCGCGGGCGAAACGTGAATCCGATCCGGGATCAAACTCGCTGTCAGACCGGGCGTGTCAAACCCGCGCCAGAGAATGTTGTCGTGCCGGTCCAGTTCGCGCGGGCAACCGTTGCCCAGATGCGTGAACATGGTGGCCCCGGCTTGAACCGCTTGCGCAAGAATTTCCGCGGCCGCGTCCGTGTGGCCCAGGCTGATCTTGATCCCAAGCGCGGCGGCAAGTTGGATGGCGGCCAGCGCCCCCGGTCGTTCCGGAGCCATCGTCAGCAGCAGCGGATCCTTGCCGGTGAGCGCGCGCAGTTCGCGGATGTGCTCCGGCAAGGGATCAAGCATGAGCGCCGGATCGTGCGCGCCGTGAAAGCCGGGTTCGGAGGAGAGAAACGGCCCCTCAATGTGCCAGCCCATGATCGCGGATTGAAGTTCGGCGGATTGCGCGCGAACGGCGCGCAGTCGCCGCAACCGCGCCGTCAACCGCGCCCAATCGTCCGTGATGAGCGTGAGGAGGAACTTCGCGCAACCCGCGGCGCGCAACCCGTGTGTTGCACCCAACAAATCGTCCGCGTTGAGATCGTCCTGCTGAAAATCCACGCCGGCATAGCCATTGATCTGAAGATCGCAAAGCGCGGGCGCGATCCACACGTCCGGCGGTGGCGGCGCGGGCGCGGGTTCGAGCTGCGTAATCAGGCCGCCAGCCCAGCGCACGCGCACCGGTTGGCGCGTCGCAAAATGCCAGGCTGAGAGTTCGCCAGTTTTCATGCGCGCACAGGCGTAACACGAATGGGCGGCGAGGGAAACTCCGATCCGAGAGAAATCCGCTTCCTTTCGAGTTGAACGGCGGGCGGGGCGCTCCTATTGTCGGCGCATGAAACGAATTTCTCTTTTGTTGTTGGCGGTGTTGCTGGCTGGCCCGCCGGTTTCCCGCGCGCAAGACGCGGCGGTGGAAGAACGACTGAACAAACTGAGCGGGCAGATCGAGGATTTGCTCGCCGCGGCGGCCAAGCAGGATAAGCGCTTCTCCGCGCTGGAGAAGGATCTGGAGAGCGTGCGCGAGCAGGCCACCCGCCCAAATGCCAATTACGCCACCCATGAGGACTTGCGAAAACAGGGGGAAAAACTGGCGGAGAAACTTCAGGAGATTGACCGCAACCGCTTGGCGGATTCGGAGAAGTTCGTCAAGGCGTTCGAGAAACTCGGCAAGGCGACGGCGGAAAATCCCCCCAGTACCCGGAAACCGCCGCGGGCGACCCCGCCGCCGCCGGAGGATCCGCCCAAAGGCGGAAGCCCCACCGGGAGCGGGACGGACAAAGGTTTTGAGTACGTGATCGCTGTCGGCGACACGCTCTCGACCATTGCCCAGGCGTATCGTGAAAAGGGCGTGAAGGTGACTACCGAGCAAATTCAAAAGGCGAACCCGAATCTCAAGCCCAACAGCTTGCGGGTCGGGCAGAAGGTTTTTATTCCGTCGCCGTAGCGGTAGCTGTGCAGTTGCAAGACGGAATCCGGATCGAACGCAGAGCCGCAGAGACCGCCGAGAAACGCGGAGGTCGGGTCGGGAGGCATCCGCAAACCGTCAGCACGGTGGCGTCTGCCAATCTCTGCGCGGCTCCGCGTTAAGGTCAGCATGGCTTGAACCGCAGGGACTCGGATTGCTTCTGAAAGAAAAACCAATCGGCAATACCGCCGGTTAAAACGGATGGGAAATTGATGATGAACTCGACACAACTATGGCGGTTCGGTTTGCTGCTCTTTTTCGCAGCTTCCGTGATTTCGGCGCGGGCCCAAGAAACGGTCACGATTCCGAAATCGCGCCTCGTGGAACTGGAACGTAAGGAAAAGGAACTCGACGCGCTCAAAGTGGAGTTGGGCAAGGTGCGCGGCGAAACCGAGAAGTTGCAGCGGGCGAAGGAAAAAGCCGAAAAGGAACAAGCGAAAGCCGAGCGCGAACGAGCCCGGGCAGAAAGCGACAAGGCGCAACTGACCAAGGCCAAGGAAGCCGCGGAATCGAAAGCCGCCGTCGCGACCGCCGCCGCCGCCATCGCCGAACCGGCCGTCGCGCACGACACGCCGGCGCTGGCGACGCTGCCGCCTTTGAAGAAGGGCGACGTAGTGGACGCGCTCGATTTGATGAATCATTACCGCGCGGACGCGGCAGGCGCGGCCCGGCGTTACGGCAAACAGCGCCTCCGGGTGCGCGGCGTGGTGACGGGTTTCGAGAAGCCGATGTTCGCGAGTCACTATTTCATCCTGCTCCGGACCACCGAGCGAAGCTGGCGCATTCAATGTACCGTGAATCCGTCGCGCGAATTCAAGGCCACCTACCCCGCGCAGCACGGCGAAACGCTAGTGGGCGTGACGATTTCGGACGCCCGTATCACGCTGGTGCGCGTGGGGCAGACGGTGGAAATCGAAGGAATGTGCCGGGAGTTGAAGGAACAAACCCTCGCTTTCAGCGGTGGCAGTCTGGTGGCGACCGAGTAAATGAAGCATGAATCATGAAGCAACCCAGATGGGCCTTCGGTGACTTTCACCGAGGGGGTCGTCCATCCGTCCTTCTTCATTTCCCCGCCCCTGCCAGCAGCACCAGAATCACCCCGCCCAGCACGATGCGGTACCAACCAAACGCCGTGAATGTGTGCGTTCGCACGTAACGCAGCAGCCACTTCACCACCAGGAAGGACACGACCGCCGCAACCCCGGTGGCGACGAGGACTTGTCCCCAGTTTTCCCCGGGGCCGCCGGCGGGATGGTGGAGCGCCTTGAAAATCTTTAATCCGCCCGCCGCCAGCATCGTGGGAATGCCAACGAGGAAGGAAAATTCCGTGGCGGCCGGCCGGCTCAAACCCAGCGCCAGCGCGCAGAGAATCGTCGCGCCGGAACGCGATGTGCCGGGGAAAACGGCGGCGACCAATTGCCCGGCCGCTACCGCCAGGACAATCGCCCAGGTCACTTCCTCGCGGAGAGATTTTCGGCGCAGCCAGATTTCGACGGCCACAAATAGAACGCCGCCAATCAGCAACGCCATCCCCACCGGCAAAAGTTGCTCCGGCAGTTTGAAATGCAATTTCTCCAGCCCCAGACCGCCAGCGCCGGTGATCGCAAACGCCGTGAAAATTTTCAGCAGATAATCGCGCGTGGCCGGTTCGCGCCAGCGGAAGATGAATTGATTCAGCCGTTCCGGAAAGAGCGGCAACACCGCGAGCACCGCGCCGCACTGGATGACGATGTTGAAGAGGTCGCTCTCCCGAAGCCGGAGTATCTTTTCGGCGAGCAGCAGGTGCCCGGTGGAAGACACCGGCAGGAATTCGGTAATTCCCTCGATGATTCCCAGTAAAACGACGGCGATCCAGTCAGGCATGGCGGGGATAAACGCGAAAGCGGATGGGAAGACAAGCCCGAAACGAAATTAGCAGCAAAAC
>CAIKLQ010000172.1 GCA_903828255.1 uncultured Verrucomicrobiota bacterium
ATTACAACTGCTCCCGCAGCCACTTGACGCAACACGCAACGGGCATCTCTTCAGTTACAGCTTCCGTCGCTTTCCAGGCGCAGCTAATCTCCGTTCCGTGCAACCGCCGGAAACCGCCAGTCAGTCCCCACCTGTCCAAGCGGACGGGGGTTTGTTCACGGATTGGTTTTCCCCCGGACGTTTCGCCACACTGCTCGCGCTGCTCATCTTCGCCACGTTTCCGCAGGTCCGGCTCGGGCGGCAAACTTTCGTGATGCGCGACTACGGTTTCTTCGCGTACCCGCTGGCGCATTTTCAGCGCGAGGCTTTTTGGCGGGGCGAACTGCCGCTCTGGAATCCCTACAACTTGCTCACGATGGGACGGAGAGGGCGGAGGTGACATGATTGAAACTTGGAAAATTCCAGCACTGTTCGGCACCGGTTTGGTCGCGGGGTTCGTGGATTCCATCGCCGGTGGCGGTGGTTTGATCACGTTGCCCGTGCTGCTGAGTGTCCTGCCGGACCCGCAACTGGCGCTGGGCACCAACAAATTCCAGGCCGCGTTCGGGTCCGGCAGCGCGGCGGCTCATTACGCGCACGCCGGCGCCGTGGACTTGCGAGATTGCGCGCGCGGTTGCGTGGTGACTTTCCTCGGGGCGGCGCTCGGCACGCTGGCGGTGCGCAGCCTGGATACGCATTTCCTAAAAGTCGCCGTGCCGTTGCTACTGATCGCGGTGGCCGTTTACACCTGGCGCCGGCCTCAACTCGGCCAGCAGGAGCGCGCGGCGAAAATGACTCGCTTGAAGTTCGATGTCCTGTTCGGTCTGCTCCTGGGATTTTACGACGGCTTCTTCGGTCCCGGCGCGGGCACGTTCTGGACGATGGCGTTTGTGCTGTGCCTGGGCTTCAACCTCACACGCGCAACCGGTTACACCAAGGCCGTGAATTTCGCGAGCAACGTCTGCTCGCTCCTGATCTTCCTGGCGGCGGGCAAGGTGGATTTCGTCGCGGGCGGCTGCATGGGGGCCGGGCAATTGATCGGGGCGCGGTTTGGCAGCCGCATGGTGCTGCGCGGCGGCGCGCAATTCATCCGGCCGATATTCATCTCGGTGGTGCTGGTGCTGACCACAAAGCTGCTTTACGACGCGTTCACGAAGTAGTTCAATCGTCGCGCTCACCCATGAAGAAGCGAATATGAAAATTCTGAAGAAAATCCTCATCGCCAGCGGTTTGCTGCTCCTCGTGCTCGTCATCGTGTCCCAATTTCTGCCCTCGAAATATCACGTCGAGCGCAGCGTCGTGATCGCGGCCAAGGCGGACGCGATTCATGCGTGGGTCAACAATCTCAAGAAATGGCCCGAATGGTCGGCGTGGACGGCGGCGAAAGATCTCACGCTGGTTTACACCTACGAAGGCCCGGAGGAAGGCGACGGCGCGATCAGCAAATGGGATGCGAAAAAGATGGGCGAAGGTTCGATGAAGATCACCGCGTCGGAGGCTGGCAAGTTCGTGAAGTTCGACTTGAGCTTCGACCACGGGAAATACCTGTCCACGGGCACGTTCACCTTCGAGCCAGACACGGGCGGCACGAAAGTCACCTGGGGCATGGACGGCGACGTGAGCCGCAATCCCCTTGATCGCTATGTCAGCCTGTTCATGGATTCGATGATCGGCAAAGATTTCGAGGAAGGCTTGGGCAATCTCAAAGCCCGGGCGGAAGGGAAGTAATTCTTCCGCGCCCTACTCTGGCGGCGGCCCGCCGGGTCGCTCGCGCTGACCTTCCGGTGACGGCGGACCACCGAAACCATGTGATCCCCGACCGCCGGGGCCGGGGCCGCGTTTCCGATAACTGCTGTCTGGCGGGCTAAGACAGACGCTAAGAGCCGGTTTGAAAAGTAGCAGCCGATGTAAGGAGGCTCTGACTTGTGAGCGTGCAGGACCAAAAACACCAAGAGTTTTGAGCCTCCTTACGTCGGTTGCTACGATCGAGGTGGGAGTTTTCAAACAGGCGCTAAGGCTTCGCGTCCTTGGCGTCTGGCTTGTGCTTCTGGTCCAGCTTGTCGAGCTTGGGTTTGATGACCATCCGGCAGTAGCCGCCCGTGGGGTTGTTGCGGAAGTAGCCTTGGTGGTAGCCTTCCGCTTTGAAGTATTTTTTCAGCGGCACAATCTCGGTGACGATGGGGCTGGAAAAGTTTTTCGCCGCAGTGGCTTTGGACTTTTCGGCCGCCAGCCGTTGCGCTTCGGTGGAGTAGAAAATCGCCGAACGATACTGCGTCCCCCGGTCAGCGCCCTGGCGGTTGAGCGTGGTCGGGTCGTGCGCCTCCCAGAAGGTCTCGAGGAGTTTCGCGTAGGTGATTTTCGCGGGATCGAAGGTGATCTGGATGGCTTCGGCATGACCGGTGCCGCCGGTGCAGACCTGCTCGTAGGTCGGGCTTTCCGTCTGGCCGCCGGTGTAGCCGCTGCTGACGGACAGGACGCCCGGCAGGCGTTCAAACACCGCTTCGGTACACCAGAAACAACCGCCGGCCACGGTGGCAATTTCGGTTTGGTTCGAATCGTGGGTCATAGGCTTGGAGGGGTCGGCGGCGGGCAACGTGAACGCGCTCAGACAGAGGAGGAGGTAAACTGCGAGTTTCATTTGGGTTTTGACGGTCTTCGGAATTGAGAAACATCCAAGGCCCAACACCGCACCCCCAACATCCAACCATTCACGGCGTACGCGCGCGCGCAACATTGGGTGTTGGATATTTCCCGTCTTTGCCTTCATTCCGGTTCCGGCTTGTCCAAGTATTCGCCGGCGGGCAGGTCGGCGTATTTTTCCAGATGCTCGGGACGCAACGGCTCGGAAATCACATGCTCGCCGCCTAACCACTTGCCTAGATCAATCAACTTGCAGCGGTGCGAGCAGAACAAGCCGTGGGGGCCGGTCAGCCATTCGCCGGTCTTCCTGCAAGTCGGGCAGGAGTTGGTCGCCTCGCGCCGCATGGGCGTCAATTCGGCGTGCCGCTTTGGATGTCTGAAACGACAGCGGAGAGGTTTTCTCCGACGGTCATTGCATCGGCGGCGGCGATGCCGGACTTAGTCAACACGCCCCGCACTTCGGCATTCAACTCCTGCACGCGTGAAGCCGAGAGTCCGGCGCTGTTGAAAGAGACAACAATTGCTTTGACGAGCTTTGTGTCTTCCGCGGCGGTCGCGGTTTTACCCGCGAGCGATGTGAGCAAACTTTCGCCAAACCGGGTCACTGTACCCGACGAGGGGCGGACGCGGCCTTGCGCTACGGCGTTCAAGTCAGTCACGAACTGCTTCTTCATGTCGGCGTTCACTTCACCTTTGCCGCGAGCCTCACCAATGTCCGCTTTCAATTTGGTGGCGGCCACTTGTTGGCCGCTGGGTTTGACGGGCGGGGCCGGGGCGACGGGTGGCGCGGCGGGTGGCGGGGTGCCGGGCGACGTCCCGGGAGGTGCCCCGGGGGCAGGAGGGCGGATCCCGTATCTGGAATATGGGTCCGTCTGGGCGGCGGTGTTTTGCTGCTCCGTCGTCTTGCTGGATACGTTTTTGGCTCTTTGCTGGGGAGTGGTGTATTGGGCGTTGGCGAGGCCCACCAGCAGGAAGGGCGTCAAGAGCATCAAGGCGAGGGATTTCATAGGTGGGTTTGTCCGGTTAATTGCGGGTCATTGTTTCACGCCGAGCAAGTTTTTGCGCGGCAATAAGGAAATGTAGTCCAAGAGAATTTGCTCGGTTTCTTCGAGCGCGGCATCCAAGGCTGGCGGCTTTTCGTCTTCGTCCTCTTCGTCCAGCTTGGGAGGAGTCTCGGTGGCGTTTCCGGCGGCGGCAACCGGCTTGGTGCCGAGCGCCACGCCGGCGGTGCTCCCGGAATTATGCGCGACCACGGCATTGGTTTTCTGCACAGGTGGCGGCAGGCCGGGCAAATCCAGTTGCTTGAGCGCGAGTTCGTAAATTTTCCGGTCAGATTCCTTGCGAGCTAGTCGCTCCTTATCCCGGGCTTTCTGGCGGGCTTCCGCTTCCTCCTTCTCCTTGAGGCGTTGCGCTTCGTTCAGGGAGATGGTCTTCTCCGCCTGATTTTTCCGGAACTGTTCAATATCCTCGCCGATATAGCCGTAATCGTGATTGGTTGCCATTCGCGCGGACGAACGCTTGAGCAACTCGCCCAGATAGGGGACGACGAAATCAAGTTTCTCGAAGGGCGCGGGGCGGATTGTGTCCCATTCGAGCGGATTTTCCAGCGCGGCCTCGCCGATGTCGGTCGAATAGCTGAGGATGGAGGGCAGCACGAGGTCGGGCAGTACGCCCTTCAATTGCGTTGAGGCCCCGCTGGCGCGGTAGAACTTGCTCATGGTAATTTTCATCTGTCCGGGATCGTTGGTGGCGGAGGCGGAGGCGGGGCGAACCCAGTGGCGGAGGGCGTGGACTTGTTGCACGGTGCCTTTGCCGTGCGTGGAGATGTCGCCCACGATGAGCGCCCGCCCGTAATCCTGCAGGGCCCCCGCAAAGATCTCCGACGCGGACGCGCTGAACCGGCTGGTCAAAACGACCAACGGTCCGTCGTAAGCCACGCTGGGATTCTCATCCGCGTCGAGCAACGGCTCCTTGATGTTCGATCGGACCACCTGGACGACCGGGCCTTTCTTGATGAACAGGCCGGTGAGCTTCACCGCTTCTTCAAGCGAGCCACCGCCGTTGCGACGCAAATCAAGAATCACGCCGGTGATGTTTTCCTGCTCGAATTTTTCGAGCAGGCGGGCCACGTCCTTGGAAGTGTAACGGCCATAACCCGGGCCGTCCGCCGAGGCCAGCAACGGTTGTCCCCCGCCAAAATCAATCGGCGCATAAAACGTCGGCAAATCAATCACTCCCAGCCGCACCGGCTTGTCCGTGCCGTTCGGGATTTCGATGACTTTCGCTTTGGCGGCGCCTTCCTCAATCTTGATCTCGGCACGGGTGAGGCTCAGCACAAAGCGATCGGAAGCGTCGGCGTTCGCGGGTTGAACCGTCAGGCGCACTTCCGTGCCCTTCGGCCCGCGAATCATTTGCACCACCTTGTTCAGCGCCATCTCCACGGCGTCCACCATCGGCCCGTCGCCCTGAGCCACGGCCACAATGCGGTCGCCCGCCTTGATTTTCTTGCTGTTCGTCGCCGGCCCGGGCTTGAGTTCCTGGATTTTGCAGAAACCGTCCAGGTCCGTTGTGAGCACCGCGCCAATGCCGAAGAGGGTATTGTTCATGCCGATGGCAAAATTGTCCGCCCCGGCTTTGTTGAAGTAATCCGAGTGCGGATCATAGACGTGGGCCAGCGCCGTGAGATAAACCTGCATCACGTCCTCGTTGTCCCACTCCTTGAACAGTTTCAGATTGCGGGCATACCGCCGCGTGAGCGTATCGGTGATTTCCTCGGCGTCGGATTTTTTCTTCGGCTTGACCTCTTTCGGAGCGGGCTTTCCGGTGGCAGCGTTGGTAGAACTGCTGTTGCCCGTAGCGGTCAAGTTGGGTTCGACCGTTTTCTTCGCGGCATGTTTGCCCAATTTCTCCAGCAAATACTCGTGGCGCACGCGTTGCAGCCAAAGCGCCTTTGCCTCCGTCAGGTCCTTGGGATACGGCGCATCCTTGCGGGTGGTCTGCATGTGCTCATCGGCCTCAAAAGTGAACTTGCCCGCCTTCAGCAATTCGTCGGCGAACGCGACGCGTTGCTGGAGCCGCTGGTGGAAGCGGTTGAAAATTTCAAAGGCGGGCGCGGCGTTGCCGGTGCGCTTGTTGCCCAGCGTGAGGTCGTCGAGTTTGTCGCGATAATGCTCGAACTCCTGGAGGTCTTCTTGGGTGAAATGGAGGTGTTGCGGGTCCAGGGCTTCAAGGTAGCGATCGAAAAATTTCTCAGAATAGGCGTCGTCCAACGGATGGCGGGAGTAATGGTTGGCCTCGAGCATTTGGGCCGCGACGGACACGATCTTGCCGTCATTCGGGCCGGGCTCCAACGGATGCGCGACCGTGGCCACGGTCGTTTCGCTGGTCGCCGCAAGCGTTGGGGCGGGCCCCGACTCGTGCGTGGCTTCCGCCGCGTTCAACCCGGCTCCAGACGCCAGCAGCAAGCCGGTCAGGGCCAGCTTTCGTTTCCATTCCATTCGCGGTGCGTTCATTGTTTTGAATTCTAGCACAGGTTCGACCGAGTCTAGTCCCTTTTGTTCATAGTGGGAAGGGAACATTTTCGGCTGAACATTTTGGCCGACGGATGGTCTGACAATGACGACCCGTAAAATCGGATTGTAATTTGCCGTCAGATTCTTAATAGTTTTGCATCATGAAAACAAAGACATTTACATTGACCCTGTTAACCGGGCTGTTGACCGCGGGTGCCGCGCTCGCCGCCGAGACCAATTCCTTCAAGAACGACAAGGAAAAACTCAGCTATGCCCTCGGCATGAACATCGGCAGCAGTCTGAAACGCGCCAATTTTGAAGTGGACCTCGACGTCCTGATTCAAGAGCTGCGGGACGCCATGTCCGGAGCCCCCAACCGCCTGACCGATCAGGAAGCGCAGCAGACCATCATGGCCTACCAGCAGGAGAAGCGGAAGCAGATGCTCGAGAAGAACAAGAAGGAAGGCGAGACCTTCCTCGAAGCCAACAAAGCCAAGCCCGGCGTCATCACCCTGCCCAACGGCCTCCAATACAAAGTCCTCACCGAAGGCACCGGCGATTCCCCCAAACCCGAGGACACCGTGGAAGTGAATTATCGCGGCTCACTGACTGACGGCACGGAGTTCGATTCAAACGCCAAGACCGGCCAGCCGTTTTCAACTCCCGCCAATCGCGTGATTCGTGGCTGGACCGAAGCCCTCACGCGCATGAAGGCCGGCGCGAAATGGCAGTTATTCATCCCGGCCGACCTGGCTTATGGCGAGCGCGGCTCACCGCCCAAGATCGGCCCCAACAGTGCGCTCCTCTTCGACGTGGAGCTCCTGTCCTTCAAGGTGGCCCCGCCCGTTTCCAACATCCCACCCACCGGCGCCCAACCGCTCACCAGCGACATCATCAAAGTCCCGTCGCTCGAAGAAATGAAGAAGGGTGCCAAGATCGAAACCATAAAGGCCGAAGACGTGGAAAAATTGCAGAAGCAGCAGACGGACAAGCCGAAGCAATCGAACGAAGAAAAGAAGTAAGCGGCGGGCTTTATCGCGAAAGCGGTGGCTTAGCCGGCGAGGGTAACGCGAGGACCGGGTGCGAAGCGGAGTGCGCCCGTCCTCGGGGGCAACCGCGTCCGAAAGCTAGGCAACGGAATTTAGCCCAGTCCCCAAACCATCCCACCTTGCTGCGCCCGAGGATGGGTGCGTTCCCGGTCACGTCTGGCTTGCGCTGTGTAGTTTGGACTTAACGGGTTGCCCGCTCGGCCAAGTCGTTTTGCGTTTTGAAAGCACGGGGCGCATTTTGCACAGTCCCCGCATGATTTCCGCCCGCATCCGCCGGGCGCACAGCTTCCTGCGTCGGATCAATCCACCACGGTGGCTAGACATGAGTGCAAGAAGGCTCCCTGTTCCTGCTGGGGGCGTTGTTCCTGCTCAACTGGCGGCCCCGGATTTCGGGCCTCGCCCGGACCTGAAAGTCAGCGGATCGCGTCCGCCTGTCGCCGCATGGAAAATTGACGCAGAGGGAAGCCGGGCTTCGGGCCGCTCCAGATGCCGATTGCCCGACGTGAGCGCTTGCGCTATAGGACGTGCATGATCCGCAGCTTCCGGACTACCCGCCCCCCGGCTCCCGCGCTTTGGCCGGCGGGCGGAGCCGGGTTCTCCCTGCTCGAACTACTGCTTGTCGTCGCCATCCTCGCGATCCTCGGCTCGCTCTATTGGCGAGGCACTTCGCGCAGCGAGTCGAAGCAGCAACTCAAAAACTGTGAGAAAAATCTGCAAAAGCTTTTCATCGCCATGGAGATCTTCGCGAACGACCACGCCGACAAGTTCCCCGCCGCGCCCGCCGCCCGGACTTCCGCCGAGGCGCTTGATGGATTGGTGCCGCGTTACACGGTGGACACCAGCGCGTTTATCTGCCCGGCCGGCAAGGACGCCGCGTTGCCCGCCGGCGAAGCGATCGCGAAGCGCAAAATCAGCTATGCCTACTACGTGGGCCGCCGGCGCACCGACACGGCGGAGGCGTTGATGAGTGACGCCCAAGTGGACACGCTGGCGAAAGCCGCCGGGCAACCCGCCTTCTCCACCACCGGCAGTGCGCCGGGCAACAACCACGCCCTCGCCGGCGGAAACTTCCTCTTCACCGACGGCCACACGGAAACCGCGCCCGCCCGCGTGCCGTTTTCGCTCGTTCTGCCGCCGGGCGTTGTGCTACTCAATCCCTGACGGGTACGGCCATGAAAATTCAATGTTCCTGCGGCGCGAAATACGCCTTCGAGGTCACGCCGGAGCAGGCGCAACAACGGGTGCAGTTTGTCTGCCCGGCTTGCGGCGCGGATTCCTCCGACTACGTCACGCAGCTCGCGCGGCAGGAATTGGGGCTGCCGCCTGCTGCCGTGGCGGCGCCTGGCCTGAAGCTTTCAGAGAGGTCCGCCCACGAACCACCTCCCGCCGCCGCCCCGGCTCCGAAGCGAGTGCCGCGCTCCTCCCTGCGCGATCCGCAGCAGCGGAACGGGCGCGTGGTGGGCCGACTCCTGGCGCTCGGCGGCGTGGGGTTGCTGGCGGCGCTGGGTTTTTGGGGCTGGTATGCGTGGTTTGGTTCGAAGCCCAGCGCGGTGTTCAAGGTGCGCTTCGAGGAAGCGGCCTGGTCCGGCGCGTCGGTGTTGTGCGGTAAGAACCAAATCGTTTTTCTTCACGGCGGCACGCTGGCCCGGCATGACACCAAGTTGAACCAGCAAATCTGGTCCGTGGAGTTGCTTGACCAGCCGAAGCTCGCGCGGCAAGTCGCGGAAACGCTTCTGGCCTACCGCATCGCGCAGGAGAAGTTTAGCGACGCGCATCCCGACGCCGACCCGCCCAAACTTTCCTCGCCGGACAAACTCATGCGCCTGGCCGAGCGGCAAGCGGCGGCGGCGCTGGATTTGCGCGTCGTGGGCCAAAACATCTGGGTCGGATCGCCGGGAAAAGTCGTGCAGTACGACTGGCAAACCGGGAGGCCCGTCAAGAACCTCACCTCGCAGGGGTGCTTTCGCGGAATGGTGACTCGCGGCGACGAGTTGCTGCTGCTCGAAGAACGATCGGGCAA
>CAIKLQ010000173.1 GCA_903828255.1 uncultured Verrucomicrobiota bacterium
GGGCGCCGACGTATTGTCCGTCCGCGATTTTGGAGCTGCCGGCGATGGCAAGACCGATGACACGGCGGCGTTTCAAAAATGCCTGGATGCCGCAGCCCAGGCGGGCGGCGGAGTTGTGTATGCGCCCCGCGGGAGTTATTTCTTCGCGGGCCACCTAAACGTGCCGGGCGCGGTGACGCTGAAAGGCGTTTGGGAATCCGTGCCGGCGCACAACGGCATCCGCGATGCGGGCCTGCCGAAACCGACCGACGACGGGACGACGTTCCTCGTGACCGAGAGCGCCGGCAAGGAGGACGGTCCGGCATTTCTCACCCTCAACAACAACAGCACGCTGAAGGGCGTGGTGATTTATTATCCCGACCAAAATCCCGACGAAGCACCGAAGCCGTATCCGTACGCCATCGCCATGCGCGGGAAGAATCCAGCGGTGCTCGCGGTCGAGTTGCTTAATCCTTACAACGGCATTGATGCCTCCTACAACGAGCGCCACCTGATTCGCGACGTGCAAGGCCAGCCGCTGCGGCGCGGGATTTTCGTGGATTTCATCTACGACATTGGGCGCATCGAGAACGTGCATTTCAATCCGTGGTGGAGCATGAAACCGAAATTGTTCGCCTGGCAGCAGGAGCACGGCGAAGCATTCATTTTCGGCAAGAGCGACTGGCAGTATGTTTTCAACACGTTCTGCTTCGGCTACGGCGTCGGCTACAAATTCATCAAGACCAAGTCCGGCGATTGCAACGGGAACTTCCTCGGCATTGGCGCGGACGATTGCTTCATCGCTTTGGAAGTCGAGCAGTGCTCGCCGATCGGTCTGTTGATTTCGAACGGCGAGTTTGTTTCTTTCCACGGCCCCGACCCGACGATGGTGCGGGTGGGCACGAACAACACTGGCAGCGTTCGTTTCGTAAACTCGGCGTTTTGGGGACCGTGCAACCAGATCGCAAAGATCGCTGGCAGGGGCACGGTGGGTTTCAGCGATTGCACGTTCGTTCAGTGGGATCGCAGCAAGGAAGGTCGGCACGCTTTGCAGTTCGAGAGTGGCAACGTGATCGTGCGCGGCTGCGAGTTTCAGGAGAACAAGCCGCAAATCTCGCTCGGCGAAAAGGTGAAGCGAGCCGTCGTTTCCGATAACGTGATCAAAGGCCGCCTCAGTATTTCCAACCAAAGCAAAGGCAACGTGAGCCTGCACGACAACGTGAGCGACACCGCGCCCTCGGAGGAAAAGAAATGAAAATGAATAAGTTGTTTCCGCAAAACGGACGGGACTGGGAAGTTAGTCCAACGCTCGCCCTCACCCCGGCCCTCTCCCCCGGGGAGAGGGAGAATATTTCGCCGCCCTCAAGCATGGAGGGCGCTGCATACCGTTCGTCCGCTCCCAAGTCCGAATTGCCAGGCGGCGGAGGCGGCAAGATAAACGCACGAGCAAGCAAGGATGCCCGATGGCTTTTCCCTCTCCCCGGGGGAGCGGGTCAGGGTGAGGGCGAGCGATTCCACACGCTGTTTCGGCTGCTTCTCTTCGGGTGGCTGCTCTGTCTTTGCCCAGCTCAATCTCAATCCGCCGGAACCTCACCTGCCACCCCCAAACCCGGTCCGGGCATCTTCTTCGTGGCGACGAATGGCAACAACGATTGGTCGGGGCAACTCGCCAAACCGAAGCGCGACGCGAGTGACGGCCCGTTTGCGACGGTGCCGCGCGCGTTGGCTGCGACGCGGGATTTCAAGGCCGGGCAGGGGAGTCAGAGTGGAGCAGCTACTATCTGGGTCTTGAGCGGGACGCATTTTCTGACCGCGCCACTCGTGGTCAAACCGGAAGACTCGAATCTGAAGTTGCTCGCTTATCCAAAAGAGCATCCCGTCCTCAGTGGTGGGCGACGTATCACCGGTTGGCAAGAAGCCACAGTCGCCGGCAAGAAGCTTTGGGCCGCCGACATCCCGGAAGCGCGCGACGGCAAATGGATTTTCCGCGAGCTTTGGGTGAACGGCGAACGGCGCGTCCGTGCGCGACATCCGAACAAAGGTTACTTCAGCATCGAAAGTCTCCCGGACAAGGCGAAGGATTGGACCGAAGGCCATCGGCGCTTCAAGTTCCGCGGGACCGATTTGCAGGCTTGGCCGTCGCTCACGAATGCCGAAGTCGTGGTGATGTCGCGCTGGGTCGAGTCGCGGTTGCCCGTGACGAGCGTGGACGAGGCGGACCACATCGTGAACTTCGCCAAGCGCTCGGTGTTCGAGCTGCAAAAGGACGACCTCTATTACATCGAGAATGTCTTTGAAGCCCTCGACGCGCCGGGCGAATGGTATCTCGACGCCGTGACCGGAACGCTCTTTTACGTGCCGATGCCTGGCGAGAAGCCCGCAGGCATCGAAGCCATCGCGCCGGTACTGACACAGGTGGTGCGGTTTGAGGGGCAACCGGATGCCGGCAAATTCGTGGACCGCGTGGAAATCCGCGGGCTGAGTTTCGCGCACGCGGAATGGAGTTTGTCGGGCGAGTCGTCCGGGTTCAGCCAGGCCGCGATGGGAGTGCCGGGCGCGGTTTGGGGAGAAGGCGTGCGCCACAGCAGCTTCGAGCATTGCACTTTCGCGCACCTCGGGACGTATGGCTTGGAACTCGGTCGCGGTTGTCAGTTCAATCGGATTTCCCGTTGCGAACTGAGCGATCTGGGCGCAGGCGGCATCAAGATCGGCGAGGGCACGATCCGCACCAACGCCGCGGAAGTCGCCCAGGCCAACGAAGTCGCCGATTGCCGGATTCACGGTGGCGGCAAAGTCTTCCAAAGCGCCATCGGCGTGTGGATCGGGCAGTCGCCGAACAACCGCATCGTGCATAGTTTGATCTACGACTTTTACTACACCGGCATTTCCGTTGGCTGGACCTGGGGCTACGGCCCGGCGCTGGCGTCGAACAACGTCGTCGAGTTCAACCACATCCATCACATTGGCGTGATGTCGGACGGAGACGGCCCGGTGCTCAGCGACATGGCGGGCATCTACATGCTCGGCAAACAACCCGGCACGCGCGTCGTGAACAACCTCTGGCACGACATGGCCGCCACCAAATACGGCGGCTGGGGCATCTACACCGACGAAGGCAGTAGCGGCATCCTCATCGCGAGCAACCTAGTCTATCGCACCACGCACGGCGGCTTTCATCAGCACTACGGCGAGACGAACATCGTGCGGAACAACATCTTTGCCTTCGCGCGCGACCAGCAACTCCAGCGCTCGCGTGATGAACCGCATGTGAGCTTCAGCTTCAGCAACAACATCGTGTATTTCGACAAAGGCGTTTTGCTCGGCAGCACCTGGAAGAACGACCACTTCGCCCTCGACTCGAACGTGTATTGGGACACGCGGTTGGCGGGAACGCCGGACGAAATGAAATTCGCCGACGTGACATTGGAAAAATGGCGCTCTCGCGGTCACGACCTGCACTCGCTCATCGCGGATCCGTTGTTCGTCGCGCCAATGAAAGATGATTTCCGTCTGAAGTCCGGTTCGCCTGCGTTCAAGCTTGGCTTCCGCCCGATTGATCTCAGCGGCATTGGGCCAAGACCATGAGAAATGCGGCCACTGCGTCGCGTGCCTGTGGAACTGCGCCGCCGCCTCGCTGGAAAACCCGGAGCTTTAGTTTTTCTGGGGGCATTACCGGCAAAGCCGGCTGGCTTTGGTGCGGGTGGGCGTTCAAGCGCTGTGGGGCCGGCGCAGCGCGGCGCGCAGCTTGGCGCTGGCCGTGCGCCCCAGTTGTAGGGGTTGGGCCACATCCTGCATCTGCAGACTCGTTTCGTCCCGGTCCTGCGTCGCGAAGGAAGCGACCCGGTCCAGATTGATGATCAGCGACCGGTCCAGTCGCAGGAAGGGCGGGGTGGGCAACTGAAGCAGCCATTCGCCAATGCTCCGGCTGATCAGGAAGCAGCCGCCCCCGGTGACGGTGAGTCGGGTCAGGTAGCCAAGCGCTTCGATGCACACCAGTTGGCTGGGGTTGAATTGGTGCACGGTTTTCCCGTCCCGAAAGCAGATCGGGGCGTCCGGCACCGGCCCGACCGCGGGGGCGGCGTCTGGGTTGACCCCCCAGACCACCTGCACCAGCCGCTCCAGCGTCATGGCGAGCCGGTGCGCCTCGACCGGCTTCACCAGGTAATCCAGCGCGTGAAACCCGAAGGCTTCGACTGCAAATTCCGGATGTGCGGTGATCACCACCACCTCGGTTTCGGCTTGGATGCAGGTCAACAGCTCCGTGCCCCGCCCCGGGCCGAGTTCCATGTCGAGGAACACCGCGTGCGGCCGGATTTCGGCGAGTAACTGGCGCGCGTGCTCCAGATCCGCCGCCTCCCCCACCACGCGCACCTCGGGGTGGTTGCGGAGCATCCGGAGAATCTCCATCCGGGCCCGGCGGTCGTCGTCCACCAGCAGCACTTCCAGCGTGCGATCCGCCCCCTCATTCCGGCCGAGGGCGCTCATACCGGGTGCGCCCGGGGCAGCCGCAGGTGCATCCGCACCTGGCCGGGTTCCGGGTTGATGCTCAATTCCGCCTCCGGTCCCAGCAGCAGCGTCAGGCGGCGCCGGAGATTGGGCAACCCAATCCCGGCGTAGCTCGGCTCGCGCGGTCGCCACTCGCCCGAATTGATCACGTCCACCTGCAACGGATCGCCCTCGGTGACCTGCACTTGGATCCGCAGCGGCTGGCCCTTGGCGCTCTGGCCGTATTTGAGGGCATTCTCCACCAGAGGTTGGATCAGCAGGGTCGGCGCCCTGATTTGCCGGGCGGCGGCGCTGGCGGTCACCGAGTAATCCAAGCGCTTCTCAAAGCAGGTGCTGGCCACTTCCATAAAACTCTCCACGGCGGCCAGTTCATTCCCCAACGGTTGGAAGTGCCCCTGCTGCAGCAGAAACAGGCGGCAATAGTTGGCCAGCGATTGAATGATTTGGGAGACCGCCCGGACGTTCCCGGCCTCCGCCTCCGCTTTGACGACATTCATGGCATTGAGCAGGAAGTGCGGGATCATTTGTGCCCGCAACGCCTCGATTTCAGCCGTGCGCAGGGCCGCTTCGTGGCGCAGCATTTGCATCTGCGTCCGTTGGGTTTGGATCACAAACGGAATTCCGAAGTAAAGCAGACTCCAGATCAGAAAAAACATACCCCGGGAAAGGATCGAAACACTCTGCAGCCCCGCGATTTTCTGGAAGGTGAATCCGCCCGCTACCGCCACGGCAAACTGGTTCGTCAAATGGGCTTCCACGGTGCTCAGCACCAGGCAGATCCCCAGCACCAGCGCGGTTTTTAACCCCAAGGCGACCGGCCATTGGCGGAGGCGACGATACCACGGACGCAGGGCGCACGAGAGCCCGAAGCCGCTCACGAGGCGAAAAAGGGTAAACAGGACCGTGTCGCGGGTGCCCAGATGCAGACTCGCTCCAACTAGGACGCTCCAGATACACGAGACCGACCAACCCGCCAACTGCAGCCGCCAGAACCAGCGGCGGTAATCGAAATCCGCGTCCCATCCCCCCGGCAGCGCGAAAGGCCACACCCCCAGTAGGGCCGATCCGCTTTGATGGGGCAACCCTGCCGCCCCGGGAGTCGGGGCGGGGTGGTTTCTCACCTTCGATTTCATCTTGTGAAGTAACGATTTGATGCCGTATCTGGATTTGCCGCGGGATTTACGGCGGTTCTAAGTTGAGATTAACCCACCTCCTGCCGGATTCAAAGCATATTTAACCGGATTCAGAGCCTATGTCTTTGATTCGTCACTGACCTCGTTTAAATTTTTTGATTGGAACCAATTGTATGAATGTATCTCGGTTTTGCTCTGCCGGCTTCGCGGCCAACCGCCGCCTGGCGACGGCTCTCCTGCTGGCCGTTGCTTTCGGCCTCCCCGGCGCCGCCCGCGCCCAGTGGCTCACGCAATCCATCACGCTCAAACCCGGCTGGAATGCCGTTTACCTCCAGGTGGACGCATCCTACACCAACCTCGACACCCTGCTGCCCGACATCAACGGCCCCATCTCCGACGTCTGGCTTTGGCAGCCCCCCTTGTCCACGCTGCAATACATCAGCACCCCGGCCACCCCCAACGCCAGCGGCAGCCAATGGGCCGTGTGGACGGTTGCCCGCGGCGACACGGACACGCTATCGGCCCTGCGCGCCAACGGGGCTTATCTCGTCAATAACCGCACCGCCACCAATTACGTCTGGAGTCTCAAAGGCCGGGTCGTGCCGCCCAATTATCAGTGGACCACCACGGGGCTGAACTTCCTGGGCTTTCCCACCCCGGCCGCGAGCGCCCCCAACTTTTCCACTTATCTCAAACCCGCGCCCGGCTTGGATCTGGCCCTCAGCCCCGGCAACTCCTCCCATGTCTTCCGGTATCCGGGCGGCGCTTTGGGAGCGACGAACCCGGTGGAGGTCCTGCCCGCCGCGGCGGCGAGCACCTTCGTCAATCGGGGCGAAGCTTTCTGGATCGGTGGCAGCACCAACACCGCCTCCGCCTACTACAACACCTACTATGGTCCGATCGAGGTGCGCCTCCAAAGCATCGCGGGCATTGATTATAGTGACCTCCTGGGCACCTACAGCGTCCGGCTGCGCAACGTCACGAGCACGAACCGCACGGCGGTGCTGAGCCTCGTCTCCTCGGAGGCCGCCCCCACCGGTCAGCCGGTCATTGCCGCGGCCCCCCAACTCCTGGTGCGCGGGGCGATCAACCCCATCACGCTCACCTACGCCTTCTCCGTGCTGGGCAGCCCCGGCCAATCCTTCCCCCTCGCTCCCGCCGGCCAGGTCGGCTCCGAAGTGCAGGTGGTGCTCGGCCTCAACCGCCAGGCCATGATGCTGCCGCCCGGCTCCCTCTACGCCACCATCCTGCGCGTCACCGACGCCAACGGCTTGCAGCAGGTGGACGTGCCGGTCACCGCCACGGTGCCCACGGCGGCCGGGTTGTGGGTCGGGCAGGCCACGGTGGATCGCGTGGGCCAATACCTCAAGTCCTACCCGGCGGTGGACCCCACGGCCACCAACCAAGCCGCGCAGGTCAATGCCGCGGCGGCGGCCTCCGGAGCCTTGCCCAACGGGGTGGAATCCGCGGGCGCCCAATGGTTGCTGCGCGAGGCCAACGCCGTGCCGGTGACCAACGCCGTGCGCAACCCCAGCTTTGAAGCCAACATCATCACCACTGCGCCGGGTTATGGGACCATCGCCAATTGGACCGGTGGTAACGGACTCAACCCGGTCAACGGCGCAGATTACGTTACCGATAACGGGCGCATCCCGGACGGCGGGCAGGTCGCCTTTCTGCAAAGTGATGGCACCCTGTCCCAGACGCTGAGCAACGTGGTCGTGGGGCAAACCTACCGGCTGCACTATTACGAAAACGCCCGCCACTGTTGTGACGCCATCAGCGTCCCCACCTGCCGGGTGACCGTGGGCGGGGAATTCGAGGAAAGCCAGTTGACCGGCACCAACATTGGCTACCTCCACGGCCAGGAGAACAGCTCCCATGGTCTGGCCACGGCGTTCGATGGGAATGCCAGCACCTTTGTGGATGCCGGCGACGATGATGTCAACGCCGATGATAACTGGGTCGGCTTGGATTTTGGGAGCGGTTATGTCTTGACCGCCGTGGCCTATCAGCCGCCTTCCGGAAAGGAATCCCGGATGGTGAACGGAAAAATGCAGGGCGCGAACACCAAGAATTTCAGCGATGCCGTGGACCTCCTCGTCATCACCGCCCCGCCGCTCGCAGCGTTAACCCGGGTCAACCTGACTGCGCCCACCGCCTACCAGTATGTGCGCTATCTTTCTCCGGACCACGGCCAGGGCAACATTGCCGAGTTGCAGTTCTTCGGCCGGGATCCGGCGGTGACAAGTACCGATGTCGTGGCCCTGCATCAGGTGTTGCCGGTCGGCAACGCTGGCGACCATACCGTGCCCTATCATGAAGTTTACAGCGATCCCTTCGTGGCGCTGAGCAGCAACCTTCAGCTAACATTCACCAAGGGGTCTGTGGCGGTGGCGATTGGCCAGCCGACTCCCGACGTGACCCTCCTGCTGGACAACATCTCGCTCGTCCCGCCCCAGATCAAATCCTACATCGCGGTGGCTTCCTCGGTGGATGGCTACAACCTGGTGGCAGCCGATACCGGTGTCGGCACCAACGGCGGCCTGCTCTATGTGTCCACCGACGGTGGCAATTCCTGGGCGGGCCGCGCGGTCAGCAACCGCTGGAGTGGGGTGGCGTGTTCTCAAGACGGCGGGGTGATCGCCGCCACGGTCAACAACGGCTCGATCTATGTCTCCACCGATTTCGGAACCACTTGGAACGTCCGGGCCACCAACCTCGGGGCGCAGGCTTGGTCCGGGCTGGCCATGTCGGCGGACGGCCTGCAGATGGCCGCCGTCGTCAATGGCGGCCGGTTTTATACCTCGGCCAACGCCGGGCAGACCTGGGTGACCAACACCGCCGCCGGGCTGCGCGCCTGGTCCGGCGTGGCCCTGTCAGCGGACGGCACCACCCTGCTGGCCGCCACCAGCCCCGGCAATCTTTATGTCTCGCGCGACTCCGGTAGCAACTGGGTGGCGCGGGGGGACAGCAGCTACTGGGCGGCGGTGGGCAGTTCCGCCAACGGCACCAATCTCGCCGCCGCGGTCAACGGCGGGCAGATCTACACCTCTACGGATGGCGGGCAAAACTGGGCCGCCAAGGGGACCGTGAACTATTGGTCCACCCTGGCCTATTCGCTGGGTGGCCGGCGCATTGTGGCCGCGGCCAATCCGGGCCAGATCTATACGTCGGACGACTCTGGCGCCACCTGGACCAACCGGTTTGACACCCGCGCCTGGACCGGGTTGGCCGCCTCGGGCGACGGCCGGCATGTGGTGGCGGTGGCCGGCGGGACCGCCGCCGGCGGCATCCTCTACACCCTCAATCGCGACTTCATCACCTATGTGGTCAACCCGGATAACGGCCTGGTCACCGACAATCGCGGAGGCTACCTGATCTCCGGGGTGCAAACCAACCTGGCGGCGGTGGGGCGGCCCTTCCCGCTGCGGTTGATCCTGCACAACCCGGCGGCGGGCAATGACCCCAAGCTATTCCAGCGCGTGTTTGTGGGACTCGACAGCGGGAGCAATACCGTGGTCGCCAACCGGG
This sequence comes from uncultured Verrucomicrobiota bacterium, assembly GCA_903828255.1. GTDB lineage: Bacteria > Verrucomicrobiota > Verrucomicrobiia > Limisphaerales > JADLHS01 > CAIKLQ01. The sequence goes on from CAIKLQ010000173.1 coordinate 9,153, forward strand.
AAAGTCTCCTGGCCGCCTCCCAACTGGCCAGCGCGCGGCGCATCAGCGCGACCCATCTGCCGTTCACCACCAACAACCTGTACTGGACCTCGGCCGGCACGTTTAATCCGGGCAGTTCCCTCGGTTTCCAGGTGAACCTGAGCTACAAGGACCAGGCTAACAACCCCTACCTCCATACCTTCCATCCCGACCACGACAATCTGGACGTGAATTTCCAGACCGTGCTCCCGGCCGGGGTGGAGTCCTTTGACATCAACCGGGCGCTCAAGCTCACCTTCAGCGCCGCCGGCACCAACTTCGAATCCCTCACCGCCTCCGCCTACAACCGGGGCGGAGTTTATGAGGAAACGATGGTCGTGGCGGGCGGCGGCAAGAACACTCGCACCTTCCACTATACCGGCAGTTTCAACCTCCAACGCATCAGCTCCGTCACCAATCTGGTCATCAACATCCATTAACCCTTTGCCTCGAACCTAAAACTCTGTAGCACACACGTAAAACTATGAAAACCAACCCCCGCCTCCTGCACGGCGTCCTCGCCGCCGCCCTCCTGGTCCTCGCCGTTTCCCCGGCGGGCGCCGCCTCCACCACCGTCCCGACCCAGCTCAGTTACCAGGGCTTCCTGACGGACAGTACTGGCGTCCCTTACGGCAACACCGCCCCCGTGGTGAAGACCGTTAATTTCCGCATCTGGGACGTGCCGATTGACGGCACCACCAGTGCCAACGTCAAATGGAGCGAGCAGCAATTAGTCACCGTGGACAAGGGCTATTTCAGCGTCATTCTCGGGCAGGGCAGTTCGTTGGGGGATGGCAAATATCTTGCCGATCTGACCTCCATCTTTTCGGGGGTCGGGGCTTCCGACCGCTACCTGGAGACCCAGTTGGTGGCAGATGCCAACCAAGCGACGCTCGTGACGTTGCTGCCCCGGACGCGCTTCATGGCCTCGCCCTACGCGATGTTAAGCAAGGCGGCGAATGGCCTCGTGGATTCCAGTGGGAATTATACCATGCAGGCCGACCCCTCCGGCGGTTATAGAATCAACGGCATCCTCTCGGCCACCAGCGCCAGCGTGAGCGGGTCGGTGCAGGCCGGCAGCATCACCGTGGCCAATAACCTCACGGCGGCCACCGTCACGGCCACCTCCTTCGCGGGCTTCGGCACGATTCCCCTCGGCGGCATCATCATGTGGTCGGGGGCCACCACGGCAATTCCTTCGGGGTGGGCGTTGTGCAATGGCGCCACGGTTTCCGGCAAGTTGACCCCCAATCTTCAGGACAAGTTCATCGTCGGCGCGGGGAGTAGCTACGCGGTGGCCACCAGCGGCGGCGCGACCACAGCCACGCTCACCGCCAGCATGATCCCCGATCACAAGCATCAATTTAAAGATACCGTGTGGGGAGAAAATAACATCGCCGGCGGCTCACTCAACACGGGTCCGGAGGGGTTGGGGACCGGATATGATTCAGGGAACAACTATGTAGGCAGCAAAAGCGGGTTTGACCAAGACAACAATCTCTCCTGGGTCTATCGCACGACGTTTTACGCTCGCAGCGTCACCACCAGTCCCACGACCGCAAACGATTCCGTGCCCACCATGCCACCCTATTATGCCCTCGCCTACATCATGCGGGTGCAGTGATTTTGAGTGATCCTCTAAGCCATCTACAACCCAGACCCGTTATGAACTTCGCTTTGCGCCTCACTGCGACCCGACCGCCGCACCGGTGGGGGTCGGTCAGGCTTGAGCGCGGCAGCGCGGGATTCCTCCGGGTGGGGGGCGCGGGCCGCAGCGCGCCGCCGGGGGCCGAACCGTGGCGGCCTGTTTATTTAACTTTTCTGAACGACTCCTTTGGGGCTTTGGCTCCGACCGGTAATTAACGCTATGAAACGCCTTCCTTTTCTGCTGTCCTGCCTGTTGCTGGCCACCGCGCTGACGGTGCCGGCCCAAACGCTGGACCAGTCGCTGGAACTCTACAGCACGAATAGCCAGCACGGCATCAATCACCTCTCCGCGCGCGGCTGGCCCGGCAAGCCCGGGGTGAGCACCCTTTACGGGAGCACCAATGGCAATGACGGCCGGCTGACGACCGCGAGTGCTTCCTCGAACCAGTTCACCGGAGTGCTGACTTACGGCGGGCTGGTGGCCCCAACCAACCGCCCGACGGCGGGGACCACGTTGTCGGGGGGCTATGCGGCCAATGCCGCGACTCTGGGGCTGCCGCGCGGCTCGAATGCCGTGTTGCGCTCCGCCCACATCGGCGCGCCCGTGTTCGCGCAGGCGGCCAGCTACGCCTTCGGCTCGGTGGTGGCGCCACCTGGCACCGACGAGAATGGTAACGCTCTGACCACCGTCGCGCCCGCGGCGTATTGGTGGCCCGAACCGGTGACCAACAGTCCCTGGGCGGCGCGCGGATTCTATTTCAGCCCCCATGCCCGACAGGTGTTTGCCCAATCCCCCGGCACGATGCAGATCACCTGGCGGCGCACCGACCCCAGCACCGTCTCCGGCACCAACAAAGTCACGCTGGCGGGCCAGGATTATGCCGTCCTCAGCCGCAGCTACACGGTCGCCGGGGTGCCCGCCAAGCCGCCGCGCAACCTGTATTGGACCCAAGCTCCATTTAATGCCACGGCCCAGTTTGTCGCGGTGCCCGCCGGATCCGTCGGCCAGGTCCATTTTGTTTATACCGACGCCTTTCCGGCAAACGTCCCTACGAACCAGGTCTATAGTGACCCCAGCAATGGCGGCACGACCTATCCGGAAACTCGCACCGCTTGGTATGACAGCATCAGCGGCATCAATGCCTTTAACCTGGAAGGGCGGGTGTTTCTCGAGCTGTTGGGCGACGTTACCCCGTCCGGCACCCGGGTGTTCTTGGGCTGTGAAATCGTGGAGGTCCACAAGACCGCCGCCCCGCTGGCGGTGGCCGTGAACATCGGCGATATGCTCAAGGCTTATCCCGACGGAAGTTCCGATGCGGACCTCAGCCCCTCGCCGATAACCTCCGGTGGAACCACTCCGTTTATTGAGCAGGATTACTCGGGAAACAGCGCCCGCCCGCAGTACTATGCCATCAAGCTGACCCATAATCCCAATGACGTGCAGGTGTATTGGCTCGAGACGGGAGTTGCCGGCATCAAGTGGCCGCGGCTCTTCAACGCGTATCAGCAGACCTGGCCCCAGTCCCCGGCGCTGTATTCCTATTACCTGCGCCCGCCGGCGGCCTCCGCAGGGGAAGCCGCCCTGACGGCCGTGCAACTGCCGGCCAACAACAACCCGTTGATCGTCTATGAAGAAGAGTTAGGCGCCCCGCGCAGCTTCCTGACCAGCAGCAACACGTTCTACACCGTAATGTCGGGCACGGATGGCGTGACGCAGATGCGCACCTTGCTCAAATACAATACCGGCAACCTCGTCGCCTACGAGCGCGTGCTCTCCACCCTGAGCACCGCTGTGGCGAGCCGGTTTGCCACCAATGGCACCGCGCCCCTGGATGTGCCCAATGTGGTCCAACCGGTGGCGGACCGCGGCTCGGCCCTCGTTCTGGATGGCACCGGCTATGGCCAACTACCCGCCGGGAACTATTTCAATGGAGGCAGCTTCACCATTGAAAGTTGGGTCAATGTGCCGAGTTACCCCAACTGGGCGCGACTGATGGATTTCGGCAACGGCCCCGGGATCAATTCGGTCTTGGTGGCTATGACTTCCGGAACCTCTGGGTATCCCAATTGCACGATTTATCCGATCGGCGCGAATTCGGGCGGCATCACTTCTGGCCAAATCGTAACCCTGAACCAATGGACGCACCTGGCGGCCGTCTATGATGCCACGCAGCACACCATGGCCCTGTTTTTGAATGGGATTAATGTGGCGAGCACGGTTTTTACCAATCCCCCGGCCAACAACCTCACCACGACCAACAACTATGTTGGCAAATCGGAATGGGGGGGCGACGCGCTGGCCCAGGGTTCCCTGGACAACTTCCGGATCTGGAACACGGCGTTGACGACCAATCAACTGCAGACCGGTATGGCCACCGGCGCTTATCCGGCCGGGACGGCCGGCCTGGTGGTGCAATTCACCTTCGACGAGTCGGGCAGTGTGGCCTACGACACCAGCGGAAATCACCATGACATGACCCTGATCGGCGGCGCCCGGTCCACCATCTCGGGGCTTCCGGCCAACACCGCCCCGCGGTATCTCACCCAGCAGGCCTTCGTCGGAGCCCGCATCCTTCCCCCCGCCGGGGAGACCGGCAGCGACGGGGTGAGTTATCTGGCAGGCTGGATCCGCACGAACCGCTCCACTTCCTACCACAACACGGCCTACCAGGACCCCTTCCTGGTCGGGTTCTCCGCGGCCAATGCAGGCGCCATCATTCCCATCAATGCCATTCCCGACAATAACGTCCTGGAAGTCTGGTGGATGCGGGTCAATCCGACCAACACGATCCGCAATCCGGTCAACGGCTTTGAGCCGGTTTACTGGCCGGCGGTGATCGCCAACTATACGCTGGCCTATCCCTATGATCCGGCGAGCCGGATCATCCTGGCGGACAACGCCGGCAGTGGGGGCTTGGCGAGCCTCCAAGCCAAAGGCACCATTTATACTCAGAATGACCCCACCCTCCCGGGCTACAACCCGAATGAGGAACACGCCGTCATGATCGGCGGCCAGGCGTATGCGCTGCGGGATGACTTGAACGTGACGGCGGCTGGGAGTAACTTCACCTCGTTTCCGTATGTGTTGCTCAGTTATACGGAATCCGACAGTCGCCCGGCGGTGCGCGCCTTCAGCGTGGCCCGGGAAGACCGTGCTGCGGGCAAGGTGTTCGACTATGTGGTGGAAGCGGGCCAGCAGATTCAGGCCCCGATGCCGCTCCCCGTGCTCGCTCCGCCCGTGGAAACCCTGCCTTCCTACGTTTACCGCACCACGGGCAACCCCCAGCGGACCAATGAAAGCTTCACCTATCCCACCGCCGCCTCGGGCACCGTTTTCGCCACGAACTATACCGCCACAAATTACAACCGGGAGGTGACGCTGGGCGGTCGGGATCTCCCGACGCGGTGGAATTCCGCCTCCGAAAGCACCGGCCCGTATGCCGCGTACACCAACTTCAGTTATTTGGACCGCAAGAACGTGCTCTGGGCCATGCGCGGGTTCCATGCCGGCCTTCCCGCCCTGGCGGCCGGGACGGCGAATTTCACAAACACCGACCAGGTTGTCACCACGAATTTGGTGCCAAAATATTGTTCGGGGTGGTCCTCCACATACTACTGTGGGACAACCGAGGTCTATACCACCAATTATTCGCTGAGCCTCAAAAGCGGTACTTTTAGCAGCATGGTGGTCGGCGGACCGATTAATGTGCCCTGCACCAACTATGTGCATTGTTCGCGCCGCATTGATTCTCTGACGCTGTCCACTTCCCCGGCCAATGCGCTGCCGGCTGGGGTGGTTTTCGACAAGCTCCCCAATGGCTTGGCGGTCTATGGCACCTGGACCTCGACCAATACCAGCAGTTATACGCTCCTGCTGGCCGACGACGACGGGGCGCAGACCAGTGTCAGTTTCATCTGGAAGGGGCAAAATAAACCGACCCAAGCCGCCTTGAACATCAACGATCTGATCGGACGCCCGCCCGAGTTGGCCACGGCGGCCGCGGGCAGCAATTCGATCGCGCTGCAGTTTTATTATCAGAACCAGGAATCCTTTGCCTGGCCGGGGGTGGAGGAGGCCGACAAGCCGGCGGAGAAGGCGATCATTCCCTATTTGCGCCCCTACACAAACGGCAGCTATTTGGGGGCCGGCCAGACCTCCGCCGACCCAGCCTTGGCGATTATCTACCGGCCAGTATGGCCGAGCCACACGCCGACGCTGGCCTATGGCGAGACCCTCACCGTCGCCAGCAAAGGCCGGCCGGCCATTCGCGGCCAGACCAGTGCCAACGTGCTCTATCAGCAGGCCATCGCGTTGGCCACCAACTCCAACCGGGGCACCCAGACGGCCGTGATTTTGAACGACCCGACCCGGAAGAAAACCTTCGCGCTGGAGGCCGCCGAAGGCAGCGCCGCCCCCAGCGGATTGAGCCAGTTGCCGGTGTCGGTTTACACTCAGGGGTCGCAGGGCAAGACGTATTTCCCGAACTTGCCCCCGCACCTCGCCCAGCGCTTCTATCTCGACCCCACTATCGGCGCCAAAGGCAGCCTCGTCTTCCAGGGGCAGTTTATGGACGAGCCGACTGGGGAGAAATACCTCCACTTGAATATCCTGGCCGGCAGCGATCTGGCCACCGTCAAAAAGCTCTGCACGGATGCCGACCCGGACAAGGCCCACTGGGATGAAGCGGTGGAGAATCTCACCGCCCGGGTCGAGACGTTTGTGGTGAGTACCAACATCCCCGGAAAATTCGTGGTGGACCCCAACCGTACGGTGATCCGGAGCACGGAGGAATTGGTGGCCGTGACCAACGCGAACACGGCGGTGGACAGTTATGCGCTGAGTGCCGCCGGCCCCGGCCAGGGCTACCTCACGCTCATCGTGGGGGACGGCGCGGCCTTTACCCCGCCCGGCGAGCCGGTCTCGGTGTATGTGCTGCGGGTCACCGGCGACCTCTACCGCGGCGAGGTCAAAATCATCCCGGCGGACAACCCGCTGAGCGAGTTCGTCACCTTTGAGCATACGGGGGATCTGGCGGGCAAGACTGAGGAATACGCGTATGAATGGAAGCTGGCGCCGCCGGTGGACGGCCTGCCCCCGTTGACCGACGACACCATGAGCCGGTACCAGCCGCTCGTTGAGGGCGAGGACTTGCGCCTCTACACCATGGGCGCCGCCGGCGTGGCCTCCCTGGCCGATAATTACCTCGTGATGCGCTATAGCCCCGTCAATACCAACCACCCGCTCTACGGCCGGTGGTCGGACTGGACCGCTCCCGCGCTTTCGGAAGGCTACGTCAAACGTGCCCTGGGCGGCATCAACCCGTTCAACCAGCGGACCGACGATTTGAACAGCGACGCGCCCAACGCCGGGGCCAGCCTGCTGACCCAGGCCGGCAAACGCTACGAGGGCGACATTGCCCTCAACCAAGCCAATCTCAACAACTACGGCCTCATCGAGATCTACGAGACCGTCCTGAACCGCGCCCGCAACCTGAGTATCAATGCCGGCATTAACTACGGCCCCGCCAACGACTCCCTCCTGCTGGCGGCGGGCTATATCAGCGACCTCTACAAGAGCGTCGGGGACGAGGCTTATGCCGATGCGGACAATCCCACGATCGGCATCGGCACGAGTGACAGCACCTACGGCAGCATTGCGACCTCCCTCTTCTCCTTCAAGGGCCAGGTGGCCACCCTGCTCGACGAGGAAATGGCGCTGCTCCGGGGCCGCGACGATACCCTCCTGCCCGGGGTCACCACGGCTCCGGTCTATAACCGGCTGGTCTGGAATTATACCGGCGGCATTGACTCCGGCGAAGTCATCTATCGCCTCAATTACAACATTCTCGACAAGGACCTGAACGGCAGCGCCGACGCCGCCGATGCCGCCATCCTCTATCCCCAGGGCCATGGGGATGCCTATGGCCACTACCTCACCGCAAACAAGGTTTACCATGCGCTGCTGCTGAACCGGAACTTTGACTGGGTACCGCGCATCCAGGCCGTCAACGTGCTCGGCTTGGCGGTGTCCGTGGGCTACATGGACGAACGCAAGTTTGCCGCCACTGCCGCGGCCGTGGGCCGCACCGGCCGGCAGATCTTTGATCTGGTGTGGCGCCAGACTTACAATCCGGATCCGGCGGCGGGCTGGGACAGCTTTGACACCACCCGCACTTCCGCCCGCACCGTCACGGACGCCGGGGTCACGGTCCCGATTGTCCGACAGTGGGGCATGGACCAGTGGGCGGCCCGGACCGGCCAGGGCGCGCTCCTGAACTGGGTGCTCGGCAACGCCATCCTCCCGGATGTGGACCCGGACCCTTCCCATGAGGGCATTCAGAAAGTGGACCGCACCACGGTACCCGAACTCAACGAACTCGTGTCCAACGCCAGCGAACTCCAGGCCAGCATGGACAACGCCGAAGGCCGGCTCAGCCCCTTGGGCGTGTCAGCGAACAGCGTCGCCCTGGACATCGAGGCGGATCCGATTTTGAGCCCGCTGAAGAAAGGCCATTTCGAGCAAGTCTATGACCGCGCGGTCGGCGTCTTAAAAAACGCCGTGGTGGCCTTTGACGACGCCAAGAACGTCACCCAGCAGATGCGGCAGGAGGAGAACAACCTGCAAGACCTGAGTTACCAGCAGCAGGAGCAGGAACTGACCTTCACCCACGCCCTGATCGAACTCTACGGCACCCCGTATGCCGATGACATGGGGCCGGGCCGCACCTACACCGGGGATTACACGGGGCCGGATCTCTACCACAGCACCTACGTGGATTTGCGCGAACGGACTTTTGGCGATTATCTCCAGCCCACCAATACCGTGGAGTTTCACCTCGATGTGCAGGACTTCCCCGCCGACTGGAAAGTCGGCTTGGAGAACCAAGTGTCGCGCATGGACTTCATTAACTCGGGGTACGACGAAAACCATCCGGGCGATCGCAGCTCCACGCAGTACATCACCTACACACTCGATCCTGCGGGTTACGTTGGAAAACCGCCGGCCTGGACCGGCCGCCGCGCGACCATCGGGGCCGTGCAGGAAGCCATTTCCACCCAGATCGCTTCGCGCAACCGGGTTTATCAGACCATGTTCGAGGCGGAGGAGGCCAAAGCGAAGCTGGATGAAGTAGCCAACACGATCCGGCAAAAGGTGCAAAGCGCTATGACCATTGATGGGTTGGAGGGTTCCGCACTCACTTTGGAAGCGGTAGTCCAAAACCTCGAGAGGCTGATGGAATCGTATATTTTTCAAGCCGACAATCAATGGACGATATTTGAGGCAAAC
>CAIKLQ010000174.1 GCA_903828255.1 uncultured Verrucomicrobiota bacterium
AAAGCCTACGAACCGCAGTCCGTCGAGGACAAATGGTATGCCTTCTGGCAGCAGCACGGTTGCTTCACCGCCGACCCGGCGCGCGTGACCGAGCAGCGCCCGGCGTATTCCATCGTCATCCCGCCGCCGAACGTCACCGGCATGTTGCACATGGGCCACGTGCTCAACAACACCATCCAGGACATCCTCGCCCGCAAGGCGCGCATGGACGGCAAGGAAGTCCTCTGGCTGCCGGGCACGGACCACGCCGGCATCGCCACGCAGGTGCAGGTGGAGAAGGCGTTGAAGAAGGAAGAGCGGCTGACCAAGCATGATCTCGGGCGCGAGAAATTCCTGGAGCGTGTCTGGCAATGGAAAGAAAAGCACGGCGGCATCATCATCCAGCAGCTCAAGAAGCTCGGGTGCTCGTGCGATTGGACGCGGGAACGGTTCACGATGGACCCGGAGTATTCGCGCTGCGTGCAAAAGGTCTTCGTCGAGCTTTACAAGAAGGGCCTGATTTATCGCGGCAAACGCATGGTGAACTGGTGTCCCGCTTCGCTCACCGCGCTTTCGGACGAGGAAGTGGAGATGGAGTCGCAGCGGGGATTTCTTTACTACTTCAAGGTTCAAGTTGCCGAAAGCCCCCTCACCCCGGCCCCATCCCCCGCGGAGGGGGAGAGGGAAAATCGTCCGCCGCCGGTCGGCGAAACGGGTGAAGTGGGAAATGTCGTGAGTCGCACCTTGCTTTCCCCTCTCCCCCTCGGAGGGGGAGAGGGTCAGGGTGAGGGGGCCGCCCTCAAACACGGGCCGGCTACAGATTCAGAAGGACGCGTTTGGTTGACGATTGCCACGACGCGACCGGAAACCATTCCCGGCGACACCGCCATCGCGGTGAATCCGAAAGACCCGCGCTACGCGCATTTGATCGGCAAGCACGCCCTGCGTCCGCTGCCCTGCGAATTGCCGGGCGAGCAAAAGCTCATCCCGATCATTGGCGATGAATACGTGGACTTCGAGTTCGGCACGGGCGTGCTCAAGGTGACGCCCGCGCACGACAAGAACGACTTTGCCATCGGCCAGCGCCACAACCTCGCCGCCGTGGACATCATGAACCCGAACGGTTCGATGAACGATCTGGCTGGGAAGGACATGGCGGGCATGGACCGTTTCGCCGCGCGCAAGGTCGCGGTGGAAAAGCTGAAAGAACTCGGCGCGTTGGAGAAGGAAGAGCCTTACGAAAACAAAATCGGTTTCAGCCAGCGGGCGCGCGTGCCCATTGAGCCGCGGTTGAGCGAGCAATGGTTTTTGAAGTATCCGGCGGTGGAGCAATCCAAGGCGTGTGTGGACCAGGAGGAGCGCGAAGCTCCAGCTTCGCGCGAAGGCGAGACTGAATCACGCGGAGCTGGAGCTCCGCGCTCCGCTGAAATGCGTTTCCATCCGCAGCGGTGGGCGAAGGTTTATGACCACTGGCTGACGAACATTCAGGACTGGTGCATCAGCCGCCAGCTTTGGTGGGGGCATCGAATTCCGGTGTGGACGAGATTTGTTTCAAAAGAAGCCAATGAATTGTCGAATTGGGTAGAGAAGCTTCAGGCTCTCTGCGACAAAGAGAAAGGCAACTTGGGATTTGATAGTTCGTTCGGGGGATTGCCAGGAACGGCCCCGGCTGGGATGATGCAAGTTCGAGTGTTGAGTTCTTCAAGCGAGGTTGATGAGTGGCTTGAAAAGGAAGGTTTTACCCAAGACCCCGACGTCCTCGACACCTGGTTCAGTTCCTGGCTCTGGCCGTTTGCCACAATGGGTTGGCCCGAGCAGACCGCCACGTTGAAAAAGTTTTACCCGACCACCGATCTCGTCACCGGGCCGGACATCATTTTCTTCTGGGTCGCGCGCATGATCATGGCGGGTTACGAATTCATGGGCGACCTGCCGTTTCGCAACGTCTATTTCACCGGCATCATCCGCGACAAGCAGGGCCGCAAGATGTCCAAGACTCTGGGCAACTCGCCCGACCCTCTCGAACTCATCGCCAAATACGGCGCGGATGCCTTGCGGTTCGGCACGATGCGCAGCGCGCCGCTTGGCCAGGACGTGCTGTTCGACGAGAAGGACGTAGAATTGGGCCGCAACTTCTGCAACAAGCTTTGGAATGCCTGCCGTTTCCGGCAAATGGTAGGACAGGCGTCGCGCCTGTCTCCAACCGAATCGGAAGAGGTTTCAACGAATGAGACAGGCGCGACGCCTGTCCTGCGTTACGAAGTTCAGGACGAGATCAATCCCTCGCTGCTCACCAGCGATGATAAATGGATTTTGCTCAAGCTAAGCGAGGCGATCAGCGAAATCACCGTCGCGTTGGCGGACTACAACTTCAGCACCGCGGTCCAAGCGCTCTACCGGTTCTTTTGGAGCGAGTATTGCGATTGGTATGTGGAGGCGAGCAAGGCGGTGTTCTTTGGCAGCGATGAAGCCCGCAAAGCCAACACTCTCGCCGTGATTGATTTCGTTCTCAGCCACACGCTGCGGCTGTTCCATCCGTTCCTGCCGTTCATCACCGAGGAGTTGTGGCACGGCATGGGATACTCGGGGGACATGCCGGAGAATCAGGGCGGCCAGACAATCATGAACGCGCCGTGGCCGAAGCCGTTTGACACCGATTTCCGCGATCACTATGCGCTCGACGATTGTTACCTGGAGTTCGCGAACCAGAAATACGAAGTCGTGACGCAGGGGCGCAATCTGCGGCGCATCGGGAACATTCAATCCGGCAAGAAGGTAAAATTCGTCCTCAAGCCGAATCGCGAAATGCTTCCGCACGACGTCGAGGTCATCAAGATTCTGCTCAACGCCGAAGCGCTCGAAATCAGCGAGAGCTATGTCGCCAAGAAAGGCACGCCCACCGCGCACACGCCGATGGGCGAACTGTTCCTGCCGCTGGAAGGCCACGTGGATCCGGCGGCCGAGATCGCGCGCCTGACGAAGGAGCAGGAAAAGATTCAAGCCGAGATCGGCAAGGTGGAACAAAAGCTCGCCAACCCGGCGTTTGCCCAGAAAGTGCCCGCCACCGTGCTCGCGGAACACCAGCAGCGGCTGACCGACTGGCAGGCGAAGCTCGCACATGTCGTGGAGGCGCTGAAGGCCTTCGAGGGCTGATGGGGTTACGCCCGAACGGCTTTGGCTGTGTGTTTGAGAACTCCGGAAGACGCGCCCCCGGCGCTTTGGAGTGCGGCGACTTGTCGCCGCTTTCTGTGCTTGGTGGACTTGTACACCAAGCAGCTCCGCGCAGAGCCGCGCGCGAAACCACCAGAACGGATCGCCTGCTCCAGAGTCGTTCCACTCACCACATTCGACGGCGACAAGTCGCCTGCGAAAAGCGGCGACGAGTCACCGCACTCCAAAGGCTGCGCCCGGTCGTCGCCGGCGCTACTTTTCGAACCGTTCCCCGGCCGGACCAACTTGGGTTGATGCGTGGTGACTCGGGATTCTGCGGAACCGTGGAAGCATGAAACCGAAGCCCCTTCGCACGGCGGTCATGCTTGCGCTGGCGTTGTTCGCTTTAGCGGCAACCAGTTTCGGCCAGCGCTCAGGCGAGCCAACTCATCAGGGAAAAACCGTGGAGGAATGGTTTCAGGAATACGTCGCTGGCGCGGACACGCGAGTTTCTCCCACCTCGGCTTCCGCGCGGAATGGCGAGTTCATGCGAGCCTCGCCAGATGGCGGGAAGCCAGACGCAGCCTGGCTGGCGTTTGAAACTCTGGGCGAAAAAGCCGTGCCTCGTCTGGTGGCCCATCTGCACTCCGGGCCGCGTGAATCAAGCGGCGCAAGCGCCACCACCGAGCCGTCGCCGATTGCCCGGCCCGAAATTCCCAATCCCAAGCGGGCACAACTGGAGCGCCGCGAAGCGATTGAGTTGATCCATCGGCTCGGAATGCGCGCCCACGCCGCCGCTGCCGCTTTGCTGGCTTTACTTCCGGAATCCGATGAGGCCGAGGCGGAAGAGATTTGCGCGGCACTGCAAAGCACCCGCGCCGAACCCGCGGCCATCAACCAATTCCTCCTGGATTTGGGAAAACGTCATCGCGACGCGGACGTGTTGAAGTTTGCCCAGCGCCTAAGTTGGAACGGCCCAGAGGTCGCGCGACTGCTCGGCGAATTGTCCCGATCTTCCAATCAGGAGATTTGCCGTAGCGCGCTGACGTTGTTGGAAGCGGCTGGCCAGGGCGCGCGCCCGACAGCGAACCAAATTGTCGAGGCGCTGAAGAATCCGGATCAGGAGATTCGCTATCTCGCGGCACGTTCCCTTTCCGCACTGGCCACGAACACGCCGGTGGCGCTCAAGGCCTTGCAAAAGCTAACCGACGACAAGAGCGAAATGGTGCGCAACGTAGCCTTCCGTGCGCTCGCAAAAACCGAAGCCAGCGCTGCGCCCGCCTCCGTCGGGCACTGAGCCAGAAACACCCCGTTGGGTACCGTTGAGATAAACGCGGAGACGCGGAGATCGCGGAGAGGCGCAGAGTTTGGCAGGTAAATCCGATTTCCTCTGGGTTTGTTCGCCTGTATTTCCTCCGCGTTTCTCCGCGATCTCCGCGTCTCTGCGTTAAATTCCGTCCGTCGCCATGGAGCCGGCAAGGATCGCCACGTTTCCGAAATTATTTCAATCGAGCTTTGCGCCTCAGCCGGTTCGAGCGTAACTTCCGCGCGCTTGAATCACGGACTCATCATAGATATCGCCTTGTGCATCATTGCCGCGTGGGTGGGGGGGGTGATTTGCCAGGTGGCGCGGCAACCCTTGCTGCTCGCCTACCTCGTGGCGGGCTTTGCCATCGGCCCGCACGGCTTCCGCTGGGTCACGAACGACGAATCCATCAAAACCATTTCCGAAATCGGCTTGATCCTCCTCCTGTTCATGATCGGGCTGGAGATGGACCTCAAAAAAATGCTCGGCTCGGGGAAGATTATTTTCGCCAGCGCGCTCGCGCAAATCCTCGGCTGCGTCGGCCTCGGCTGGCTGTTCTTCAAGCTCGCCGGCCCCGGGGAAGGCTGGCTGGAAGCGCTCTACCTCGGCGTGGCTGCGGCGATGAGCAGCACCATCATCATCGTCAAGGTGCTGCACGACAAACGCGAACTGGAAACCCTCGTCGGCCGGATCACCGTCGGGGTGCTCGTGTTGCAAGACCTGTTCGTGATCCTGTTTCTCGCGATCCAGCCAAACTTGAAAAACCCCGCGCTTGCTCCCCTCACACTGGCGTTTGGGAAGGTGCTGCTGCTGGTCGGCGTGGCGTACTTGGTCAGTCGCTTCCTGCTGCCGCCGATCTTCAAGGCTGTCTCGCGCCAGCCCGAGCTAGTGCTGGTCGGCGCGCTGGCGTGGTGCTTTGCAATGGCGGGCTTCGCCGATGCCTTGGGACTCTCGCGGGAAATGGGCGCGCTCATCGCTGGCGTGATGGTTTCCACGTTCCCCTACACGCTGGATGTCGTCGCCAAGGTCACGAGCATTCGCGATTTCTTTGTCACGCTGTTCTTCGTGGACCTCGGCATGTTGATTCCGACGCCGACCTGGAACATCGCCCTCTGGACGCTGGTCTTCAGCCTGTTCCTCGTCGCCAGCCGGCTCGTCACGATTTTCCCGATGCTCTACCGGATGCGGCTCGGCCATCGCGTCAGCCTGTTGCCGGCGTTGAACCTGTGCCAGATGAGCGAACTTTCCCTGGTGCTGCTGGCCATCGGCAAAGCGGCGAGCGATGTCTCGGACAACTCGATCAGCATCGCAGCCTTCGGATTCGCGTTTCTCGCCGTGGGTTCAACCTACGGCATAATGAAGAACGATACCCTGCTGCGCAAAATTTCCCCCCGGCTGACGAAAATGGGTCTGCCAGACTTGCCCGCGAGCCGGCCGGAAACGGCCTATCAAGAGCGGCCCTCACGGATTTTTCTGCTCGGCTTCTCCTGGACGGCGAGTTCCCTCGTCGCAGAAATCACGCGTGAAAAACCCGCCCTGCTCGGCGACTTGCTGGTGGTGGATTTCAATCCGCAGGTCAGCGAGCGTCTGCGAGCCCGCGGCGTGCGGGTGGTGTACGGCGACATCAGCCAGCGCGACACGCTCCAACACGCCGGCGTGGCCAAGGCCGAGATCATTTTCTGCACGCTGCCGGACACCGTGCTTAAGGGCACGAGCAATCGCAAACTGCTGACG
>CAIKLQ010000175.1 GCA_903828255.1 uncultured Verrucomicrobiota bacterium
CCATTGGACCGCTTCGCCAACACTGACACGGTTTTGCTCTTTTGGATCATGCTTCGACTGCCCTGAAAGCTGGCGCAGCGAAGCCTGTTCGGATTTGCTCAATTGCGCGTCCCACAGTTGTCGCAGTTCATCCCGGCTCAAATCTTTCTGTTTCCGGGTGCGCTTTTCCGTGGCGAGCTTTGCGCGGAGTTCCGAGATGTTCGCGCCGCCGAGTTCCGGGTGGTCCGCCAGCAGCTTCGCCAGCGCCTTGTCAATCTCCGCGTCACGTTTGGAAAAACGCTGGCAGAGTTCTTCGGAAACACCTTCAACTTGAAAATCGCCTCGTGGCAGATTGCGGATTTGGTAGCCGAACGACCGGAGGTCGCGAGCCAGTTCATGATAATAGACATTCTCGGCAAACTTTCTGGCGCGAAGGAGTTCGTAATTTTCCAAAGCCTTCCAGCGACTTTCCACCGGGTCGAACGTGGCGTTGAAGACAATGCAGTGCGTGTGCAGATGCGGATCGAGTGCGCGTGAGGTGTCGTGGGTGAATAACGCGGCGGCTAAATTGCCCGTCAGCCGTTCACTACGAGCGCCACCAATGCGAACACGAGTTGCCGCGAAATCCTCGAAATGTTTTAGCGCCACGCGTGCCGCCCGGTCGTGAGCTTTGAAAATCCGCTCGTCATCGCCGAGGAAGCCCGCCAGCGATACCGATTTTGGCGGGGAAAATGTGAAGTCATAGAATATCCGCCGGTCGGCCACGTTCTTGCCATTCTGAATCCGCGTGGTCTTCAATTCCGGTGTCAATCTTTCACCTGTGGCCGGATGCTGGTTTTCGCAGAGCCGCAAAAAGTCTTCAGCGCGGACTTTGCCGGACAATCCAAGTCGTTCCGCGCCCAACCCCAGCCATTCACCAGATACACGCTGGCCTTCATCGTAATAATCGCCAACGCAGAGGTGTTCCTCGAAGTATTCGCGAGCATTCTTCAGGTTGTATTGGGTCTTGGCCGTGACCATGCAACGGACACTATCAGGACTCTCCGTGAATCATGTGTAGCTGATACATCTTCGCGCATTTGAATTCTGGTGAACTGTCGCCATGAAAACGAGTGCGACACTGAAGTCGGGCAAGCAGCTCTGGGGCATTTACCACACCGACCGTGAATACGCCCGTGAATTGGGTGATCCACTTCGCACGGTCGTTGAAGCGCCAAGCAAACTCATCGCCGAAGAAACCGCCGCGCGACTTGGGTTTGGTGATCCGTGGGCGCATCCGGTCAATTCTCTGCAAGCAAGGCACGCACAGTGGCTTCACAAACGTCGCCCAGGACACGGACAAGCATTAGCGCACAAACCATCTCACGGCATCCACGTCTGATTATGCAAACACCATCCACCGCTCAAATCCGCACCGCCATTGAGGTGCTGAAGAAATTCGGCGAACACATCAACCACAACGCCGACCATTTGGTCATCGAACTGCCTGACACGCGAATGGGAGGTCATGTGGCAGCGCGGGCCAAAGTGCTAAAGATCGAACAAACCACCCGGATTCAGTCTGTTGCCGCGCAGTTGGAAAATTGGCGCGACCAGTTACTGCAACAGAGGAGGCAATGTGTTTCCAATCATGTTTGAGACAGTGCAAGCCTTACTCCTGCCAGGAGGCAGGTCTTGGAGTCCGCGACATGGTCGCGAGACAGGCGCGGAACAGCCGCGCAATGTCACGGGTTCATGGCCGCAGACGCGGCATTTCCACGACATCAAACCGGTCCAAGACAGGACGCAGCCGCGTGTTAGCCATGTCCACGATCAGTCCGTGATCCCGTTCAATCCACGCCGCGAGCCGCATCCGCGAACAGTCTGTGTCCGCGCACAGGCAACGGCCTCAATCGTCCGTGAACAAGCAGTGGCAGCGGACTTGAATCGTCCGCAGACAATCCGCAGCCTCAAACAATCTTCCCCCGCGAACTGGCCGCGGACACAGTTTGTCCGCGACCGTGGACCGGCAAAGACTGATCCGCGTCGCCGCATTGCTGTGTCCTCATGGGCGTCGGCCAATTTCCCGGTTTTTATCCACAC
>CAIKLQ010000176.1 GCA_903828255.1 uncultured Verrucomicrobiota bacterium
AAGCTCAAGGAAGAATCGCGGCGCGCCGATGCGCTGGCTTCCGAAAAGCAAATTCTTCAGCGCCAACTCGACAAGCTCGCGCCCGCCGCCGAGGACGCCACCAAACTCGCCGAGGTTCGGAAAGCATTGGAGGCCGCGAATCGCGATCTGGCCGCGCAGGCCGAATTGACCAAGAAACTTGGGTCCGCGAAAGACTCGCTCGAGGCCCAAGTCAAAACCCTCGCGGCGAACGCCAAAGCCGCCGCCGGGCTGCGCGCCGAAAACGAAACTCTCAAGACGCAACTCGCGAAAACGAAAGCCACCCCAGCCCCGCCGGCGCCCGACGCCGAAACCGCCCGCAAGCTCGCGGCCGCCGAAGCCCGCGCCGGCGCGTTGCAATCGGATGCGGAAATATGGCGGCTGGAAAAAATCGCGCTCGAAAATCGGGTCCGGACCTTGAGCAGTCAAACCCCAACCACCCCGCTCGCAAGTTCGCCCGCTCCCCCGCCGGCGTCGCCTTCCCCCGATTCGGCCCGGATCAAACTCCTGGAAGACGAACGCAAAGAACTTGCCCAGAAGCTCGCCGCCGCGAACAAGGAACTCGCTGGGCGCAAAGGCCGCGCCGCCGCCGCGCGAATTGAAGCGCTGGACAGTCAGATCGCGACCTTGCGCGCGCGCCTCGAAATCTTCGAGGCGCGGGCCGTGCCCTACACCCCCGAGGAACTCGCGTTGTTTAGCCAACCGGGCGGGCAACTCGCCTCCGCCACTCCCAGCGCCAGCCCGCGCCCCATCGCGACCTTGCCCCGCGACGCCGCAGGGTTTGTCGCCTCGGCGCAGCGGCATTTTGAGGCGAAGGAATTTGATCAGGCCGAGGCGGACTATCTGGAGGTTCTGCGGCGCGACGAAAAGAACTCGGGCACGCTGGCCAATCTCGCCGCCATCCAGTTGGAGCGCGGCAACCTCGCCGAAGCGGAGCGGAGCGCGACCAAAGCTGTGGCGGGGGCGACCAATGACGCCTACAGCCTTGCGATTCTCGGCTTTGTGAAGTTCCGCCAGGAGAAATACGACGCGGCGCTCGATCCCCTCAGCCGCGCCGCGCAGTTGAATCCGAGAAACCCTGAGATTCAAAATTATCTCGGCCTCACGCTCGGCCACAAAGGGCTGCACGGCCCGGCGGAAGCGGCGTTCCGCAAGGCCCTCGCGCTGGACCCGAGCCATGCGGGCGCGCACAACAATCTCGCGGTGATTTATCTGAAGCAAACCCCGCCCGCCGTTGAACTAGCCCGCTGGCATTATGAAAAGGCCCGCGCCGCCGGCCACCCGCGCAACGCGGAACTCGAAAAGTTGCTCCAGGAAAAAGAACCGTCCCGGGCGAGCCCTCGCTAGCGGTCGCGGGTGGAGCGACGCCTGAACCAACTGCCAGCCTTCGCCCGCGGCTCCCCAGCACGCCCCCGGCGCATGAAATCCGGCCTCAAGAGTTGAGTCGCCTTGTCGCCCACGTTCCAATGAGAAGTCGCGCGGCCGGACCGGAAGTTTGGGAAATATGCAGGCTAACTGAGGGCCGCCTTCAACGCCGCAAATTGGCGGTCCATTTCCGGGAGCCGGGCCGTGATCGTGGCGAGGTCTCCGGCTTTGCCGGCGGCTTCCAGCACGGCGGCCAGGGCGCGCAAGGCTTCGCAGCTCACTACTGCGCACGCGCCTTTGAGCTGGTGCGCTTGCTCCCGAACCCGCTCGGTCTCCCCGGCCGCCGCATGGGTCTGCAACTGCCGAATCTGGCCCGGCAAATCTGCCAGTAACCGCGCCATCAACCGCTGGGCTAGAGCCTCGTCCTGCCCCACGCGATTCAACAAACCTGCACGGTCAAAGATCGGGACCTCCACTGGTGGCGCTGGCGCCGATGGCGCCGGCGGAAGCATGGGGGCGACCATCGGCTCGCGGGATTCCACCGCCGGCGCCGGCTTTAACCACTTCTTCAACGCCGCGACTAACGCCCCGACTTCAATCGGCTTGGCCACATAATCATTCATGCCCGCCGCCAGACATTCCTCCCGGTCGCCGCGCATGGCGTTGGCGGTCATGGCCACTACGGGCACGCGGTGATCGAGCACCCGCGATTGCGGATCGCGGATTTGCCGGGTCGCTCCCACGCCATCCAGTTCCGGCATTTGCATGTCCATCAACACCAGATCGTAGGGCAACGTCGCGAGCGCCTCGATGGCTTCCAGCCCGTTGGC
>CAIKLQ010000177.1 GCA_903828255.1 uncultured Verrucomicrobiota bacterium
GAGCAATGAATCTCATCCGCCCATGCCTTTGGGTTTTGAGTGGGACGAGAGCAAGGCCAAATCCAATCTGACGAAGCACGGCGCGACTTTCGAGGAAGCCGCCACGGTGTTCGGGGATCCGTTGTCCTTGACGATTCCTGACCCGGCGCACTCGCAGGTTGAGGCTCGGTTCGTCATCATCGGCCGTTCGTATCGGGGAAAATTGCGGGTGTTGTCCACACCGAACGGGGTGATAATATCCGTGTGATCAGCGCCCGAAGCGCCAGCAAACATGAGCGAAAGTCGTATGAAGAAGCGAGTTAACAAAGCCGCGCAATTGCCGCTGCGGGACGAATATGACTTCTCCCGAGGGGGGCGCGGCAAGTATGCGCGCCGGTTCGCGCAAGGCACGAACGTCGTGGTTTTGGAAGCCGACGTGGCGAAGGTTTTTCCCAGCAGTGAGACGGTGAATAGTTCGTTGCGCGCCCTGGCAGGAATCATCCGTCGGCGGGAAGAAATTCTGGCCAAGTAATTGCCAGCGCCGCGACTCGTTTGCCGCTTGGAATTCAAACTGCGCGGCGGCGATTACCGGGTGCCCTACGAGTTTGATTTGGAACAGGGCCGCATTTTCCTGCATTACGCCGGCCACCGCCGCGAAATCTACCGGCGGAACTGAGTCTTGGTTCGCCACGACCCGGTGGTGCGGAAACGTAAAAGGGACGTTCCGCTCTCCCCCTAGTCTTGGCGAATTGGCCGGCTAAACCCGAACTTCGAAGCGGCAGGGGGAGCGCACGCGCCCCGCGTTCGGAACCGGAGCGCGCCACCGCGCTTGTTCCCGGGCGCGAAGGCGCGCCCGCGCGGTTGCCGGGGGCGGCAACCGCAGCACGCGGGGGCGCGTGCGCTCCCCAGGCAGAATTCCAAGGTCGGCAGACGCCCGAGCGGTGGCAGTTGCGGGGCCAGCTTCGGAGTTCGGGTTAAAACCCAACCCGCACGCCGGGTGGCGCGCGGGTTGAGGAGTGGCCGGGTTGCGCCAGGCGATTTTACGTCGTGAGTTTCTTGGCCTTGGCTTTGGCCGGGGCGGGCGAGTCGTCCACCGCAAAACCCCAATCGCCGAGTTTCTTTTCGTTGCCCTTGTTGAGGCCCAGCAGAATGTCACGCGCGGAGGTGACAAAGTAGCGCACTGAGCCGGGCGTCAACTGCCCGCCCTGACCGAGCGCGAGGTCGCGATTCTGCGTGGCGGTCTCGGCCTGCTTGGCGAGGGACTCGGCCAGGGCGTTGGCGGTGTCCGCCGCCGTGGTTTGCGGCCCGAATTTGGCAATGTCGGCAATGCCAGCGAGCGGGCTGGCGGCGGCCAGTGCCGTGTGTTTGGCGAGGATGGCCTTGGCGAGGGCGATATGGTCATCCGCGTTGGTGGGAATGTTTATCCGCATAGGTTTTGGGGGTCTTTCGCTTTGATGGTTTGAACGCAAGCCCAAGTCCGACGGAGCGCAGTCGTCCCGTCGGCCGAGGCAAAGGCGATATTGCCAAGCCGGGGACGGCTGGCAAGTCACAAAATGGCAAAAAAGGCTGAAAAATCGGGTTTATTGGCCAAACCGGGCGGTTTTTGGCGCTTCAAAAGTCAACTTTGGGAAGCTAAAACTCATTTCTGGGAAGCTAAAACTCAATTATGAGAAGCCAAAACTGAACTTTGGGAAGCCAAAAGTCAGTTTTGAGACGCCAAGACCGGGGTTTTGCTTTCCAAGGCTGAGGTTTGACATGCCAGGATTGGGTTTTGGGACTTCAAAGGTGGGTTTTGGGACTTCAAAGGTGGGTTCTGGGACTTCAAAGGTGGGTTCTGGGACTTCAAAGGTGGGTTCTGGGACTTCACGACTGGGTTTTGAGATTCCAAAGTTGGGTTTTAGGACCTCAGAGTTGGATTCGGAGATGCCAATCGTCGGTTCTGGGAAGCCGGGGGCGGGTTTTGAAATCCCAAACTTCGGTTTTTGGAAGCCAGAACCCGCCCTTGGGATTCAAAGAATGAGTTTTTGAATGGGAACGGGGGCGGGCAATCCGCTGAACGTAGCGACCGGCGTAAGGAGGCCCAGAATTGTCGGGCGGATTTTCAGCGAAGAAGGTTAGAGCCTCCTCACGGCGGCGGCTACGAAGCGGTGACGACGACGTAATTCTTTTTCCCCTTCCGCAGCAGGACGTGTTTGCCGAAGAGGAGGTCGTTCGGGGTCACGGTGCGGGTGGCGTTGGGTTCGCGGATGTTGTTGAGGTTCACGCCGCCGCCTTCGATGTCTTTTCGCGCCTGGCCTTTGGAGGGACACAGGCCGGAGTGGACGAGGAGTTCAACGAGCGGCAAGCCGGGGCCGGCGAGTTTTGCTTTCTCGATCTCCTTGGTCGGAACTTCGCCAATGATTTCGTTGAAGGTGGTTTCGGAAATGCCGTCGAGGTTGCCGCCGAAGAGGATTTCGCTGGCGCGCAGGGCTTCCAGCGTGGCGGGTTCGCCGTGAACGAGGTCGGTCGCGGCTTTGGCCAGCGCTTTGTGTGCGATGCGGGCGCCGGCGTTTTCCGTGTGCTTCGCTTCGAGCGCGGTGATTTCCTCGCGTGCGAGGAACGTGAAGAATTTCAGGTAGCGGAGAACGTCGCGGTCGTCGGTGTTGATCCAGAACTGGTAGAAGCGATAGACGCTGGTGCGTTTCGGATCGAGCCAGATGGCGCCGGCCGCGGTCTTGCCGAACTTCGTGCCGTCGGTGTTGGTGATGAGCGGGAGCGTGAGGCCGAAGACGTGCTGGCCGAGTTTCTTGCGCGTGAGTTCAATGCCGGCGGTGATGTTGCCCCACTGGTCGCTGCCGCCGATCTGGAGTTCGCAGCCGTGCTCGCGCCGGAGCACCATAAAATCGAACGCTTGCAGCAGCATGTAGCTGAATTCGGTGTAGCTGATGCCGACTTCGCGGTCTTCCATGCGGGCGCGGACGCTTTCCTTGGCGACCATCTGGTTGACGGAAAAGTGCTTGCCGATGTCGCGCAGGAAATCCAGGAAGCTGATGGGCGCGGTCCAGGTGGCGTTGTCGAGGAGGCGGGCGGGATTTTGTTTCGTCTCGAAGTCGAGGAGCCGGGCGAGCTGCTGCTTCACGCTGGCGATGTTGTGATCCAGGATGTCTTTCGTGAGCAACTGACGCTCGGCGCTTTTGCCGCTGGGATCGCCGATGCTGCCGGTCGCGCCGCCCGCCAAGGCGATGGGATGGTGGCCGTGCAATTGAAACCGACGCAGCCCGAGCAGCGGGACGAGATTGCCGACGTGGAGGCTGTCGGCGGTGGGGTCGAAACCGCAGTACAGCGTCGTGGGCGCGGCGAGGCGCTTGGTCAATTCCGCCGTGTCCGTGCAGTCGGCGACGAGGCCGCGCCAGTTCAATTCATCCAGAATGCTCATGCGCGGGCAGAGTAGATAGCTGATGGGCGATAGCCAATAGCCAAGTGGGCGCGGGGGAAGACGCACAGCGAACCGGCAACATTTAACCTCGAACCTCCAATTGTTGGAGCCGGGCGGGGGCCGCCACTTGGGGGGTGAGCGTTGAATGGGGAATGTTTTCCAAAGCCGCACTAACACCCCGGGCCGGAGAGCGGGGGTGCGTTCGAGCCTCAGCGCCGGAACACTCGCAGGTAAAAGTTCGAGTTGCGCAGGAACTCGAAATCCGTCCGCACCTCCTCGAATCCCAGGTGGCTCAACTCGCGATCCGCGCGCAGTCGGTCGAGGTAGCTGGACCGCCGCGCCTCGAAGGTCGTGAGCGGATAGAGCCGCGCTTCGCCACGCGTCACGCGCATGATTTCGAGGACCGCCCGCTGGTGGAATTGGTAATCGAGCTGGTCCTCGTAAACAAACAGCAGATACGA
>CAIKLQ010000178.1 GCA_903828255.1 uncultured Verrucomicrobiota bacterium
CTGGCGCAATGAACTGTTTTTCCGCTGGCTCAAATGCAGCTTGGGCTGCCAGCACTGGCTGGCCGAATCGCCGCAAGGCGTGGCCCTCCAGATCTACTTGGCGCTGATTGCGGCGCTGCTCCTGCAGCTCTACACCGGCCGGGCGCCGACCAAACGGATGCTGGAACTGATTCAATTTTACCTGTTGGGGGTGGCCAGTCTGGACGAGTTGTGTACCGGGCTGGAGCGGATGATTGAGCCCGACGGGCTGCGACGCGTAGAAGCCATAGAGATCAATGAACTCACGCTTGCTTGGAGCATCCACGAAGCAGGAGCCGTGGCTGCGCTCGCAGTCGAAGATCAGTTTGAAGCCGTCCACGAGGAGGTGGCGTTCGAGCGTCTGGATGACCTCGCACGGGCCAACGGCGTTGAACTTGCGCGTGGATTTCCGATTGGCTAACTGGGGAACGCGAGTTCGGTCGGATGTCGGCATGCTTCAAATTCGACTCAACTATTCCCCGCGACTTTAGGGTGCGACCTAAACGCCTTCAAGAGAAATGGCGCGAGCGAAATGGGACAGACAAAGCCGCGCAATGACGCTGACGGAGCGCTCCCGGTCCCCTGTCGCAGTGCGTGATGGTGTAGGTGCGGGCGCTCACTTCGGCGCTGCGGGTTTGGCGACGCGTTGCGGGCGAGCAGCCGACCCCGCTCTGGAGTAGTAGTTGGAGGCGCGCGAAAGCGCGCTGCGGCTGCGCCTACAGGTTGCAAAACCTTTTGTGATTCAGCCGGAGACTTGTTACCATTCACCATGGCAAACGGAACAAGCGGAAGGAAACAAATGAAACGGCATTTTATTCTCGTGGCATTATTGGCTGGTGCGGCGCTGGGTCGGGCGGCGGATTTGCGCGTCGGGATCATCGGCGCGGACACTTCGCATGTCGTCGCGTTCACCGAGGTCCTGAATGATCCGAAGGCCAAGGGGCATGTCGAGGGCGCAGAAGTTGTGGCGCTGTTCAAGGGTGGCAGCCGAGACATCGAGTCGAGTTGGTCGCGCGTCGAGGAATACACCAAGACGCTGCAAACAAAATACGGGGTGCAGGTTTATGATTCGATCGAGGAGTTGTGCCGAAATGTGGACGCAGTGCTGCTCGAAAGCGTGGATGGCCGACCGCATCTGGAGCAGTTAAAACCGGTGCTCCAGGCGAAGAAGCGGGTGTTTGTGGACAAACCGATGGCGGGCTCGTTGAAGGACGTGATCGAGATGTTCCGGCTGGCGAAGAATGCTGGCGTGCCGCTGTTCAGTTCCTCATCGCTGCGGTTTGCTTCCAACTCTCTGGCCGCGCGCCACGGGGCCATTGGTAAGGTGCGGTACGCCGAGACCTACGGCCCATGCGAACTCGAGCCGCACCATCCCGAATTGTTCTGGTACGGCGTGCATGGCACGGAGTCTTTGTTCACCGTCCTGGGCAAAGGCTGTCAGACGGTGCGGCGCGGCACGACGACCGACGGTCGGATTGAAGTCACCGGCAACTGGAGCGGCGGGCGCACCGGCGTGATGCGCGAGGACAAGGGTTTTCATGGACTGGCCCGGGGTTCACATGGGGAAATGCCGGTGGGCTTGTTCGGTGGCTACGAGCCGCTGGTGGGCGAGATCATCAAGTTTTTCCAGACGGGCATCGTGCCCGTGAAGCCGGAGGAAACCATCGAGATTTTCGCGTTCATGGAAGCCGCTGACGAGAGTAAGCGACTCGGCGGGGTGCCGGTGAAACTCAAGGATGTGATCAAGCAGGCCAGAGTTGGGAAGTGAAAGTGCGGGCCAGTTGCGAGAACGACCTTGGCCCGGCGCGGTTTTTCAACAAGTCGCACTCCGCCCGCCGGCAAAAACGACCGACAAAAAGAATTTGCTTTTGGATGCCCATTGCGTAGTTTCTGCGACGTTAGACCGCGAGCCAATCGCGATGCTGGTAAATCTTCAGTTGAACATGGTTCAGTGATGATTTGAAACCCGGCGGTCGGGAACAGTCGAGAAAAGGCAGTCAGGACGGTCTAGTTAGGTCATCATGAGCACGAAACTATTCGTTGGAAACCTCTCCTTCAACGTCACCAAAGATCAACTTCAGGACATGTTCGCCCCCCACGGCGTCGTCTCCGAAGTGGATGTCATCATGGACAAATTCAGCGGCCGCCCGCGCGGCTTCGCCTTTGTCTCGATGGAAACCAAAGAAGGCGCGGAAGCGGCCATCAAAGCCGTCAATGGCACGACCGTGGATGGTCGCGCCCTCACTGTCAATGAAGCCCGGCCGCGCGAAGAGCGTGCGCCCCGCTCCGGCGGTGGTGGTGGTGGTTACGGCGGTGGCCGCGGTGGCGAGCGCGGCGGTGGCCGGGATCGTTACTAAACTCCAACTGCGTCGGCAGTTTTCAGCGCGCGAGTCGTTTGCGGCTCTCGCGCTTTTTGTTCCTTGGCGGGATCCCCCGGTTTCAATATCCCGCATCGCAGAGATGACCCGTGCGATGGGAGTGCAGAGCAACGCTTCGACAAGGTGGAATTAAATCCCAGAAACAGGCCGAGACGGTGATCGGTGCTCCGGTTTCTCGGCAGGGCGGCCTTACTTCAGTTTCAGAAAATTCTTCAGAATCAGGCGCCCGCTATCGGTAAGAATGCTCTCCGGATGAAACTGCACGCCCCAGATCGGAAACTGTTTGTGTTTCACGCCCATGATTTCGCCCTCGTCGGTCTCGGCGGTGACTTCGAGGCAATCGGGCACTGAATCACGCTTGATCACCAGTGAGTGATAGCGCGTGGCGGAAAACGGATTGGGCATGCCCTCGAACAAATCCTGGCCGTTGTGCTTAATTGGCGAAGTCTTGCCGTGCATCATACGGTAGTTCACCACGACGCTTGCGCCAAACACATGGCCAATGCACTGATGGCCGAGGCAGACGCCCAAGGTAGGAATGTGCGTGCTGAAAGTGCGGATGATGTCGTTCGAGAGGCCGGACTCTTTGGGCGAACACGGCCCCGGCGAGATCAGCAACCGTTCGGGCTTGAGCGCGCGCACCTGCTCGACGGTGATCTGGTCGTTGCGATGCACCTGCATTTTCACGTTCATCTCGCCCAGATACTGGACAAGGTTGTAGGTGAACGAATCGTAATTGTCTATGACGAGGACCATGTCGTGACCTCGAAAAGCTAGGGTGAGAGAACACTGGACGGAACGATTTCTTTGCTCCCCGCCGGCGGTTGCCAGGAGAAGAGGCAGCCCGCGTCCACTTCGTTCTCAAAGTATTCAACCTTGATGGCGTGCTGGCCGGCGGTCAGTTCCACCTCGCCGGATTTTTCGATCATGTGATGCCGGCCGCCGTTGGCGATGACCTGTTTGCCATCAATGAACAGGCGCGAGCCGTCATCGGATTCCAAGAAGAAGGTGTGTTTGCCTTCCTTGGCAACGCGAAGATTCCCAGTCCAGCGGACGTAGAAGAAATCCACCAACTCGGTGCCGGGAAATGTTTCCTGAGTGCTCGGAAAATTGATGGTCTTGTCCACCCGCTTGAGGACGGGCTTTTTGGCGGCGCTAAGCGTTGGAAAATCATCGAGCGCTTCGCCGATGTCAAAGTACTCCCCCTGCAGGCCAGCTTGGGCCGGGGCCGCGGCGGGATGAAGCAAAGCGGTGGCGGGGACGATTTCCTTGGTCGCGCCGGGTGGTCGCCAGGAAAATTTGCAGCCCGCGTCCACGTCGTTTTCAAAAAACTCGATCTTCAGTTCGTGGTCGCCAGCTTTCAATTCGGCATCACCCGACTTTTCCTCCATCCCGTGCAGCCCGTTGTGATCAATGATCTGTTTGCCATCGATGAAGAGTCGCGAGCCGTCATCGGACTCCAGAATGAAAGTGTAGTTGCCGTCCTTGGGAATCCGGAGCTTGCCCGTCCAGCGCACATAGAAAAAATCCACCAGCCCCGTGCCGTGAAATCCTTCCTGCGTGCTCTCGAAGTTGATGGTCTGGTCCACGCGTTTGACCGTCGGCTTCTGGTCGGCGGGAATCGTCGGAAAATCTTCGAGCGAACTTCCGAGGTCGAAATACTCGCCCACCAAGCCGGGTTCCAAATTGTCAGCGGCGCACATTTGCCCGGCGAACAGCAGGCCGAGTGCGGCAAACAGCGGTTGAATTTTCTTCATAGTAATGTCTTTCTTTTAATTGGTTTCGGGCCTTGAGGCGGCAGTCCTGGGACTGAATTGACGGTTGTGCCAGTCGTAAACCCGTGATGCGCACACCGTAGATTATTCGCCAAAGCTGTCAATCATTCGCTCCGACCACCTGGCCGACGGATGGCGGTGCTGCCAGCGGCGAGCGCCGCTTCCGCTTCGGCTTGAACAGTTCCAACTGCGGCTCTTTGAGGAAGTCGTAGTTTTTCAGGATGCGGATTATTTGGAGCAGGTCGGACTTTTGGTAGTTGTGGTTCACTTCCGTGTGGGCGACGAGGTCGTTGAGTATCGTGTGAAACGGTAGGACTGCGTCCACGCCTTTGGACCGGAGCAGGGCGATGCTCTGGTCGCGCGCCAGCTCGCTCTGCGGCAGGGCTGGGACGATAAGGATTTTCGTTGGCGCACCTTCTTTTCCGAAAGCCCGGGCGGCTTGCTTGAACCCCTTCGCCTCGACGAACCTAAAAATCTCAGGCGCATGTGTCAGCACCGCGAAACTAAACGTCTCCGTGTGATAGCCCTTCACCACCACAATCGCGCGTTGGACAAACGGCAGGTCCGGTGAGGCGAGCACAAACGGCAGCGCCGCCTCGCGTTGCTGCGGCTGCGGATTGAGCACGAAGAAATCAATGTCATCCGCTTCGCGCCGAGTCTGCGCGATGTACTTGCGATGCTGCCGGACGAGAAACTCATGCAGCTCGAAATACTCGCGGACGATGGTTTCGCTAACGTTGGACAAGTTATTTGGGGGTTGATCCGGCTGCGCCTCGCTTCGACGTGGTGGGGATTTGTGAGTTGATCTGCCGGGCGATGAGCGCCGCCGGGACTTTCTGGCCCCAAACCACTTTCCCGATTCGCTCCGCCAACACGAATTTGATTTCGCCGCCGCTGACTTTTTTGTCCAGCTTCATGGCGGCGAACAGTTTCGTTTGCTGCCGGGAATTTATTTTCACGCGCGTCGGCAGGCCGGCGCGTTCGAGCAGCGTCTGGATTCGTTCTGCGTCGCTGACGGGAAAACCAAGCACGTCGCGGGAAAGCTCCGCGGCGGCGACTTGCCCGATGGCGATCGCTTCGCCGTGAAGATATTTGCCGTAGCTGGAAATGGCTTCGAGCGCGTGGCCGATGGTGTGGCCGAAATTCAAAATCGCCCGCAACCCGCCTTCCGTTTCGTCTT
The DNA here is from genome assembly GCA_903828255.1 of uncultured Verrucomicrobiota bacterium. Classification (GTDB taxonomy): domain Bacteria; phylum Verrucomicrobiota; class Verrucomicrobiia; order Limisphaerales; family JADLHS01; genus CAIKLQ01. Next base: position 5,352 of record CAIKLQ010000178.1, read on the forward strand.
GGCCAACGACCTCGGCTTTGATCTCACAGCAGCGCGCCACGACGGCGGCGAGCGTTTTCGGATCGCGCGCCAGCAGCTTGGGCAGCTCGCGCTCCAGCTTCGCAAACAACGCCGCGTCGGAAATGATGCCATACTTGATGATCTCGGCGAGACCCGCGCGCAGTTCGCGCTCCGGCAAGGTCCGCAGCGTATCAAGATCACACAGCACAAACTGCGGTTGGTGAAACGCGCCGACGAGGTTCTTACCCGCCTTGAGATTCACGCCCACTTTGCCGCCGACCGAACTGTCCACTTGGGCCAGCAGGGTCGTGGGCACTTGCACAAACGCGACGGCTCGTAAATACGTCGCCGCCACAAACCCCGCGAGGTCGCCCACCACGCCACCGCCGAGCGCCACGATGAAGGATTTGCGCTCGAGCCGATGCGACGCGAGTTGGTCGTAGCAAGTTTGCACCGAGCGCAAGCTCTTGGCGGTTTCGCCGGCGGGCACGACAATCAGCGACGGCTCAAAGCCAGCCCGCACGAGCGAGTCGAAAGCGGGCTTGGCGAACTTCCGCCCGACATTGGTGTCGGTGATGATCGCGCACCGCGCACCGAGTTTCAGCCGCGCACATTCCGGCCCCAGGCTTGGCAAGAGCCCGGCACCGATTTTGATGGTGTAACTACGATGACCCAGTGGAACTTTGACGCTGCGCACGGGGCAAGGATAAGAACTGGCGCGAGGGTGTCAAAGGTTTCACGGGCGGTCCGCTCCGTCCGACGGCCCGGCCTCAATCAAAAAATCCTTTTTCTGCGCCCGCCCAAACCTATGCTGTGCCCACATGAATCGAGTGGCTCTCATCACTGGTGCGTCGCGCGGCATTGGGCGCGGGATTGCGCTGGAACTCGCAAAGCTCGGTCACGATCTCGTGCTGAACTACGCCGGCAACCGGGTGGCCGCCGGGCAAACTCAGCACGATTGCCTGGCCGCCGCCGTCGCCACCGGCAAGGCCATCCGAGCGGAAATCCGCCAAGCTGACATCAGCCGGGCCGCCGATCGTCAGGCGCTGATCGAGTTTACGCGGACGAGCTTTGGCCGGCTGGACCTGCTCGTCAACAACGCTGGTGTCGCTCCGGACGTGCGCGCGGATATTCTGGATGCGAGCGAAGAGAGCTTCGACCGCCTGATCGCCATCAACGTCAAAGGGCCCTACTTCCTGACCCAACTCGCCGCCAAGTGGATGATCGAGCAAGTCACGCATCACGGGTCACGCATCACCCCCAAAATCATCACCATCTCCTCCATCTCCGCCTACACCGCCTCCACGAATCGCGGCGATTACTGCTTGAGCAAGGCCGCGCTCTCCATGCTGACCCCGTTGTTCGCCGCGCGCCTCGCCGAACACGGGATCAATGTTTACGAAATCCGCCCCGGCATTATCGCCACAGACATGACCGGGCCGGTGCAGGAAAAATACGACCGACTCATCGCGGACGGTCTCTCGCCGATCAAACGCTGGGGCACGCCGGAAGACGTCGGCAAAGCCGTCGCCGCGATCGCGCAAGACGCGCTGCCGTTCAGCACGGGCGAAATCATCAATGTGGACGGAGGATTTCATCTGCGAAGATTGTAGTCCTTTGAAGTGATGAGCCGCTCCCCAACAACCTGCCGCCGATAGCCCATCGCCAAGATCATGGCCCTCAAGATTGACTCAAGTCTCACGCCGCAAAAACTCCTGTCGAAAATCTACCGGCTCTTCGAGTTGTCCGGTGAAAAAATCCTCCGCCTCGAAAAGTCTTGGCGGGCAGAGCCGGGGACACCTGTCTTCACGGTGAAAGGGAAATACACCTCGCGCGGCTGGACCGAGTGGACGCAGGGCTTCCAATACGGTTCCGCCCTCCTCCAATTCGACGCCATGGGCGACGACCGCTTCTTGGAAATCGGCCGCCGCGGCACCATCAGCCGCATGGCATCGCATGTGTCGCATATCGGGGTGCATGATCACGGCTTCAACAATATCTCCACCTATGGCAATCTCCTGCGCCTGATGCGCGAGGGGAAGATTCCGCAAAACGAGCGCGAACAGGATTTCTACGAACTGGCGCTCAAAGTCAGCGGCGCGGTGCAGGCGGCGCGGTGGACCAAGCTCGCCGACGGCACGGGATTCATCCACAGCTTCAACGGCCCGCACTCCCTGTTCGTGGACACCATTCGTTCGCTTCGCTCGCTCGCCGTCGCGCATCAACTCGGCCACGTCTTGATGGGTGAGCAGGACGAGAAGATTTCGCTGCTGAGACGGTTGGCCGAGCACGCGTTGAACACCGCCCGGTACAACGTTTACTATGGCGAAGGGCGTGACGCCTACGACCTGCCGGGGCGCACAGCACACGAAGCTGTGTTCAACACTGCCAGCGGTGTCTTCCGATGTCCCAATTCGCAGCAAGGTTTCTCGCCGTTCACCACATGGACCCGCGGATTGGCGTGGGCGATTTTGGGCTTTGCCGAACAGTTGGAATTCCTTTCTTGCTTGCCGCGATCAATCTTCGAGGAAGCCGCAGCGCCGGGTCTGGTGCGAAGCAAAGTTGAAAATAGAGAACTGAAACGCCCTGCTTGGCTCAAACACAAGGTCGAAGGATTCATCGCGCAGCAGATGAAACAGAACTCCGAGCTAACTCTTGATGCCCTGCTTCGCGCGGCCATTTCGACAGCCGACTTCTACCTTGCAAACTCCTGCGCCGACGGGATTCCGATGTGGGACACTGGTGCGCCGAATCTCCACCGGCTGCCGGGGAACTACTTGAGCAAGCCTTCGAATCCCTTCAACCAGTTCGAGCCGGTGGACAGTTCCGCCGCTGCCATCGCGGCCCAGGGTCTGTGCCGGCTTGGACGCTATCTTGACGCAACACGCAACACGCAACACGGTCCCCGCTATCGCGAAGCCGGCCTCACCATCGCTCGCACGCTTCTCTCCGAGCCCTATCTCTCCACCAACACGAAGCACCAAGGCCTCATCCTCCACTCCGTTTATCACTGCCCGAATGGGTGGGATTACATCGCGCCCGGCCAAAAAGTGCCTAATGGCGAAAGCTCCATGTGGGGCGATTACCATGCGCGAGAACTGGCGCTGCTGATCCTGCGGGAGACGCGGGGAGAGAACTACCTAACGTTTTTCGGTGGCTGCGATACCAAGTAGTTACATGTCCACTCCATTCAAACTAACGCGAATTGCTTCGCTCAAAACCGTTGCCGACTTCCGCCAGCATATCGCCGCGCTCGGCATTGAATTGCCGTGCGAGGACGCCATCGCCGTCGGCAGTTCGTCGCCGCTGGTGCAGCCCATCACGAACGTCTCGATCAATGGCAAGTGCATCGGCAACCGTTGGGCGGTTCACCCGATGGAAGGCTGGGACGCGACCACGACCGGCGGCGCGACGGAGGAAGTGCGCCGCCGCTGGCAACGCTTCGGCGAGAGCGGCGCGAAGTTGATTTACGGCGGCGAGGCGATGGCCGTCCGGCCCGACGGACGCGCGAATCCGAATCAGCTCATTATCATCGAGGAAAACAAGGCTGACTTGGCGGATCTTCGTGAGCGGTTGGTGCGGGCGCACCGGGAACGCTGCGGGTCCGCGGACGATTTGGTCATCGGCTTTCAACTCACGCACTCGGGCCGGTTTTGCAAGCCGACGGACAAGAAGCGCCTGGAGCCGCGCGTGGCGTATCGGCATCCGATTCTCGATCGGAAGTTCGGCATCACGAGCGACGCGCAGGTTTTCACGGATGGCGAGATTGAGCGGCTCATCGAGAGTTACATTGCGGCGGCGAAGATCGCGCGGGACGTCGGCGCGGACTTCGTGGACATCAAGCATTGCCACGGATATTTGCTGCACGAATTTCTCAGCGCCTGCACGCGCCCCGGGAAATTCGGCGGCAGCTTTGAGAACCGCACGCGAATTCTGCGCGAGATCATCGCCGGCATCCGCGCCAGCGGGAATCCGATTGAGATTGGCGTGCGGTTGAGCGCGTTTGATTTCGTTCCCTTCAAGCCTGACCCGGCGTTGTCGCAGCCCGGCAAACCCGGGCCGGGCATTCTGGAGGACTTCGCGCATTGCCTGCCGTATCGCTACGGCTTCGGCGTCAACGAAGCCAATCCGATTGAACCCGATCTTGCCGAGACTTTCCGATTCGTCGAATTGTGCGCGGAGTTGGGCGTGAAGATTTTGAATCTCACCGCTGGCTCGCCGTACTACAACCCGCACATTCAGCGTCCTGCCGCCTACCCGCCCAGCGACGGTTATCAGCCCGCGCACGATCCGTTGATTGATGTGGCGCGGCAGATCAATGCCGTGCGCCAGATCAAGGCGCAAGCTCCCAAGAATCTCGTGCTGGTGGGAACGGCGTACAGTTATTTGCAGGAATATCTGCCGCAAGTCGCGCAATACGTCGTCCGTCACGGCTGGACCGATATGGTGGGCCTTGGCCGCATGGTGTTGTCGTATCCCGGCATCCTGGTCGATGCGGTAGGGCAGGGGGCGCTCACGACGAAGCTGATTTGCCGCACCTTCAGCGATTGCACGACCGCCCCGCGCAACGGGATGATCAGCGGCTGCTACCCCCTCGACAAATACTACTCGGCCAAGCCGGAATCTCAGCAGTTGAAGGAAGCGAAGAAGGCTGCCGGGGCTTGAATCAGCCAGCAGCAGGAGCGCGGACGCCTCGTCCGCGTGTCTTGTTGGCAGTCTGTTCGCGCGGACGAGGCCGGGAACTTTTACCCCCACCCGAGCAACCGCCCGCCGTGATAGGTGAGGAACGCCAGTCCCCACGCCAGCGCGCCCATGTAGAGCCACTGGAAAAATGGCCACTTCCACGAGTTTGTTTCCCGCCGCACCACGGCAACGGTGCTGACGCATTGCATCGCGAAGACGTAAAACACCATGAGCGTCACGGCCACCAGTGGCGTGTAAACTGGTGCACCGTCGGGTCGCTTTTGCTCCAGCAAAGTCTTGGCGAGGCTTGCCCGGCTCGCGTCTGCATCGTCGTTTCCGACGTTATAGACAGTGGACATCGTGCTGACGAAAACTTCGCGCGCCGCGAACGACGCCACGATGCCAATGCCGATCTTCCAATCGAATCCCAGCGGTGCGATGACCGGTTCGATCGCGCGGCCGAGATAACCGGCGAAGCTGCGCCGAAGTTTTTCGCCCGATTCTTCCCGATCGAGTTCGGCCAGTTGTTCCGCCCGAACCTTCTCGCTGGAGACGCCGGTTGTCAGTCCCGGCTGCAAAGAGCTTTCGATGGCCTGCCGCCGCGCGGCGAAATCCGCCGAAATCGTGCTGCTCTTCGGATACGTCGCCAGCCCCCACAGCACGATGTTGATGCCCAGAATCACCGTGCCGGCGCGGCGCAGAAAGACCCGGGAGCGATCCCACATGTGCCGCACCACGACGCGCGCGAGCGGTCGCTTGTAGGGCGGCAGTTCCATGATGAGCATGGGCGCTTCGCCCTTGAGCAGCGTCTTCTTGAACAGCCACGCCATCAGCAGCGCCACCACAATGCCGAGCAGATACATTCCCAGCATCGTCGCGCCCTGCCACAGCTTGGGGATGCCGAAAACCGTGTCCGCCGGGATGCTCGCCGCGATCAGCAGCGCATAAACCGGCAACCGCGCCGAGCAACTCATCAGCGGCGCGACGAGGATCGTGACCAGGCGGTCCTTCGGCGTCTCGATGGTGCGCGTGGCCATGATGCCGGGAATGGCGCACGCGAACGAACTCAGCATCGGGATGAAACTCTTGCCGTGCAGCCCGACTTTGCTCATTAAGCGGTCCATCAAAAACGCCGCCCGCGCCATGTAGCCCGTGTCTTCCAGCAGGCCGATGAAGAAAAACAAAACCAAAATCTGCGGCAGGAAAACCACCACCGCGCCCACGCCTGCGATCACGCCGTTGACCAGCAGGCTGTTCAAGTCGCCGGGCGGAATCATCCCGCCGACCTTCGCGCCGACCCAGCCGACCACCGTTTGCAACGCGTCCATCGGAATCTTCGCAAACACGAAGATGCTCAGGAACATCGTCGCCATGATCGCGATGAAAATCACCGTGCCCCAGATCTTGTGCGTCAACACGCGATCCAGTTTGTCGCTGAACGTTTCGCATGGCGGCGCGAGTTCGGTGGTCGCGGCTTGCTGGATTTCCGCCACGCGGGCGTAACGCCATTCAATCGGTGCGCCCCGCCAGTCCACATTCTGCGCGTCGAGCCGCTGGCGCGCGGCGGCAACGGCTTGCTGGACTTTTTCCGGGTAATGCGCGCCGCTGGAAGCCAGCGCCTTTTCGTTGCTCAGGATCAACAGCGCCTCCGCCGTGGCCTGCGTGCGGCGTTCCTGAAAAGTCTCCGCGAGCAAGTCCGCCAGTTTCGTGGCTTCGATGCGGAACGGGCCGGGGAACTGGCAGAACTGCCGCGGGCGCGAGTTGTCCGGTGCGCGCAACGTGTCCAACATGCGCTCCCGCAACTGCGGCAAACCCTCACCCGCGCTCGCGATGATCGGCACGACCGCCACGCCGAGCAGTTCCGAAAGCTTGCCCGCGTCGAGAATCTGGCCGTTCGTTTCCGCCACGTCCACCATGTTCAGCGCCAGAATTGTCGGATGCCCCAACTCGATCACTTGCGTCGCGTAGTAAAGATTTCGTTGCAGATTCGACGCGTCCACGACGACGACAATCAAATCCGGCGCTGGCAGTTCGGGCAACCGATGTAGCAGCACGTCGCGCGAGACTTGTTCATCGAGCGAGTTTGGACTCAGGCTGTAAGTCCCCGGCAAATCGAGCACGCGAATGTCGGCGTCGGCGGGCACGCCTTGGAGTTTGCCTTCCTTGCGCTCGACGGTGACGCCGGCGTAATTGCCGACCTTGGCGCGCAAGCCGGTGAGCGCGTTGAACA
>CAIKLQ010000179.1 GCA_903828255.1 uncultured Verrucomicrobiota bacterium
ATCAGGTGCGAAGTGCGGAGTGTCATTTGGGAGTGGTCAGGTATCAGGTGTGAACGACGATGCATCACGCATCACGGCCACCCTCCGCAGTGCTGCTGCGGAGGACGGGCGTCACGCATCACGTTTCTATTTTCTGTCGCTGCTCTGCTTCGCCCTCGGCTTGTTATGCAAGCCCATGCTCGTGACGCTTCCGTTTGTGATGTTGCTGCTGGATTGGTGGCCGCTGAGACGTGTGCCAGGTGCGGATTGTCAGGAAGCGGATTCGCAGTTCCCGCAACCCGCAACCCGCAACCCGCTCCGCCGCCTGCTGGTGGAGAAGCTTCCTTTTCTCGCGCTCTGCGTCGCATCGTCCGTCATCACGTTCCTCGTCCAGCGAAAGGGCGGCGCGGTCTCGCCGCTGGAAGCCCTGTCCGTCCCGGCGCGCGTGGCGAATGCCGTGGTGTCCTACGCGCGGTATCTCGGCAAACTTTTTTGGCCGGATGATCTTTCGGTTTTGTACCCGCATCCCGGTCATTGGCTGGCATGGCAAGTGGGCGGAGCGCTGGGCTTGCTGGTATTCGTCACGGTCGCGACTCTCCTAGTGCGCCGGCGGATGGCGTTCTTTATCGTCGGCTGGCTTTGGTTTGTGGGAATGCTCGTGCCGGTGATTGGTTTGGTTCAAGTCGGCATTCAATCCATGGCGGATCGCTACACCTATCTGCCGTCGCTGGGAATTTTTGTCGCGGTAGTCTGGAGTGCGGGCGCGCTGGTGGAGCGGTTGCCGAAGCTGCGACTGCCGGTCGCGGTCACGACGGCGCTGGCGCTGGGCGGGTGCGCGGTATTGACCACGATGCAAGTCGGCATCTGGGCCAACAGCGAGACGTTGTTCCGTCGCGCGGTACAGGTGACGGACAAGAACTATCTGGCCTACAACAATCTCGGGTTTTACCTCTCGCGCCAGGGGCGGATGGACGAAGCGATGACGAATTACGAGGCGTCGCTGAAGATCAATCCCAACTATGCCGACGCGCAGAACAACTTGGGGCACGCGTTGGCGGAGCGGAAGCAATTCGCCACAGCCATCGGGCATTACCGGGCGGCCTTGCGCAACAGTCCGAACAACGTGGAAATTCACAACAACCTCGGCAACGCCCTCGCCGAAACCGGCGATGCCGAGGGCGCGCTGGCGGAATACCGGTTCGTGCTGGAACGAAATCCGGAGCACGCGGATGCCCACAACAACCTCGGCATCGCACTGGCCATGAAGGGGCAGTTGAACGAAGCCATCGAACACTTCAACCAGGCGTTGCGCGCCAAACCCATGGACGCCGGCGCGCACGGCAATCTCGGCAACGCGTTTGCGGCGCAGCGGAAATTCGAGGAGGCCATCCCGCATTATCTCGAGGCGTTGAGGCTCTTGCCGAATGACTCCCAGGCGCGGAACAATTTGGGAAACGTGCTGACAGAGTTGGGCCGGTTGGACGAGGCGGCGACGAATTACGTCGAGGCTTTGCGGCTCAAGGCCGACAATCCCGAGGCCCATTTCAACTTCGGGTGCGTGCTGGTTAAATTGGGCCGGCCAAGCGAGGCCGTGAACCACTTCAATGACGCACTGCGGCTGAATCCCAATTACGCCGCCCCCCGGGAACAGTTGCGCCTCCTGAATGCCAGATCCCGTCCGTGACGCGATCCCCCAGCGGCCTCGCGGGCCGGGCGGCGCGGTTAGGAGCGCCGAACTCCAGTTCTGCGCGTTCTTCTTCATCGTTCACGCGGAGCTGGAGTTCCGCGCTCCTATGACTGCATCTACGCCCAAGGATTATCCCAGCCTGTTCTTTACCCACGATCCGGACGCGCTGCCCAGTTGGGATGGGCGCTCAAGTTCTATGACATCAGCTTCCTGTATGCCCCCACGCCCCAGGCCAAAGGCAAAATCGAACGCGAACATCACTTCTGGCAGGGGCGTCTCCCGACCTACTTCGCCAGCGAAAAGATCACCGAAATCGAAAGCGCCGATCCGCACATCCACGACCTGCGGCTTCATCGCAACGCCCACGAAATCCATCACGAACTACGCCAGCCCCCGCAACGAGCGTGGGAGCAGGCCCAGAAAGAAAAACGCTCCAGCCTCCGCCCCGCCCCGGCTTGCCCGTGGTGGGACTAAGTGTGGAGCGTGCGCAGCCTGATAAAAGTGGGCAGCGATGGCCGCGTGCCGATCGGCACGCAACGCCTGCGGATCCAAAAACCTCCCGCCACCAAAGTCGTGCTTTGTCTCCGGCCTTCAGGCCATCACTCCATCCTGGCGGCGGCGCCCGATCCCAAACAAAAACGCGTGCTGCGCTTCACCAATCGACCTCAATGACCATTCCTGTTTTGAAAACTACGCGACACCAAGTCAACCCAACGTTGACATGTGCACGCGTTTCGATACTGTGGCGAACCTTAATTTGAAATAACGAACCGAACTATGCCGAATACGAAGTCCGCCGAACGTCGCATGCGCAACAGTGAGCGCAAGCATTTGCACAATCGCAGCATCATCTCCCGCCTGCGCAACTTGGAAAAGGGCTACCGCCTGTTGCTCGCCGAGGGCAAAAAGACCGAAGCCACCAAGGCCTTGAGCGACGTGAATTCCGCCACCGACAAAGCCGTCAAGTCCGGCGTCGTTCACCGCGCCACCGCCAACCGCAAGAAGAGCCGCCACGCCACGGCGTTGAACCGCGTCAAGTGACGCGGCGCGGTCGGACTTGATCCGACCGGTCTGATACGGAAAAGTCAGACCGCTCTATCCCCATGACGCGGGGCGGCCGGGAACAGGTGGCTTTTCGTCACGCCCCAGCGCGCAAGCCGGAATCTTAATCCGGTGCCCAAACAGCCGAACCCGTACTTGATGCTGCGCCGGAGATTGATCGAGGATGCTTCGGCGAAGTATTTCGTCGGGCAACTTACTTCGCCGATGCTGAAACCGTGCCAGAGGATTTGGGCGAGCATCTCGTTATCGAACACGAAATCATTCGAATTTGATTCCAGATTGAGCGTCTCCAGAATTTCGCGAGAGAAAGCCCGGTAGCCGGTGTGATACTCGGAAAGCTTCGCATTGAGCAAAACGTTTTCCACGAAAGTCAGAAACCGGTTGGCGATGTATTTCCACACCGGCATTCCGCCCGCCAGCGAGTACCCCCCCAGAATCCGGCTGCCTAGCACGCAGGGGTGCAGATCGTTGCCGACCATTGAAACCATCGCCGGCAGCAGTTTGGGCGTGTACTGATAATCCGGGTGGATCATCACCACGATGTCTGCGCCCGCCGCAAGTGCCAGCCGGTAACAGGTTTTCTGGTTGCCGCCGTAGCCCAGATTGTTTTCATGCACATGAACCTGCACGCCCGGCAGTTGCTGCGCGATGGCGACGGTCTCATCGCGGCTCCGGTCGTCCACCAAAATGATCAAGTCCACCAAGCCCTGCGCCTGGACTTCTTCGTAAGTCGGGCGCAACGTTTTGGCCGCGTTGTACGCCGGCATGACCACGACAACCTTTTTGTCACGATACATGAACTTGGGGACGCGAGGCCGCGGCGCCAAAAAAAACAAGCCGCCCGGTTGGACGGCTTGAGAGTGGCAACGACCGGTCAGGCCGCCGACTTGGCTGGCCGTTTGGCTTTAACCGCCACGTTCTTGCGCTTCAAATACGCCACTCGGCGCTTCTTCTTCTCCGCCTTGTTGTGTTGTTTGCTCATATCAGTCTTTACTTCCAATCCATGTTCCGATTGTGTGTGGTCAATATGGTTACTTGTCTAAGACGATTCAACACCTATTTGCTGGCTGCGGCGCTGGTCGCTATGTTGGCCGGCTGCCAAACCGCCGACTCCAAGCGCGGAAAACAGCTCGCCACGCTGCGATTTCACGTCGAAGTCAACCGCGACGCCGGCGACCGCAGCGAGTCGGTGACGATTTCGCGCGCCGCGAGAATTCAAATCAACGTGGACAAAGAGCCTTTCCTCAACGAAGCCTATGTGGCCAGAGCTAAGGTCCTCGACGCGATGGGTGGTTTCATCCTGTCCGTTCAATTCGATCATCGGGGCACGTTGATGCTCGAACAAAACTCGGCCACCAATCCCGGCAAACACCTCGCCATCGCCGCGCAGTGGGGTGAAAAGGAAAAACAAGTGGCCCGCTGGCTCGCCGCCCCAATCATCGCGCACCGAATCAGTGAAGGGCTCATCAACTTCACGCCGGACGCCACCCGCGAAGAGGCGGAGGAAATCGCACACGGTCTCAACAACGTCGCCATTGAGAATGGCAACCAGGAAAAACCCAAAAACAAACCGAAAGACAAACCCAAGGAAGAATCCAAACCTAAATGAATGGCGGCGGCGCTTCATCACGAATCGGCGTGGCCATTCTGGGGTTGCTCTGCGCCGCCCGCGCACTCGCTCAACCGTTCGCGTTGCCCACCGCCAATCGCGCCCTCTTCGAGAAAGATGGCGCGGAGAAATTCTTTGTCGGCACGGTCGGCAAACCCTGGCCCAGCGGCACCTTCGGCTGTGTCCGCAGCGACGGCTGGAAAATGCACGAGGGCCTCGACATCCGTTGCTTGCAACGCGACAAACACGGCGAGCCAACCGACCCCATCCTGGCCACCGCCGATGGCACGGTGGCGTATTTCAGCGTGAAACCGTCGCTCTCGAACTACGGCAACTACATCATTCTCCGCCACTCGATTGAAGGTTTGGAAATCTATTCCCTCTATGCCCACCTTCGCGAAGTCCGCTCGGGTCTCAAAGTCGGCCAAACCGTGAAGGCCGGCGAAACCATCGCCACGCTCGGCCGCACCACCAACACCCGTGAAGGCATTTCCAAGGATCGCGCCCATGTGCATTTCGAGTTGAATCTGTTTTACAACGAACGGTTTGAAAGTTGGTTCCAGAAATCCTCCCGCGATCAGCGCAACGATCACGGCTTGTGGAACGGCCAAAACCTCGTGGGCTTTGATCCGCGCCTGATTCTGCTCGAAGAACGCGCGCAGGCTGCGAAGTTTAGTTTACTCCAACACCTCAAGCATCAAACCGACTTGTGTCGCGTCGTCGTGCGCGCCACCAGTTTCCCGTGGCTGAAGCGTTACCCGCAACTCGTGAAATCTAACCCGCGCACCGAAAAGGAAGGCCTCGCCGGCTTCGAGGTCGCGCTCAATTTCAACGCGCTGCCATTTGAGTTGATTCCGCGTGCCGCATCCGAAATCAAAGGCACAGGCAAGTTCCAACTACTCTCCGTGAACGAAGCTGAGGAAAAGAAAAATCCCGGCCGCAGGCTCGTCACGCAGCGCACTGGCCGTTGGGAATTGACCAGCCACGGCCTCCAGGCTCTCGAACTGCTGACTTACTGACGACCCGCATGAAAGCCGTCCGACTCGTTCAACCCGGTCGCCCGCTGGAACTGCACGATGTTCCCCGCCCCCAACCCGGCCCACAGGAAATACTCGTGCGCGTCAAAGCCGCCGGCA
>CAIKLQ010000180.1 GCA_903828255.1 uncultured Verrucomicrobiota bacterium
GACTTTGTATTCCTGGAGCCCCACGAAATTGTAGCAATACGTTGGCTTGCCGTCTTTCAGGTAAAGGCTCCAGCCGCCGAACCGGCCCGCCTGGGCCAGGATGACTCCGTTCGCGCCACCTTCCGGAATAACCACGTCGGCAGTAATCGAGTGCGACCGGTTCTTGATGTTGATGAAAACATTTTCGCTCATTCCCAGCATGCCGGCGGCGAGCGTGAGCGAAGTGCGGTCGCCCATCAGGTCGGGCCGGCCCGCAACGGCCGGGTTCATGCGCTCGATGCTCCGGTCATCAATGGGCAGCACGCGGTACTTGATTGCTTCCTTGAGAAAGAGGCCCTGCAGCTCCTTGAGCTTCGCGGGATTGACCGCCGCCAGATCGTTCGCCAGGCTGAAATCTTGACGCGTGTCGTAAAGTTCCCAGATGTCCTCCTGCAACTTGCGGCGGGGGGAGGATTCCCAGGGCGCCCGGTGGATCGTGCCGGCGAACCAGCCCTCGTGGTAAATGCCGCGATTGCCGGCGATCTCGAAATACTGGACCTTGTGCGCGCTCTTGGCGTCGGCGTGGTCGAAGGAGTAAACCATGCTCACGCCTTCGATGGGTGACTGTACGACGCCGTTGACGCTCTTGGGTTCCGGCAAACCCGCGGCTTCAAGCACGGTCGGGGCGACGTCAATGACATGGTGCCACTGGGAACGGACCTGGTTGGCGGCTTTGATGCGCTTGGGCCAGGAAACGATCATGCCGTTGCGCGTGCCGCCGTAGTTGGAAGGAACCTGCTTGGCCCACATGAACGGCGTGTCGCCGGCGATGGCCCAACCCGCAGCCATGTGCGGATAGGTTCCCGGACCGCCCCATTCATCGTAGTGCTTGAGCATGTCCTGCACGGTTTCCTTGACGCCATTGAAGTAAGTCATCTCGTTGAACATGCCGTTCATGCCGCCTTCGGCGCTCGTCCCGTTGTCGCCGAGGAAGTAGAAGATCAGCGTGTTGTCGAGTTGGCCAACTTCGCCGATGGCATCGAACAGCCGGCCGATCTCGTAGTCGCAGTATTCGCCAAAACCGGCAAAGACTTCCATCTGACGGGCAAAGAGCTTCTGCTCGTCGGCGGTCAGCTTGTCCCAATCCTTGATGGCTTCGGGTTTGGCGGCGAGCGTGGTGCCCGGCGGCACCACGCCCAGCTTGATCTGCCGCGCCAGCGTTTCCTCGCGCAGCTTGTCCCAGCCGGCGTCGAACCGGCCCTTGTTTTTGTCAATCCACTCCTTGGGCACGTGATGCGGCGCGTGCGTGGCGCCCGGGGCGAAGTAAATGAAGAACGGCTTGTCCGGCGTGAGCGCCTTCTGGAACTTCATCCAGGCAATCGCGTTGTCGGTCATGTCGGTCATGAAGTTGTAGCCCGGATAGTGCGGTGTCTCGACCCGGGTCAGCCCGTCATAGAGACTGGGCGACCACTGGTCGGTTTCGCCGCCGATGAAGCCGTAGAACTTGTCGAAGCCCGAACGCGTCGGCCAGCGCGTGGTTGGTCCGGAGGGGCTGACTTCCCACGCCGCGGTCTCATGGTTCTTGCCGAAGAAGGCGGTGCTGAACCCGTTCAAGCGCAGCATCTCGGCCAGCGGCGCAACGCTGTTGGGCCGCTGGCCCGTGTTGCCCGGAAACGCGGTGGCGATTTCCGTGATGCCGCCCATGTTGTTCATGTGGTGGTTGCGGCCCGAAAGCAGGGCGGTTCGCGTCGGCGAGCAAAGCGCGGTGGTGTGGAACTGGTTGTAGCGCAGTCCCTGACTGGCGAGGCGGTCGGCCCGCGGCATGCGCACCGGCCCACCGAAGGCGCTGGGCATCCCGAAGCCCATGTCGTCCACGAGGACGATCATCACGTTGGGCGCGCCGGCGGGCGGCTTAATCTCGAAGCGCGGCGGGGGCTCGGCGTCACGGGCGTCGAGCACCGTGCTGTGCGGGTAGTTCGGCTCTGGAATGGGCAAGACCGTGCGGTTGAGTTTGGCGCCGGCGGTTTGCGCCTGAGCCTGTGGGGTGAGCGCCGCGGCGAGCGCGAGGCTGAGGGCGGCGAGTGTTGTTCTGGTTGTCATGGTATGTCTTGGCTTTCTTGCTCTTGCCGAAAGGGAGGCTCTTCAATGTGGAGTGAACAAGCTTCAGTTTCAGAACGCCAACACCAACTTGAACCAGATGTAGTCGCCTTTCAGGCGATTATCCACGCTCACTTCGGGGAGCCATTTGAGTTCGGCCAGGAGATCGGTTTTCTCCCCCAGCTTGCAGACGTAGGAAAGCACCGGGCCGACACCGGCGGTCATCCCTTCGAAGCCGCCTAACTTCGCGCCGGAACCGCTGTCGCCGGAAAGCTGCTGGTAGTAAAAGCCGTTCGCGCCGACGCCGATGAAACCTTTTCCCAGTGGCAAGTGTTGCGCGAGCGTGCCATCGAGGTGGAAGGTCGTGCCGCTCTGATAATCCGTGACGTCATTCTTCGTGTTGAAATCCACGCCGACGTAAAGGGTGGCTTCCGTGCCAATCTTGCTGCTCAACCAGCTTGCCATGATGCCCGGCTCGAAGGTCCAGTAGTTCTTGCCGAGGTTGGCAAGTTGCCCTTTTTCGTATTCGCCGGTGGGCGCGTAGATGGAGAGCCGGGCATCCACCTTCAGGTCCGGCAGGACGTTCGTCCAGCCAAGCATGAACGGGATGATCGTCATGTCGCCAATGCCGTTGGCGGTGTCGCGGACGTTTTGCGCGGGGGCCAACGTGCCGTCGGGATTGATGGCTTGGGCCTGACCTTTGACTTCCATCCAGACATAGGGCACGCCGACCCCAAACGCCAGTCCGCCACCCAGGACCTCCCACGGGGTTTGATAAATCGCAAACAGCGAGTCAGCATAGACCGTGGCGTGAACGTCGGCGGCGACCATGCCGCCAAAGGGCAGAGATGTGTTGATGGGCGCGCTGGCATCGTAGTACGTGAAGAAATCGAGCGCGATGAGGCTGCCCGGTTTGCCGGGAAAGGCATCAATGAAGGAAGACATCGAGCCCGGCAAGTAGTGACCGCTGCCGCCTTCCTCGGCGCGAACAGTGGTCGAGAGCGCCAGAGCGCAGGTGAGTGAGGTGAGGAGAAACTGGGCCTTGTTTTTCATGATGCGTGTTTTGTTGGTGTTTGATTTGTTGGTTTCGATACTAAGTTCACGGTTTGCGGTAGCCGGAGTTTTCGACGGTGACTTTCAAGTTCTTGCCTTTGGCTTCCAAGACGACGTTGGCGGCGTAGGTGGCGCTGTTGTCGAGGGTGCCGAAGCGCACGTCCAGCGTCACCGGTTCCTTCTGCGAGTCGAGATAGCTGGAGACTTTGGCTTCCAGCGGACGATTGTTCGCCAGGTCCACATCGAGCGCCAGGCTGTCCCCGGCCTTGAGGTAATCGGCAAACGTCAGCCGCACCCGCTGGCCGGGTTGGGGGGAAATGGAAACTTTGCCCGCATCCTTTGCCTTTTGGATTAGGACCGGCTCGGGCGGCATGTACAACCTCACCAAGGCCACCGCTTCTTTCATGTAGTCGACCATCTCCTCCTTCTTGGATTCGGCAATTTTCCCACGCAGGCCGGGCTTCTTCTTTGCCGGCGGCGGCGCGGTGAGCGGGACTTTTTGCACCTTGCCGTCCGCGCCGTGGTAGCAGCGGTTCAACAGGCGCGATTTTTCCTCGCCCTTGAGGCTGACGACGGTGGTTTCGATCCATTCATACGGCTTCAGGAGGGCCTGGCTCGAGGCCATTGTGGCCTTGAGCATGGCGGTGCGCTCAGCCGCAGTAGGTTGCTGGGCGAAACCCGGCAGCGCGAGTGCGGCCAGGACCAATGTCAGCGAGGCTTGTCTTAAGGAGTTCATGGTTTTGTTATTCATCAAGACACTTCAGACACTTTTTTCCTGCATCAGGCTTCTGCCACCAGACAAACAGACCCAATCCCGACTTAACAGTCAATCGAATTAGCCGCCGGACCAACGGTTCTGGTCGTCGCGCCCGCATCAGGCGTCTCCTTCACCGCGATCATGTGCCGCGCTTGAGCCGGATGCCGCCGTCATACTCCCGGGAGACTGACGAAACGCCTGCGCCGCGTGCCGGTTGGTCGGGTAGAATCGGTCTGCGTCAATCAGTTCCATCAGATCGTAATTCTCGAGCCACGAGCGGAAAGACCGGTCGGCGCGGCTGACGGCGAAGGTGATGTTCTGCTTCTTCAGCAGGGTGATCGCCTGACGAAGAACCCCCGCACCAGTCATGTCCACGTCCACCACCGCCTGCGCATCCAGCACGAACCAGCGCACGGGCGTGGTTGCCTGGGTGACCAACCGCTCGACGTCATCGAGGAACAGGGGCGCGTTGGCGAAGTAGAGTGGCGCGCCGAAGCGATACACCATCAGGCCGGAAGAACCGGCGGCCTGCCCGCCCTCTGCGGGAAGGAAGTGACTGCCGTCCGGCGCTTCCAGGAGCGCCGTGGTGTCCGGACGGGAAGCCCGCCGGATCACGTCAATGACCGAAAGGAGAAAGGCGATCATCACGGCGCGCAGCGGGCCCAGGGCCAGCACGCTCAGAAGACAGACGGTGGCGATCCAGAATTCCGAACGGCGCATCCGCCACAGTTCTTTGAACTCGTGGACCTCGATCAGCGACAACACTGCGTTGGCGACGATCCCGGCCAAAGCCGCATTTGGCAGGTAAGCCAGTACACCGGTGAAGAAGAGCATGACCAAGGTGATAGTTCCGGCCGCTACCAAGCTGGGCAACTGGCTGCGCGAGCCGGCGGCATCCATCGCCGCCGAGCGGGACGGGCTGTTGCCCGTGACGATGGACCCAGTAAAGGCGGCGGTCAGGTTGGCCACCCCGTAAGCGAACAACATCTGGTCGCCATCGGCTTTATAGCCATACTTGTTGCTGTAGCTGCGGACCACCAGTAGCCCTTCGCACAGGAGAATAGCCACGATGGCCAGGGCGCCCGGCAAGAGTCGCAGGTAGTCGGCTAGGGGGATCGTGGGCAGGGTCAACGCCGGGAGCCCCGAGGGGATCGCATTGCCGAGCACGGTGACGCCCTTCGCCGGGAGGTCGAGCAGCGCGACGAGGGTGGTCAGCAGCACCAAGGCCACCAACGCTCCAGGGACTTTGGGCGAGTACCGTTTCATCAGCCGGATGATCAAGAAGGCGCTTACCCCGACTGCCACCGAGTAGAGGTTGGCATGCGGAATGGAGTGGATCAGGGCCAGGAC
>CAIKLQ010000181.1 GCA_903828255.1 uncultured Verrucomicrobiota bacterium
AGGCCAGAATTTTTGAGCCCTTCTACACCAGCAAACCGGTGGGCCAGGGCACCGGACTGGGCTTGTCCATATCTTTTGGAATTGTGCAGCGGCACGGCGGCAGCATCACGGTGAAATCAGCACCTGACGCGGGCAGCACCTTCCGCGTCACTCTGCCGATTTCCCCAGCCATTGCTGCGGAGGCTGCGCCATGAATTTGATGGCCTGGAGCGAGCATTTTGTGACCGGACTGGATACGGTGGATGTCCAGCACAAGGCACTCGTCGAGATGATCAATGCGGCCGCACCCCACCTGGCCAGCGGTGGCGAAGACGCACAAAACGTGGTTGGCCCTTTGCTGGACAAATTGGTGCGCTATGCGGCCAGCCATTTCGCCTACGTCAAGATCGCCGAGGGCTGCAATCATCCGTGCAGCTTTTGCATCATCCCGAGAATGCGCGGTTCACATCGCAGCCGGACGCAGAGCGATGTGGTGGCTGAGGCGAAAGCACTGCTCGCGGACGGCGTGAAGGAGTTGAATCTCATTTCGCAGGACTCGACTTACTACGGACTCGACCTGCGCCCTGGGCATAGCCGCGCGATTTCTTCGCCGGAAAAATTCTCCGCCGCCGCCAAGTCCCTCGCCGCCGATGCCACGACGATTTGCACCCTCCTGCGCGAGTTGAATTCACTTCCCGGCGATTTCTGGATCCGCCTGCTTTACACGCATCCGGCGCACTGGACGGACGAATTGATCCAGACCATCGCGGAATGTCCGAAGGTCGCGCGCTACGTGGACATCCCGCTTCAACACATCCACGGGAACATGCTGGAGCGGATGCGGCGCGAGACTTCGCGGCAATACATCGTGGACTTGCTGGCGAAAATTCGCGCCGGCGTGCCCGGCATCGCGCTGCGGACGACGTTCATCGTTGGTTTCCCCGGCGAGACAGAGGCGTGTTTCAACGATCTGCTCGGCTTCATCCGAGAAACCAAGTTTGAGCGTCTCGGCGTTTTCAGCTACTCGAAGGAAGACGACACGCGCGCCGGAGCGATGAGCGGGCAGTTGACCGACAAAGTGAAGCAGCGCCGACGCGAACTGGCGATGGCGGCGCAGCATGAGGTCGCGGTCGCGGTCTCCGAAGCCTTCGTCGGTCGCACCATCAAAGTGCTCGTCGAGAGCGAAGCCAGCGCCAAGCAGTTGCAGGGGGCGAACGTGAGTTCTTGGGAGCACGGTTTGATCCGCGAGGGCGACGCCCACACCGCCCAACTCAAGGGGCGCTATCTCATCGCGCGGGGCGAGGCGGATGCCCCGGACATTGACGGGCGGATTTACGTGCGCGGGAAGTTGGCGGTGGGGGAGTTCGCGCGGGTGCAGGTCATCGGACACACGGACTATGATTTGATTGCGGAGACGGCGTGAGGAAAGCACCCCAATACCCAAGCACCCAAATGCCAAAGTTGCGCGACCGATGGTTTTGGGTGTTTAGCGGTTTGGGTTTTGGGTGCTGGGATACCTTCGGCAATTGTTTGCTCGATTGCCTTTCTCGCAGGTTTCGATAAAACTGCGCCGTGAATTTACCCAACAAGTTGACCGTCTCGCGCTTCGTGCTCACGGCCGCGTTTCTTTGGGCCATGCTGTCGCGCTCGGCGGTCAATGACACGCTCGCGCTGATTTTCTTCAGCGTCGCTGGCATCACGGATTTTCTCGATGGCAAGATTGCGCGCGAACGCAAGTTGATCACCAATTTCGGCACGCTGATGGATCCGCTGGCGGACAAGATCATGATTTGCTCGGCGTTCATTGCGCTGGTCGAGCGGCACATGGGCGCGCTGGTGCGGGGTGATTTGCCGCCCGTGTTTCATTTCAGCGGTCATCCCGTTTACGCCAAGGTCGAAGCGTGGATGGTCGTCATCATCGTCGCGCGTGAACTCGGCATCACCGGGCTGCGCCTGCTGGCCGCGTCGAAAAATGTGGTGCTCGCCGCGGAGCGTTACGGCAAGCACAAGACGATTTCCCAGATCGCCGCCATCATCGCGCTGCTGGTGATGGACGCTTACGGGGAATGGTGGCCGTGGCTGCATGGCCTCTTCACGCCGTGGACGCCGTGGTTTGCGCTGCTGACGTTGTGGCTGACGGTGGTGCTGACCGCCACTTCCGGCGGGCTTTACCTCTGGCGCAACCGCGCGGTTTATCTGAACGACATGTGAGCGAGTGGGCCCGTCCGACCAGTCTGACCGGTCTGACCGATTCGCCGAACTCACCATGAATCCCGACTATCCCGCGCCATCTGAAGTCACCGAACTGCTCGTTTCCGGGATGACTTGCAACAACTGCGCGCGACACGTCACCGACGCCATCCAAAGCGTGCCGGGCGTGCGCAGCGGTTCGGTCGCACTCGAAGCCAACCGCGCCACGGCGCGCTGGGAATCCGGAAAAGCGGCGGACGTTCCGGCCCTGCTGGCGGCGATCCAACAGGCTGGCTTTGCGGCAAAACTCGCCGCGAGCGGAGC
The DNA here is from genome assembly GCA_903828255.1 of uncultured Verrucomicrobiota bacterium. Taxonomy (GTDB): domain Bacteria; phylum Verrucomicrobiota; class Verrucomicrobiia; order Limisphaerales; family JADLHS01; genus CAIKLQ01. Next base: position 2,494 of record CAIKLQ010000181.1, read on the forward strand.
GGAGCGCGCCGGTCAGCAAGGTCAATCCGGCTGGCACATGAACTTGTGGCTCGGCGTCGCGGTCACGCTTCCGTTGCTGCTCGGCGAATGGGTTTTCAGCCTGGGGATGACGCCGTGGTTTCATTGGTTGTCGTTCGCGCTCGCCGGAGGGGTGCAGGTTTTTGGCGGCGGGCAGTTTTATCGCGGCGCGTGGCGGCAGCTCAAAGCCGGCAACTCGAACATGGACACGTTGGTCGCGCTCGGCTCGACGACGGCGTTTGGTTACAGCACTTGGGCTTTGCTGAACGGTCAAGGCGGGCATCTCTATTTCATGGAGGCGGCGGCCATCATCACGCTCATCAGCGTGGGGCACTGGTTCGAAGCGCGGGTCAGTTTGCGTGCGTCTGCGGCGTTGAAATCGCTGCTGCAACTCGCGCCGCAGACCGCGCGAAGAATTGGAACGTCGGGCCCCGCCTCGGCGCGTTCCCAGGCTTCTTTCAACCCGCTGACCTTCGATCCAAAACGCAAACCTCAACGCGCGGCGGCGGGGCTCGGCGCTCCAACTTCGCGCGTTTCAGATTTTGCCAGCGCGCAGAGTTGGAGTTCTGCGCCCCTATCCGTCGAAACCGAAGTGCCGGTCGCGGAACTGAAAATCGGCGACCTCATTGCGCTGCGCCCGGGAGATCGGGTGTCGGTGGATGGCCTCGTCGTTGAAGGCAATTCCGCCGTGGACGAAGCCATGCTCACCGGCGAGTCTGGGCCCGTGGACAAATCACCGAAGAGCGAACTTTACACCGGCACGGTTAATCTCAACGGGCGGCTCGTCATGCGCGTGACGGCGACGGGTGAAAGCACGGCGCTCGCTCAAATCATCGCCGCGGTGCAACGCGCACAAACTAGCCGCGCCAATATCCAGCGGCTCGGCGATCGCGTGAGCAACGTCTTCGTGCCGATTGTCGTGCTGGTCGCGCTGGCGGCGGGGCTTTGGTGGGGCTTGGCCCCGGATGCGGCGAACCAGACGCACGCGTGGCTCGGCCAGTTTCTTTGGCCGGCGCATCCGCCGATGGGCGCGGCAGCCGGATTCATCATCGCGGCGGCGGTGCTCATTATCGCCTGTCCGTGCGCAATGGGTTTGGCCACGCCCGCCGCCATCATGGCCAGCGCGAACGCCGCGGCGGCGCGCGGCATTTTGATCCGTGACGGCGTGGCGTTGGAGAAAGCTGGCACGGTTACGGCGGTGGTGTTCGACAAGACGGGAACGCTTACCGTGGGAAAACCGGAGGTCGCGGCGTGTTGGCGCAGCACGCCGGTTCGCCCCGAATCAGGGATCGGCGCTCCTTTCAATAAGGCGATGAGATCCTCGGCTGGCGCACACGATAATTTCCCTCTCCCCTTCGGAAGGGGAGAGGGTCAGGGTGAGGGGACATCCGGCGACCGTCTGGACGCGGATCCCCGGACGTTCCCCCTCACCCCGGCCCTCTCCCCCTCCGCGGGGGAGAGGGAGAGCGTCGCGCTCGCCGCCGCGCTCGCGCGGCACTCGACGCATCCGATTAGTCAGGCGATTGCGAAACTTTCCACGGAAGAAATCCAATTGAGCAACTGGACGGAGGTGCGCGGGGCGGGGGTGCAGGCGAACATTCAACATTCAACATTCAACACCCAACACCCAATCGCTGCGGCCCGGCTCGGCTCGTTGCGCTGGCTGCGCGAATCCGGCGTGGATCTGGCGGCGGCGGAAATCTTCATCGCCGAATGGGCGGCGCAAGGCGCGACGCTGGTGGGCTTGGCGCTCGATCAATCGCTCGCCGGACTCTTCGCCGTGCGCGACACGTTGAAGCCCGGCGCGGGTAAAGTGGTCGCGCAACTTCAGCGGCAGGGATTGAAAACATTTTTGCTGACCGGCGATAACGCGCTCGCGGCAGCGGGCATTGCCAGCCAGATTGGCATTCCGGCGGGAAATATTTTCGCGGACGTGCGGCCCGAGCAGAAGGCGGACTTTGTGAAGCAACTCCAGCAGCGCGGCGAGCGCGTGGCCTTTGTGGGCGACGGCATCAATGACGCGCCGGCATTGACGCAGGCTGATTTGGGCATCGCTGTCAGTCGCGCCAGCGACGTGGCGCGCGAGGCGGCGGATATTATTTTGCTGAACTCGGAAATCGAAGCCGTGCCGGAGGCGCTGGGGCTGGCGCAGGCGACGTTGCGGACAATCAAACAGAATCTGTTTTGGGCGTTCTTCTACAACGCGGTGGGCGTGCCGCTGGCGGCGCTGGGTTTCATGAGTCCGGTGCTGTGCGCGGCGGCGATGGGTTGCTCGGATTTGATCGTGATCGGCAACGCGCTGCGGTTGCGGCGGTGGCGGCTGGGGTCACACTTCAAGGATTCCTCCGCGGCCCGGGCGGTGGCTCCCGGGCGTATCGCGCTGCGGTAGCGCTCGGCGCTGGTAGCTTCCGGGCGGGAGGTTTACCGGGTGCCGGTTCGTTCGACTTCCAGGGTCATGCCCAAGCGTTGAAAAATACTGCGCGCGGCTTCTAACTTCTTCCGCCCTTCCTCGGTTCGCCCCTCGTGCAATTCGAATTCCGCCCCGGCCCGGAGCGTGCGCGCCTGCTCCCCTTCGGCGTTGATCAGCTTGAACACGCGCAGGCTTTCGGTGAAACACGCGGACGGTTCAGCCAACGCGAGGCCTGCGGCGGCGCTGACGGGGCGGGCGTCGGCCCGGCGTTTTTTCATGCCGGCGGCGACTTTGCCGAGGGCCCGCCAGGCGCCGCCCAGATCGAGATGGTTTTCCGATTTCTGGGCCAAGGCCACTCCGTGCTGCGCCGCTTCCAGCGCCTCGGTGAGTTTTCCCTGGCCCAGGCAGGCTTCGGCCAGGAAGCTGTAGGTTTCCGCGAGCGTGCAGGAATTTGGCGTGCCGGTGAGCACGATGACCTGGCGCAGATCGGCTTCGGCTTCTTCAAATTGGCGCAGACCGAGTCGCGCCCCGCTTAGATTGCTCAGATAAATCACCTCACTGCCGCGATCTCCGATCTGGCGGACGAGGGCCAGCGCTTTTTGGTAAAGCCCGGCGGCGGCCTGGTAATCGCCGCGCAACCGGGCGCTCTCGCCCAAGTTGCTCCACATCGCCCCGGCGTTGCGCTGGTCGCCAAACTCCTGGCACAGCGCCAGGCCCTGCTCGAAGAACCAGTCGGCTTCCAGGTAATGACCCAGTTGCAGGTGCGCCACGCCGTGAAGCTTGAAGCTGGTGGCCATTCCGCCGCGCTCGCCAACTTCCTTGCCCAACTTGAGCGTCTGCTCCCCCAGGGCCAGCACGGCCGGCGCGTCGCCCAAGCGGTAAAGCGCCCAGCCTTTCAAATGCAGTGCCTTGATCTGCTCGCGCCGGCCGGCTGCGCCTGCGTCGCGGGCCAGAATTTCCGCCCGTTCCGCGGCCTCGACCGAAGCGCGGTTGTCACCCAGTCGCTCCTGCAAGTAAGCCAGGCCATTCCAGGCGCGCGCTTGGGCGATAAAATCGCGGCTGGCTTCGGCCAAACGACGCATCTTTTGATAGTCCTCGAGGGCTTCCACAAATCGGGCCAGGGCCCCCAAGGCTTCGCCCGCGCCTTCGTGCCACGCCAATTGCTTCTCCGGAAAGGGCCCTTCCGCAGCGCGGTCGGCGGGCAACAGTTCCAGAGCTTTGCGAAAATACTCGATGGCCGTCGCGGGCGCATAACCCGCGTGCGCCTGCTGGCCCGCCCGGCCATACCACTCGGCGGCTTCGTCGAGTTGGCCGGCCAGTTCGAAGTGGGCCGCGACCAGGCCGCCAAACTCGCCGATCCGCTCGCCGCTGTGCTCGATCAGCCAGTGCGCGACCTTTGCGTGGTAGCCGCGCCGGGATTTCCGCAGCACTCTTTCGTAGGTAACCGTCCGCAGCAATTCGTGCTTGAACGTATATTCGACGACGCCAGCAAACGCGGAGGATTCCCGGCGGAGGATGAGTTCTTTGCGGCTCAACCCCGCCAGTGCCTCCTGGATTTCCGGTTTCGCAAGGGCGACTTTGGTGGCCCCGCTGGCTGTGGGTTGCGGCTCGGCGGCGGGACTCAAACGCTCGACCGCGCCGTCCCAAAAAACGCGGCCCACCACCGACGCGCGATGCAAAACCATTTGCTCCAGCGGTGGCAGGCCATCCACCCGCGCCTGCAGCACCCCGGTCAACGTCGGCGGCACGGGCGTGGCGACGAGTTGATCGGCTTCAATCCGCCACGGTTCGGTCTCGGTCTGGATCACCTTCTGATCCATGAGCATCTTGATGATCTCCTCGATGTAGAAGGGGTTGCCTTCGGCTCGGCCGGCAATCAGTTCGTGCAAAGCCGGCGGGATTTCCGGAGCCTTGCGCAGAATGTTTTCCACCAGCTCATGGCTTTCCCGGCGGGACAACGGCCCCAGGTCGAGGCGCGTGTGGGCGGGCAAGCCTCCTCCCCAAGCTGGCCGGCGCTCAAACAGGGTGGGCCGCGCCAGACACACAATCATCACCGGCACGCCCTGACAAGTGCGCGCCAAGTGATCAATCAAATCCAGTGAGCCATCGTCACTCCAATGTGTGTCTTCGATGACGAGGATGGCGGCTCTGACTTCCGGCGCGGCGGCGTGCGGCGGCGGGCCCTGGCTGACCGTGCTGAAAAACCGCGTCAAGTGATGGAACGCGCGTTGGCGAATTTGTTCCGGGTCATGGAGAATCTCCCGCAGGCTGGGACTGGCGGAGAAATCCAAACCGAGGAGCTGGCCGATGAAATGCGCTTGCAGCACCGCCTCTTCGCCAGACCAGGCCGGCGCGACGACGCTGGCCGCCAGCAACCCCGACATCCCGGTTTGCAGTTTCTCCCGCGCCACCGCCGCCGGGTCGCTCTCCTGAATTTCAAAGCGGGAGGAAAAGACATCCCGAATCAGGGCGAACGGCAGGCCGGCGGTTTCCGCGGTGGCTCGGCCGCAAAACAGCCGAACCGTTTGCGGGAGCAATTCCAACCAGCGGGAGAAGCCCCGTAACAGCCGCGATTTGCCGATGCCCGCTTCGCCGACGAGCGTGAACATCTGCAATTCCCGCTGCTCCATGACGTTCCGCAGCGTCAACTGCAGGCGCTGCAATTCCGGCTCCCGACCGATCATTTCCGTTTCCACATCCTCCACGCCCCGCAGCGTCCGCGCCAGCGACCGAGACCGGGCCACGAGGACGAGATAGGTCTGGATGGGTTCGGCTTTGCCTTTGACCGCCAGCGGAGGCAGGGCTTGCGTATTGAACAGGCCGTACACCTGCCGATAGGTGTCGTGCGAAATGAGCACCCCACCCAAAGGCGCATGTTGCTCCAGGCGGTTGGATAGATTTACGGTGTCCCCCGTCGCGGCGAACTCGCCCGTGCGCCCCAGCGGCCCCAGGACGACCGGACCGGTGTGGATTCCGATGCGCATCTTCAATTGCGGCGCCGCACCGGTATTTTGCAATTGCCCGAGGCACTTCTGCATTGCCAAGCCCGTCCGCACCGCTTGCTCGGGATCATCCTCGCGCGCCTGCCGCGCGCCGAACACCGCCATGATGGCGTCCCCGATGTGCTTCTCGATCGTGCCGCCATGCGCGGTGATGATCGCATCCAGACGCGTCCAAACCGAAGTGATGTAATCGCGCACATCTTCGGCATCGCGAACGGCGGAATACGCGGTGAAACCCGAAAAGTCGGCGAAGAGGACGGTTACTTGTTTGCGCTCCCCGATGACGACTCCGTCAGTCAGGTCGCGGCCACCCGGATTGATGGATTCAACCGGTTTGCCACAGGCCGGACAGAACCGCGCCCCTGGCGGCAGGTCGGCGGAGCAGTGCGCGCAGCGCCGTGGTTGCCAGCCGGCACCGCAGCTCACGCAAACCCGCGCCGCCGCAACATTGTCAGCCCCACAAGCCGCACACGTCATAACTCAGTCAGCCCGAACCTGGGCGGCTAATCACCCTTCAAGACCTGCGCCAGAAGCAGGGATTCGGTGTAGCGCCGGGTCAACCCTCTCATGCGGGTAACGACCGAGCGGCTGACATTGGACAGGAACACCAGGGCCACATCCGGCGCTTCCGTTTTCATGCGCTCAAAGGCCACCGCCGTCATTTTCAGCAGCAGGCACTGCTCATTGGCCATCACATCAGCGGAGCGCGGCCCCTGGTCCAGCAGCGAAAATTCACCGAAGAAATCCCCCGAATACAAGGTGCTGAGAATAGATTCCTTGCCCTCCACCAGAATGCTGGCGCGCACCTCCCCTTCCAGCACCAAAAACATAGCGTCACCGTGCGACCCTTGACGCACGATCCAGCCTAAACTCTCAATGCTCAGCACCTCGATGAACTCGAGGAACCGCTCGAGCTGGTAATCGTCCATCTGGGCCAGGATTTTGATCCGGCGCAGGACCTCTGACGTCACCCCCATCTCGCGCGCGCGCAGGACGATTTCGGGTTTGGCTTTCCGATGCGACCCGAAGAACAAATTCAATTGCGGCAGGTCCGCGGCCCGCACCCAGTTTTTTCCGGACTCGAGGAACACCCAGGTGTCGGGCGTGACGCGCTTCTCCTTCACCCAGTCAGTGAGGGTGGGCAAATTGATGGGGCCGTGAACGACGTCATCGGCGTCCCAGATGCGATAATCTGGCTCGGCGGGGTTGGTTTTCATAGGGATGGATGGGCGCGTGATTTTCCGCACAGTACGAAGCGCGCGGAGGGTTGATTCTCAACCAAGTTCATCTCTGGGAGACTGTTCCCAAACCCCGCAGGCGTCAAGCCGCCAGTCGTTTGGTGGGGCGGCCTTGCATGTCCGTGATGTTGGCGGGCGGATTGTAAACGTAGCAATTTTCCCCGTAGCTGGTGATGATCGGTTTCGACGGTTTGCTGAGGGAAGTTGGACCAGCAATTCACGGCCTGGGCTTTCGCCTTGGCTTGGGACAACGCCGGCAACCGCATCGCGGCCAAGGATGGCGATGACGCCGAGCAATTCAATCAGAGTGAATCCAGTCTTCCCCCGTCATCGCAATCGGGGCCGCGCGGCGGCGGGCGGACAATGGCTTCCAAGTTTTTGCAATGCAATGGCTCTGGTTTCGGTGGACTGGCGCGAACCCTACCTGCCGGCCCGCTGTCGCCGCAAGGTGCAATCTTCGGAGGCAAATCCTCCGGCGTTGGGGCGATCTGATCGAGAGCGGAGCGCAAGCCGTCCGACGAATTCAGCCCGCCCATTCGGTGAAATGGTCTTCAACAATCGGGACGTCAAGCCGTAGCGAGGTGGGGCGATACTGGGGGTGGTCACAATCTGCGCTATTCGCTGGCCCATCGGTCGGGGTGGGGGCGTCCCGTCCCCAAAAAGCTCAGTCTGTGCCTGAGGCGAAGGATGCAACGAAAGGAGCGCGGATTGCTGCGCCCGCACGTCGGAGCCGGAAAAAAACAAAGCGCGGACTCGGTGGTCCGCGCTCCGTTGGACTTTCGGGGCTTGGCTGTTAAGCCCGCAGCTTGAGCGATTACCGTTTGGTAGCGATGGTAGCGGCGACGCGGTCGAAGTCGCGATCCGTCGGCTTTTGCGCGGGAGTGTCCCACGTCACTTTGCCGGTCTTGGGTTCCTTCCACTTGAAGATTTCCGAGTGGCCGTCGGCGAAGCTCAAGTTCGCGCCCTTATCATGCCGGTCGGACGGGCTGTTTTGCCAGACGCGATTATCCACTTGGATCGCAAAATAGCCGTCTTCCAGGGTCATGGTGCTCTCGTCAATGAACACGAGCGCGCCCGAAGGGCTGGGGTACTGAATGGCCGAGTGCTTCCGGTAGACCGGATACTTGGGATTGACCCAGTCCACGTCGCTGTTCATCTGGCCCGACATGGAAAAACTCCGCACGCGCTCGATGCGGGTCGTCCCGTTGCGTTTGTAGTCGTCCGCGGCGCAGCGGTAGATTTTCAAGGAGGTATTGAACGGCCAGAGTTTGCCATTCGTGATGTTCAACGTGTTGGTGTCGCCGGGCTGAGAATTTACGTCGCCCAGGATCCAGGCATAGGCTTGGTCTCCCACATAATTTCGTACCAATTCATCCCGGTTGTCTCCGGCGTACATGATCCACGCGAGGGTCAGTTGTTTGGTATTGCTGAGGCAGGCAATGGCCTGCGCCCGCGACTTGGCCCGGCCCAACGCCGGCAAAAGCATCGCGGCGAGAATGGCGATGATGGCGATGACGACCAGCAATTCGATGAGGGTGAACGCGGCACGGAGGGATCGTTTTGGTTTCATAATTTTGTTTGGAGTTGCGATGATTTGGGCTGTTTGTCAGGTGCGCTTGAACGGAGCGTAGCATCCCTGCGGATCGTCCGCCATGCCTCAATTGAGGCCAAGTGGCGCTGATCCGGGGCTGTTGCTTTAAGTTGCATCCGCATGGCTCGTTGGCACTTTCCGGCGTCTGGTGAACAGCGCACGGATCTCGGGAATAACATGGCGTGCGGCACCGCGGGCCGCAATCCATTTGTTCAACCCGTTGCGGTTCGCTTGCCGGTGGATTGGTCGTGCCGGAGATAAAACCGGGCGCAGTTGTCGCCGAAAATCCCCGCCTGCTCGGCGCTGGAGAACTTTTGCGCCCAAGTCATCACTGCCTGCATCGTGCGCTGATAGCTGGAGGCCAGCAGACACACCGGCCAGTCCGAGCCGATCAGCAGCCGCGCCGGGCCGAACGCTTCCGCCACCACATCGAGATACGGCCACAGGTCTTGTTCGCGCCAATGCTGCTGATCCGCCTCCGTCACCAGGCCGCTGAGTTTGCAGCACACGTTCGGGTGCCGCGCCAGCGCGCGAATTTCCGTCGCCCACGGCTCCAACTCGCGGCGTTTGATGGCGGGTTTGGCGAGGTGGTCGAGCACAAACGCCTGCTCCGGAAAACGCGCCACGACTTCGCGGGCGGCGGGCAGTTGCTTCGGGAAAATCAGAAGGTCGTAGGTCAGGCCGAACTCGCGGAGTTGGCTCACGCCGCGCAGGAATTCCGCGCCCAGCATGAAGCGCTCGTCCGGTTCGTCCTGCACAACGTGCCGCACGCCGACAAATTTCGGATGCGCCGCGAATTCCCGAAGTTGCGCCCCCACTTCCGCCGCGCGCAAATCCACCCAGCCCACCACGCCGCGAATGTGCGGATGCCGATCTGCGAGATCGAGCAGCCAGCGGGTTTCCTCCAGCGTCTGCCGCGCTTGCACGGCGATGCTGCCGGCGAAGCCGAGCGGTTTCTGCAACGCCGCGAGGTCCTCCGGAAGCCAGTCGCGTTGGAGCGCCGAGCCAACCGGAATCCACGGATACTCCGCCGCCGAGTAACGCCAGACGTGCTGGTGCGCGTCGAGTTTCACGCGGCGGGGATGTTGACGACCGCCTTGATGACGCCGGTCTGCGGCTGAAGCCACGTCGGAAAAACCGCCGGCACGGCGGCAAATTCCGCGCGATGCGAAAGCCACGGGCGCGTGTCAATCCGGCCTTCCTCGATCAGCGCGATGATGCGCGTGAAGTCCGGCGGCAGCGCGTTGCGACTCGCCAGAATCGTCAACTCGCGGCGATGCACGATCGGCGCATGCGGAAAGACAAGGTCCTTCGCCGTGATCCCGACATAGACGACCCGCCCCGCAAACGTGGCGAATTCGAAGCAGCGGCTCATGGATTCGTGATGACCCGTGGCGTCAATCACTACGTCGGCAAGCTGGCCGTCGGTAAGGGCGCGCAATTGCTCCAGCGCCTCCGGGCCGGCCACGATGGTAGTGGGCACCTGCAGCTTCTCGCGCACGAAGGCGAGCCGCTGCTCGTTCAGATCCAGCACTACCACCCGCGCGCCGGAGAGGCGGGCAAATTCTATCACGGACAGTCCGATCGGTCCCGCACCGAGCACGAGCACGGTTTCGCCCGGTTGCGGCGCGGCGCGATTCACCGCGTGGCAGCCGATGGCGAGCGTCTCGACCAGCGCGAGTTGTTCGCTGGCGAGTTTGCGCGAGACGTGCAGCTTGCGCGCGGGCACGGTGAAGAACGGACGCAGTCCGCCGTCGCAATGCACGCCGAGCGTCTGGTTGCTCTCGCAACAATTCGTGTGGCCGCGCCGGCACGAGTAGCACCGCTGGCAATTGATGTAGGGCTCGACGGCGCAGCGGTCGCCGGGCCGGACGTTCGTGACGCCCGCGCCCACGGCGGCGACCTCCACGCCCAGTTCGTGTCCCGGAATGCGCGGATACGAGAAGAACGCCATCTTGCCCAGATAGCCGCTGTAGTCCGTGCCGCAGATACCCACGGTATGCACGCGCAACAGCGCCTCGCCGGGGCCTGGCGGCTCCGGTTCGCGCGTCTCGACGATGCGGAGCTTGCCGGGTTCGGTGAATTCAATGGCTTTCATGGTGGTGTTACTGGAAGTGTGCGGTGGAGAAAATCCCCTCACCCCGGCCCTCTCCCCTTCCGAAGGGGAGAGGGAGAATCGTCCGCAGACTCAATGGAAACCGGGGACTGAGGACGGCCGAGAGCCCTCTGGAAATTTCAGAGGGCGACGCTGGCAGTTCCCTCGCCCCCGCCGAGGGGGAGAGGGTAAGGGTGAGGGGGCTTTCCCAGCGCATGGTGACGGCCTAGTTATTTTCCGCCAACCCTTCGACATGCCCGAGATTCTTCACCGGCGCGAAGATGGCCTGCACTTCGCGCAGGAGCGTTTCGTCCATCGGCTCGGCAGCCCATTGCGCCCAGCGGCGAACGTTCTCCGGGTTCGCGCTGCCGGCGACGGTCGTGGCGATGTCCGGATGCGCCAAGCAGAATTGCAGCGCGAGCTTCGCGATATCCACACCTTTGCTCGCACAATGCGCGGCGGCGGCGCGGGCGGCGGCTTTCACGTTTTCCGGCTCCTTGAGCCACGCGGGCAGCGGCGCGTTGGTGAGCAGCCGGGCGCTGAACGGCCCGGCGTTCATCGCGCCGATGCCGTGTGCCTTGAGCCAAGGCAACGTCTCGTCGGCGAAGCGCGTGTTTTGCAACGTGTATTGGTTGTAGCTCAGGACGCAATCCACGTCCGTCTGGTCGCAGATGAACTTGAAGACTTTTTGCGGATAACCGCTGAACCCGATGTAGCGAACCTTGCCGGCTTGTTGCGCCTTGCGCAACGCGGGCAGCGTGACATCCACGATCTGTTGCATCGGGACGAATTCAATGTCGTGACACAGCACGATGTCGAGATGTCCGCAGCCGAGTCGGTGTAGCGAGACATCCACGCTCTCGGCCACGCGCCGCGCGGAGAAATCAAAATGCGCGAGATCGTAGCGGCCGAGTTTCGTGCAAATCGTGTAGCTTTCTCGCGGCACGCCTTTGAGCGCGACACCGAGCAACACTTCGCTCATGCCGCGGCCGTAGAACGGGGAGGTGTCAATGAAGTTCAGCCCGCAGTCGAGCGCGACGCGGACACTCGCGAGCGCTTCGTCGAGCGTCACGCTGCGAAATTCCGCGCCGAGCGACGACGCGCCGAAACTGAGGATGGGAACGTGGAGATCAGTTTTTCCGAGACGACGGGTTTGCATGGTTTTGAAAAGTCAGTTGGTGCGGCAGCCGACGGTGAGCAGGACGTTCGCCCACAACGCCTGATCGGCGGTTTGAATCGTGAGCATGTGGTCGGGCGATTCCACGGCTTTGTAGAAATCCCATTTGGCGATCGGCGTGATCGGCGCGGCGACGCCAGCTTGCTCCGCGAGGGCGCGAAACTCCGCCCACGCCGGCGGTTCGCCGAACTTCGCGTAAGGGTCATCGGCGGGAATGCCCATCGTGTTCAGCGCATCCACGGGCACGGCACTGAGAATCGCCCGGAGCACCTGCGCGACGGTGGGCACGCCGGGCATGAGTTGGAGGCAGACGACTTCTGCGTTCGGCCCGCGTTTGGTCGAGGCTGGGTAATTGCCGTCGGCGATCAGGATTTTCGCGTGATGGCCGCCCCGGGCGCAGACGCGCAGGATTTCCGGATGCAGCAGAGTCGTCTTAAGCATGACGTGGTTTAGCTGAAAAAGCGCGCTTGGCCTAGTCACAATTTGACGGGTGGCGATTTGTCACCGCGATCACCGTTTTGGCAAAGCTACGGTTCGCGCGAGCCGCGTCCGTTGGCGCCGGTGAAAACGCCGATTGGGATCTATTTAGTTGTCGTTCCAGCTTTGGTTGGTTCCGCAGGCGCGGAAAGAAGCTGACAAGTTAAAGCAGCAACGCCAACCTGCGCGCTGCCGGTAGGGAAGGTCTAAACCAGCCGGCACTAGGTCATGAAACGCTTTCTTTGCCGCCACCGCGCCCGCCTCATCGCTGCGGCGCTCGCATTCGTGATCCTGCCCGGGCTCGCGCTGCTTTGGGCCGACCACGTTTGCCGTTCCGCCGCCGCCCGCCGGATTTTCCGCAGCGTGGATAAAATGCCGTCGAATGACGTCGCCCTCGTGCTCGGCACGGCGAAGCAGACAGCGCGGGGTTATTCCAACCGGCACTTCAAGCAGCGCATGGATGCGGCGGCAGCGCTCTATCACGCCGGCAAAGTCCGCCACCTGCTTGTCAGTGGCGACAATCACATCAAAAGCTACAACGAGCCGACCGACATGCGCGACGCGCTGGCCGCCGCCGGGGTGCCGACCAACGCCATCACCTGCGACTACGCCGGTTTTCGCACGCTGGATTCGGTGCTGCGGGCGCAATCGGTTTTTGGCCTGACGCGCTTCACGATCGTCACGGAGGAGTTTCATTGCTCGCGAGCGCTCTGGATTGCGCGACAGCACGGATGGGACGCGGTGGCGTTCGCCGCGCCGGACCTCAGCGCGCGCTGGTCGGCCCGCGTGAGGGCCCGCGAAGTCTTCGCCCGCGTCTGGGGTGCGCTCGATCTTTACATTTTGAATCGCGGGCCGAAATTCCCCGGGCCGCCCGAACCGATCCTGCTTTCCGCCGCGTCGCCATGAACTGGAAAGCTATTTCGCTCCTCGTTGCGCTGGCGCTGGCGGCGCTGGCGAACCCCAACGCGCCGTTGCCCCCGAACGCCACGCCCCCGGAATTCATTGGCTGGCTCACCAATCGTCCGGCGGTTTACACCGGCTTCCGCAGCCAGTCCGTCAACCCAACCAACGGCGTTGTAACGCTTATCACCAACCGGGTTTTTGATCATTATTTCCCCGCCTCGCTGAATCATTTTGTGTGGACGAATTTCCTCGCACGCACGAACGGCCGGAGCACGAGCCTCTGGCGCGAACGCTCGCATCCGCCGGGTTGGCCGACGAACGCAACCGCCCCCACCTTGGCGTGGAACCCCAACAGCCTGCTCTGGGGCATGAAGGGGTTGACGGCCCTGAGCCAATGCTGGGAAGGGGAGGGCTATGCCGGGCAGGTACCCATCACCGCCCTGACGCGGCGACACGGTTACACCCGCGGTCACGGCATGGCCCCCGAAGGGGTCTGCACCAACTGGACCGGGAAGAAAGTCTGGTTTTTGAACGCCCGCAACCAGCGCGTCGAGGCGACGGTGGCGCGGGCGAGCGTCAGCCTCAGCCGGGGTGATTACACGATTTTCATTTTTCGCGAGGACCTGCCGCGGGGAATTGAGCCGCTCCGGGTGGTTGACATGATTGAAGTCTGGGCCAGATACCCGGTTTGCGTTGGCGCCCCGCGGCCGGTTTGCGAAACCGAGCAGGTGGGGCACGTCAACACAGGAATCCCAGGATTCACTGTGGCGGCCTGGAAGGGTGGCGATTCCGGATCGCCGGACATGCTGCCCTTGGGAAATGAATTGGTTTTCTACAGCGGACGCAGCACCGCCGGGCCCAGCGCGGCGATGCAAGCTGACATGGATAAACTGTGCGCGCTGGAACATCTGGACCCGCGAAAGTACCAGCTCGAATGGGTGGACCTTTCACGTTTTCCTTCCTACCTGCCCCGATGAACCAACTCCAGGCCATCGCCGCCATGGCGCTTAATCGCGTGATTGGCGAGGGCAATCGAATCCCGTGGCATTTGCCGGAGGATTTCCAGTGGTTCAAGCAGACGACCACCGGCCACGTCATCGTCATGGGGCGCAAAACCTTCGAGTCCATCGGCAGGCCGCTGCCAAATCGCGAGACGCTCGTGTTGAGCCGGGGGCAATTTAACCCTCCTGGCGTGAAGACAATTCGCAGCTTGGATGAAGTGTCGGCGCTGGCGGGCGGGCGGAAAATTTTCATCTGCGGCGGCGCGCAAGTTTACGCCCTGGCGCTGCCGCGGTGCGCGAACCTTTACCTCACGCTGGTCAAACGCGAGGTCGCGGGCGACGCGTTCTTCCCGCCATTCGAGGACAGGTTTGAATTGGTGGAAGAAATCCGGGACACGCCGGAGTTCAAGATTTTGCATTACCGGAATCGTGGGGGTTGAGGCCCGCG
>CAIKLQ010000182.1 GCA_903828255.1 uncultured Verrucomicrobiota bacterium
GGCGTCGCGCTTCGGCCCCCGCTCGGCACCGCGCAAAATCTGCCGGATGATTTCGGCGTTCACGTTCCGGTCGCCGCCCTGCAGATCAACGAGCGTGGCTGGTTGCAGCGGAAACTGAGCTGGGTCGAGCGTCGAAACCGCGAAACCGCGCTCCTGGTAAAACTCCGCCACCGTGTTCGCGCCAAGGGTGGAAAGCTCGTCGAGGTTGGCGATTGCCGATTGGCAATGGGCGATATTGTCCGTGATCTGCGGACTTTGGACGCTGGACTCGACCCTCCCCGAGACGACCATCCCGCGCCGCACGCCGAGCGTTTGCAACACCCGTGCGATCGGTTCGCACAACTCCCGCTTCGGCACGCCGATGAGTTGCGCGGTGGGCCGGGCCGGATTGAGCAACGGCCCGAGGAAATTAAAGATCGTCCGCTGCCCGCGCTCGGCGCACAGCTTGCGCGCCGGGGCGATGTGCTTGAACGCCGGATGAAAATTCGGCGCGAAGAAAAAAGCGAAATTGTGTTCGCGCAACGACCGTGCCGCGTCGCTCGGCGATAAATCAATCCGCACCCCCAAGGCTTCGAGCACGTCCGCGCTGCCGGCCTGCGAAGTGATGGCGCGATTGCCGTGCTTGGCCACGGCCACGCCCGCTGCGGCACAGACGAGGGCCACCGTCGTGGAAATGTTGAACGTGCCAAGCTGGTCGCCGCCGGTGCCGCACACGTCAAGTAGCTCCCGCGTCTCACGCCACGCGGAATCAATCGGCGGCCGGATGGATTTTTCCCGCAACGCCCGCGCAAACGCGGCGATCTCCTCGATGGTTTCCCCTTTGTGGGCGAGCGCGCTCAGAAACTCCGCCTTCGTCGTCGGGGCCACGGCTTCATTCACGAGGGATTCGACCGCGTCGCGCACTTGCGCTTCCGAGAGCGAATGCGACGCCGTGAGTTGTTGAGAGAGTTGGTCGAGCACGCGCAAAGTTATAGCGGCAGGGCAGGGGAATTACCAGTGGCGAACGGAGCGCGGGGCGGATTGCGGCCAACCCGAGCTTGCAGCGGGCGTTAGGCAACGCGGGGTTGCGGGGCTATGCGTTCTGGAGGTCATCGGACCTTGCGGCGGTCAGGTAAGGGCCGCTGCGTTCAACCGCCGGATGCGCGCAATCCGCACATTCGGTGGGGTGGGAGGTTGCCGGGGCGCAATCCCCGGCATCCGACTCGATCGCCACTGCCAGCCGCACCAAACGGAGATTCGGAGTTGAAATCAAAATCGGCGTGCAACAGACTTCCCCCATGAACCAGTTCACATCGGGTCGCGGCGCTCCGGAACGAAATCTTTCCCGCCGCGACTTTCTCGCCCGCACCAGCCTCGCGCTCACCGGGGCGGCGCTTGCCGGTTGCGCCACCACCGCCCATGCCGAGCCGATCATTGACATCCACCAACACGTCAATTACTCGGATCGGCCCGACCCGGTCCTACTCTCGCACCAGCGCACAATGGGCGTCACGATGACAATTCTGCTGCCCGCCGGACGGCCCATGATGCGGGCTTCCACGCACAACGGTGACTCAAACGGTTTGCAGGCCAAAGCCTACGGCAACGAAGCGTGCCTTGAGTTTGTCCGGGCGCATCCGCAGGAATTCCGTTTCGCCGCCAACGAAGTGCCGGATCTCGACGGTGCGCCGGCGGAGATTGAGAAGTATCTGAAGCTGGGCGCGGTGATGATCGCGGAGCAGAAGTTCGGCGTGGAATGTGATTCGCCGGAAATGCAGCGCATCTACGAACTCGCGCAGGCTTACCGCGTTCCCGTGCTGATGCACTGGCAGATGGGAATGTACAATCACGGCTTCACGCGCTTCCACAAGATGCTCGCAAAATATCCGCGCGTGAACTTCATCGGCCACGCGCAAACCTGGTGGGCGAACGTGGACCAGAGTTACCGCGACGCCGCGAACAACCTCTACCCAAAAGGCCCAATCACGCCGGGCGGACTCACCGAGCGCTACCTTGCCGACTACCCAAACATGTTTGGCGACCTCTCCGCCGGCTCGGGCCTGAATGCGCTCACGCGCGATCCCTCCTTCACTCCGGGATTTTTCCAGCGTCACCAGGACAAGCTGCTTTACGGCAGCGATTGCAACGACCTCGTCGGCACCGGCGAGAAATGTCAGGGGGCGGAAACCATCGCCGCCGTGCGCCGCTTCGCGCCCACAAAGCCGATCGAGCGCAAGCTGCTCCACGGGAACGCGCGGAAGCTGCTCCGGCTGTAGCCTGCGGCAATCCCAGCCATCCCGCCCAAGAGCGATGCCCACGAAGGCGCAACGAATGCTCAAATACGTGCTTTACGAAACCGGATTGCAGGTTAGCACCCGCACCAGGTTTATGAAAAGCAACCCCCTGAAACCAAACTTGAGTTCCAAGCCTGAGTTCCAAACCTGAGTTCTTTTCCAGGTCAGCGTCACCACGAAATAACCAAAGCGCTCCGGCGGTGGCAGCCCCGCGCGGAAGTCGCCCGGGCTGCCGCTGGCGCGACCACTAGCCGAACCACCGGACTTTCCCCTATGATCCAATCAGGCCAGAACTCCGCGTCACCGCACTCCTATTTAGACCACAACCAAAATAGACCCGAAAACAACCCTCCCGATACGTTTATGAAAACTAACCACTGGGCCGATGCCCTAGCCGTAACTCTGAAAAACCGAACGAACGGAATGAAACTTGGCCTGGGCGCTTTGGTGCTTGACCGCTCCCGGACTTGGTGCGACACGCGGGAAGACTATGCCTTCGCCGGGCAATGCCGGAGCGCCCTCGCTCCCACCGAGCGCGCCGCCCGCCGCCGGGATTTAATGCCACCGAACCACAACCGAAAACCCAAGTTTCGCGCCTGATCTCTGGCCTTCATTATTTTGTCCGACATTATTCTGTCACCCCCCCTTATGCAAAAAACCAACATCCCTGCCGCCATCGCTCAGGAAGTACTCGACTCCGCGACCAACGCCGCGCAGAAGGGGCTTTCGCAATTCTTCACGCTCCCGGCGCTCGCCGCCCGGCTGGCCGCCGCTCTCCCGGTGGTGCGCCCCGGGTTGGTGGACCTCAACTGCGGGCGGGGCGACCTGCTGCAAGCCTCGATGCGGACGAACGGGCGCACGAGTCTCTACATGGCCGACACGCAATGGTTGCTGGGCAGTGATATTCACAACGCCCCCAAAGCCCCGGGCGGCGGCCGCATCCAATTCACCCAAGCGGACCTCACGCTGCTCTACCCGCGTGCTGGATTCGCAGGACGCCTTCCTCCGCCTCAATCGCCAGCCGGGCAGCGTCCTGCCGCACCTCGACGCCGAGGGCAAGCCGCTGGTGCCCCCGGATTTCTACATCACCGGCTACTCGCAGCTCACCACCAACGGCGTGCAACGCCTGCCCGATCCGATGGACTGGCCGAAGCCAAGGGAACTGTTGCACTTCGCCTGCCTGCCGGAACATGAAAGCCAAAGCCAAAACTCAAAAACTCAAAAAGCGGATTCCGTTTCTGAGTTTATGAGTTCCGGCTCTCTTTCCGACCCGCCTGATGAATTCTCCTTTGTGGCGCAGGTGTTCACCTGGCGGCAGCACATCTGGCGCGAGGACTACGACCTGCTCCAGATCCACAAGGACGACACCCGGCCCGAGTTGAACCGGGCGTTCCTCCGCGAGGGTGCCGCGCTCGACCACTGGGAGGACCAGAAAGCCGCCGCCAATGCCCGGCGCAAACTGGAGGCCGCGCAGAGCCGGCTGCAAAACCTGTTCACCTACCGGGCCTGCCCGCAGTATGCCGAGTTGACGCTGGGCCAGCAGGACTTTGTCATCCGGGAATTCCTGCGCCGGGCGTTCGCCCACTACGCGGAGGGCATCTCCACCACGCCCACCGCGCCCCGCGCCCGCACGGGCTTATTCGTGCCATCGCGCCGGACGCTTTACCTCGCCGTGCCCTTCCGGGGTGAGCGCGAAGCTGAAATCCGCGAGTATCGAATCGAGTGACCGACCATCGGCGGCAACCTCTGGAAAGTTTA
>CAIKLQ010000183.1 GCA_903828255.1 uncultured Verrucomicrobiota bacterium
ATCGCCCCCTTTCCCATGGGCTGGACCAACTTGCCGGTAAGCCCGGACCACGATTTTGGCCCGGCATCCATTGCCTGGCGCACCTGGTGGGTGCAACAGAACATTGACACCAACGCCACGACCGAAGCCCCGACGGACGGAAGCTGGAACGCTTTGGGCAACTGGAAAATCGGCGGCGACGGCGACCTGCCGGGAGATGTCTCCCAATTGAGCAGCTTCATCTACCAGGCTTCAGCGGCAGCCACCGGCGGCGCCACCAACGTCTCCGGCAGTTTCGCGCTCCCGGCGGGTGACTACACTGTCTTCATGGGCGGCAACGACATCGCCAACAAGACCTCCGGGACGGCTCTTTCAGCCTATGGCGTTTCTGCAACCTTGTCGGTAACTCCGGCTCCCTCGCTCAGTATCGCCCCGAAAGTGTTTGTGGCGTGGCCCGCCGGCACGACGACCAATTGGGTGCTGGAAGCCGCCTCCGTCACCGACTCCAACACCTGGACGAGCGTGACGAACACTCCCGTGACCGTGGATGGCCAGCCCGGCGTGGTGCTTGACAGTGGTGCGGCCCAGCAATACTTCCGCCTGCACTACGTCCCGTGATTTGGCCGGGGAGGATGAATGATCCAGTTTGAAAGCAACGCCGCGCACTCCGGTCGCCGCCCCAAAAGGCCGGCCCCGGCAGTGCGCGATGTTTGCCACCTGATCGAACGGCGGGTGGTTCTCGCCAGCATCCCAATCCCACGGCCCGCAGCAATTAACGTATGAAGATTCAGCAGCAAACCCTCGCATGGAGGCGAACCATCGCGATGATGGCCCTGGCAGCAGCAACGCTCTCCAGCCATGCGGACACTCACATTTACGCTGGTGCCGCGGGCACGAATCAAAACGACAAGCTCGCCTTCAGCAACGGCGCGGCGTTTGATGCCACGCAAACGAGTTACTCCTTTCCGCAAATTCTGAGAACCAACGGGCTGAACGCCGGTTACTACCGGGGCGATGTGCTGACATTTTCCGCGCTCGCGGCAACAATTCCCAACGGCGGTCCGATTGCGGGAGCCGCCTCGCTCGGGGCACGGCTGGCCGTTCAAGTGGTCAGTGTCGAGGGGCCGCCCGGCGGCAGCTTCGCCTTTTGGGAAGGCGACGGGGAGAGCGACTTAGGAGTCATTACCTTCAGCGAGCCCGTCGGCACGACGAACGGAACGAATACACTGGTGATCAGCGAGAACAACAGCGAGCCCGGCGCCGATCCCTACGGCCATATCCACGGGCGCGAGTTCACCACCAGTGTGCCGGGAACTTACATCGTCGGTTTCCGTGCCATTGACACTTCCACCAACGGCCCCGGCGGGGGCCCGCTCCAATCGCCCTCCGACATTTTGCCGGTGCGGTTCCAAGCCGGCTTGCGGATCGAAGCAATTCAGCCCTTCACGAACCGGGTGAGCGTGTCCTTTCGCAGTCCGCCCGCCATCAGCAACCTATTGGAAGCGACCGAGTCCCTAACGTCGGGCCTTTGGCTTCCCGCCGCCGGGCCGCTGAAGGGCAACAACAACCTCCAGACCCTGACGGATACCAACGCCCCAGCCGGGAATCGTTTCTACCGACTCCGGGTCCTGAACAATTTACCCTGATGAAACTGCGCCCCAGCGGGCAATCCTCCAGAAATCCAATCCTGGACTCGCCGCAAACAGACCAGAACCAAGCCCAATGAAAACACAACTTACCATTTCCTCACGTCCGTCTATATCCATCCCTTCGGCCCTGATCCTAATACTGGTGGCGGCCGTCGGTTGCGGCCGGCAGCCCACCGCGCCCGACGCGCACCCAAAAGACTCCGGACGCCGGGCGACCGATTTCCCGACCAACGTCACGGAGTATCAGGTCCGAGGCGTGCTGCGGGAAATCCTGGAGCAGGGTGCGAAGGCGCGCATCGCTCACGAGGACATTCCCGGCTACATGGAAGCCATGGTCCTGTCCTCTGGCCGGCCAGCGACGCGCGACTTGTGGCCGGACAACCGGCGGCACGCGGCGACTGGCTGTTCTTCACCCCCGCACCGCCGGCGGGCAAACCGTCGTGGGCCCGGTGAGGGCAGTGAGGCAGCGCGGCTTGTTTCAAGCTGAAGGGGCGGCTATGAACAGGCTCATCGTTCAAGCAAGGCCGCCGTGCCAATCGCCGGAAAGTCGGGATTGACCAGGCGCGGAATATCGCCGCGCCTGTGAAAACCTGAGCAATCCATTCTGGCAGACGTCTGCGAGGCAACCACATTCTTGCCACGCGGATGACCAACTCAATCAGATTCAAAACCAGACCGGATGGGCCGGCGGCGCAACCAAAATCCCGCCCAAACCAGGTCAAACCTCCGTGGAAGAGTCCATTGCTTCGCTTACAGTTCGAAAGGATGACAGGATAAACTCCACGCAAAATCAAGCCAGCCCGAGTAGAAACATCTATTACAATCGCAGTCGATGTCCAACTACGACGCCCGGCGCGCGGCGGACTGTTTCCTCACAGCTCTGCCTTCAAGAAAGTAGCAAAGTCCGCGCGCAGAGCACACGGACCGAAACTCTGATCAGCCGGCTGTTTCGGACGGCGGAAATACCGCCACGCCCTCAATCCGCTCCAGGAAGGTCTCCAGTGTGATCACCAGATCGGCGAGCGCGGGCCAGCGTCCGCTCAGAATGTCGTTGGCATGGGCGAGCGCATTGCGGAGCGCGCCCGCTTCTTTGAAAAAGCTGTCCAGCGCCTGCTTGGAGGGAAAAGCGCTCAAGGCAAAGAGTTCTGGGTCCTTCAGAAAAATCGCCGCCTTGTCGCCCAGTTGCAGGCAGTCCGAAAGATCATTCTCCTCGTTGCGGCGGCGGCGCTCGGCGAACACCCTGCGCGCGCCCTCCAACCGTTCGCCGGTGAGCAACGAACTCCACGCTTCGCCTGGGTAGCGCTCTCGTACCACGCGCAGCAGTTGCATTTCGAGCAGCGACACGAGTCCAAACAACCAGAGCCGGACGGGCGCTTTCTGCAAATCGCCGCGCGTGACGATGCCTCCAACAGGCCCGAGCACCGTGATGAAAACATGCCGTTTCTCCCGCAGCGCCGTGAAAGCTGCCAGTAGTGGCTCGCTGTCGGGCAGGACCATGTCGGTGGCAAACGCTCGACGATGTTCTCCGATCAAACCCGTCGTGAGTTCGCCGCGAGAGACGAAACCCGTCACCACGCCGTTTTCGCGAACGCCCACCACGTCGTATTCGTGATGCTGCATGAAGCTCCGGATTTCGCTGGCGCTTTGGCTGGCATCAAAAGAAATCAGCGGCTCGGCAATGTCCCGGAGCGTGATGGTGCGGACGAAGAGCCGGCGCAGATCGCCCAGGGATGATTTGAGTTGCTTCATGGCCACCGCAAGGATGCCAGACAACTAGCCCAAACCGCAATGTGTGAGGAATTCAATGCCAGGTTATGGGCCATGCTGCTCACGGTCGTCCACCGGCTGCTTCCGTTGCCAGCCCAACTTTGGTGATGTCCAACTGCTGCAATACGTCGAGCACGTTGATCATGTTTTGATAATCCACTTCCTCCGAGCCTTCGACCACCACGCCCAATTCGGGATCGGCGGATTTCATCTGCTGTAACTTGGTTTTCAGGACCGCGATGGTGACTGGCTCGCGATTAAGAAACGCCTGGCCTTGGTCGTCCACGACGATGCGGTTGATCTTGGGTTTGGGGGCGTCGGGCTTGGCGGGCGGCGGTTTGCCGGAGGGCGGGTTGATTTCCAGACTGTTCGTCAGTTGCGGCGTGGTGATGATGAAGATCACGAGCAACACGAACACCAGGTCCAACAGCGGTGTGATGTTCAACTCATTGAGCGAGCTGTGGCCTTCGCGGTGGATTTTCCGGAAAGTGCGCTTCTTGGTTCTCATTGGATCGGAACCTCCGTGGCAACCTGCACATCAAAACGCACGAGCACTTTTTCCGGAAAGCTTTTCGGCGGCGGACGCCCGATGTTCGCCGTTTCCGCCAGGACTTTCTTGACGGAATTGTCCCAGGCGGCGTCGCCCGAACCTTTCTTCCAAGTCGTGCCCTGGACGCGGCCCGTGCGATCCAAAGCCAGTTCGACTTCGGCAACGTAGTTCTCGTCCGCAACGCCTTCGGGGCGGACCCAGCGCGAGCGCACCGTGTACTCCACGAAACCCTTGTAGATCAAGTCCGGATCCGAGGTGGTTTCCACGGCCTTGCCGCCGTCGAAATCAAAGGCCGGCAACGCGGCGGGAGCGGGAGCCGCAACTGGCGCCGCCGTGGCGGCAGGTGGGAGCGCGATCGCGGCCTTGGCGAGTTGCGGCTGCGGAGTCACGACGGGCTTGGGCGTTTCCTCCTTGGGCGGCTCGACGACGGGTTTGGGTTCGGGCGGCTTCTCTTTCGGCTTTTCTTCCGGCGGTTTTTCCTTCGGGACCATCGTCACGGCAATCTTCTTCAGCTCCTTGCCCAAAATGCCTTCGCGCGCCGCGATGAACGCCAGCGTGCCGATGATGAGCGCATGGCACACCAGCGAGATCACTACGCTCAGGCGCGACGTGCGTTTGTCTTTGCGACGATCAGCCATAGCAATCGGCTAGTTCTTTCCGTTTGGCTCCGTCGCCAAGTCCACCTTCACCACGTTCGCCTGCTGCAACGCATCCATGACGCGGACGATGTGGCGATACTTGGTCTTGCTGTCGCCGCGCACGATGACGCTCAAGTCGGGATCGTCCACGCGCAACTGGACGAGTTCCGACAGCAAGCCGTCGAGCGTGACCTCCTTCTTGTTGAGGTGAATGACGCCCGCGTTGTCCACCGTCACGTAGTTCGCTTTGGGCGGCGAGTCTTTCTGCTTCTTCGAGGCCGTGGGCAACTTCAAGTCCAGGTCGTTCACGATCGGCGTGGTCGTGATGATGAAAATCACCAGCAGCACGAACGCGAGGTCGAGCAGCGGCGTGATGTTCAGCTCGCTTAACGAGTGGTGAACGGCTTTGGAACACTTCCTCATATATGCGATGCCTGCGCCGCCGTGGTGGCGAGGTAATCCTGGTGCTTCATCACCTTCGTCACGGCGTCGGAAATTTCCTCCCCGAGGGGCCGGGCATCCACGAAGGTGTGCTCGATCTGCGTCGCGTAGCGGATGGCAAACGCATCCAACTCCTGCGTGAACGCGCGAATCTTTGTCACCATGAAGTTGTAGGCGAACATCGCCGGGATCGCCACGAGCAGGCCGATGACGGTGCAGATCAATGCCCCCGCCACGCCCGGTGCCATGGCGGTGAGGCTGGCCGAATTCGCCCGCGCGATGCCGGAGAACGTTTCCATCACGCCCCAAACCGTGCCCAGCAAGCCGATGAAGGGTCCGCCGGCCACCGCTGTGGAGAGGACGATCATCCCCTTCTCCAACGCCAGCGCCTCGCGCATCGCGGCCTCCTCCAGCGCGACGCGTACGGAGTCAAAGCCGGCTTGGGTGATCCGGGCCTCGCCTTTCACCACGACCGGATGCTTGGTGAGTTGAAACTGCAATTCCTCCTGGCCAGCGGTGTAGAGTTCGTAGGCGGGCGCGCCGTCGAACTTCACGCCCTTGCGATGCAGGTCCAGCGGTTCGCGCGTTTCGTGATAAGCGGTGAAGAATTTCCCAGTTGCCCGGCTGGCGCGCCAGAGTTGGAGAATTTTGGTGATGATAACGGACCAACTGAACAGCGAAACGATCACGAGCGCGCCGATGGTGAGTTTGCCTTCGGTCGTGGATTTCTCGAACGCGAATTGCAACGCGCCGGAGGCTAACATGGGGGTGAAGAGTGTGGGCATGAATTGCTAGTTGTTTTTGTTGGGGAGAATCACGGTCACGCGACCGCTGGTTTTGGTAAGACGCGGACCGCGCTTTTTCTTTTCGTCTTCGTCGGTGGATTTCTTTTCGTCAGTCTTGGCTACGGTGGTTGCGCCGTCGTCTGCGGTCTTGGCATCGGACTTGGCGACGTTTGACTGACCGACACCCACGGCGGCCTGGCTTGAATCGCCAGTGGTGCTGACATTTTTGGAAACCAGGGCGGCGCTGATGGAATCACCACTGGCACTCACCGTCCCGCCGCTGGTAATCGAACCGGCGATCGTGCCTTGCGCGCTGACCGTCACGTTGCCGCCTCCCACCGCCGTCACGTCCACGCTTTGCTGCGATTGGATGTTCACGTTACGGCTGCCGACGACCACGCCCGAGATATTGCCCGCGGCATTGAGTTGAATGTTTTCACCGATGATGCCGGAGCGACCAGCGTTGATGTCCCGGCCCGCGTTCAAGTCAATGAAGGCAGCGGGTGACTTCACGTCGTTGAGCGCGAGTTGGATGACGCCGCCGAGGCTCGCGTTGATGCTGCCGTTCGGGGCGCTGACGGTGATGTTGCCCACGTGCGCGGAAGTCGAGTCGCGCACCGTGGTCGCGAGGATGCCACTCAAGGGAATGGGCGCGGACAACGTGATCAGTTTACCGGTTACCGGATCAAGTTCCGGCGCGCTCACATTGACGACTCCAGACCCGCCGTTGCCCGCGTTCACGTCGCCGGTTTCGGAGACGACGTTGATGTTGCCGCCGTTATAGGTGGCGATGCGCGAGCCGTTCACGTTCACGTCGCCATGCGCGGTCACGGAAACATCGCCGCCGCCCGCGGTCAGGATACCCTTGGCGGACTTCGCGTCGCCGAACGTGGAGAATTGCCCGCCCACATCCAGATTACCACCGACGGTCAGATTGATTCCGCCCAGATAACTCTCGTTGGCGATTTTCGTCGAGGTCATGACGAGATCGCCGGAGATGTTGACCTCAAGATTCGCGCCAAAGGGAGAAATGCCCGCCAGCACCGCGTTCGGCGTCAGCACCGAGATGCCGCCGGAGATGCCCAGGTCCGCCGATTGCGCAATCACTTTGAACAAACCCTGACCGCTGACGGCAAGCCCGTTGTCGCCGAGCGAAGCGCTCTTGCTGTCGGCGAATAGCGCATCCACCGCAGCCCTTTGTGCGTCGGTGAGCGGGATGGGCGTTGTGACGAATTGCCCGTTCTCCGTTCTCGGTTGGCCGAATTCATCGAACACGAGCGCCGTGGGGTTTTTGAGAAAGTCCCGCTCCGCCTCGGTCATCTGGCCGACGAATGTCAGCGCCCCGGTGGCCGCGTCGTAGCGTAGTTTGAGCAGGATTTCGGGCCGTGGACTGAGCGTGGTGTCGAGCAGCGCCGCCGGCCACAAGTCAGGCATTGCAACGGTCGTGAGATTGCCACGATAGGTGATGTCGCCCAGCACTTTGATCGTGGTGACTGCCGAAGGCGAAAGATTCTGGCCGAGGAAACCGAAGTTATACGTACCGAAGTATCGGTGCTGGTCCGCGACTGGCTTGAGCAAATCCTCCTCGGGAATGTAAGGCTGTGTGCCGCGAACGGTGATGTCCGCGAACGTCGGCACGGTCAGGTTGAACCGGCCGATGCTGCCCGAAATATCCAGTGTGACCGGACTCGGATTCGCGTCGAGCAGATGCACTGGTATCAGCGCACGGCCCTTCTCGAAGGTCGCCCAACCGGGCTGCCCGCTGTCGGACATCGTGATGCCATACAGCCCGTCCTGCCGAAAGGGACTGCTCAGGTTTCCGCCGGTACCCTCGCGCGTCGTCATATCCAACTGCCCCTGGCTGGAAGCGAAAAGCACGATGGACCGCAGCACGCTGATGCCGCCCGCGCCGGCGCTGAGCGTCAGCTCGGGCGGATAGATAGGCGGCATGTTCAGGTTCTGGCCGGTCACGCGCGGCAACGATTCCCGCGCACCTCCGGCGAGCGTGATGCCGTTGCCCGCCCAGAGGTTCACCGCCGCGTTCGGCGCGTAGTCGAATAGAAACGCGCTGTTGGCCGGCGGCGTCACGGACGTGCCCGCGTCGGAGAGATTGCCGGAATAATGTCCGCCCGGCACGGGCCGGCTGTTGCGATTGAAGGTGCCGTTCGGATTGCGGACTTCGTTGAGGAAGATGTTGTTGTCGGCGTGAGCGCTCCACGAGCCGGAAACGAGGCTGAGGCTCACCGTTTCGGATTCCGAGAGCCCGATGTTTTGCGCGGTCAAGCTGCCCGTGCCGTTGCGCACCAGAAAATTTCCGCGAATGTTCCGTCCCGCCGTGAGCGTCACATCGCCGCTGCCATAAGCCCCGGAAGCGCCGGGTGGCTGGCCATTGGGCACCGTGGGGACGCTGAGGATGTCACGCCCGGCTTCGATGGTGACGCTGCCGCCCGCCGCAGTGGAAATGCCGCCGAGCTTTTTGTAGGGATCGCCCTCAATCAGATTCACGCGGTAGCCGTTGATGTCATAGACGTAGCCAGCGTTGTTCTTCCCTGCGTCCACATCGCCGCTCAACGCCTGCACGTTGATCGCGCCGCCGCCCGCGGTGCGGACGAAGCCGCTGCCCACGCGCACGCTGTCGCCGGCCAGCAACGAAATTGCGCCGCCCGAAGTCTCGATCGCGCCGTTCTGGTTGAGTCCGCTGCCGCCGTTTAGGAAAATCGAGCCGGCGGTGGCGTGCAAATTCACCGCCCAGTTGTTCGCGTCCATGATGCGCGCCCCGTTGCCAAAGGTGATGTTGTTTCCGGCAAGCAGGCTGAGTTGGCCGTCGGTGACCCCAATTGCCGCGCTCAAGTTCCAAACCGTGCTCGCGGCGAACGTGATGTTACGGTCGGCCTGAAACGTGATCGCGCTTTGGCCTGAGAACGGAGACAAGGAACTGGAGTTCAAGGCAAGATCCGTCGGATCAATCAGCACGGAGCCTCCGGCGAAACCAGCTTGCGCCGAGCTGTTCACTTGCGAATGGATGTCCGCTAGAGCTGCCGCTGAAATCTTGGTGAAACCGCCGTTGCCGCCGCTGGTGCCGCCGCACGACTCGATGCGTGAACCGACCGCGTCTGCGAACGTGCCGCCCGACTTCACTGTCACGCTGCCGCCAGCGCTCACGCCCTCGCTGCCGCCGTTGGCTTGGATGAGAGAGTTTGCGCGGAGATTCACAGCGTCGCTTGCGACGAGTTCGATGACGCCGTTGTGTTCGCGCACGGAATTGGCCTGAACGATTCCGTTCTGGTTCACCACTTGCGCCCGCAGCGAGATGCTGCCGCCGTCCGCGAGGATGCGGCCGGAATTGTCCACCGAACCGGAAGGCAGCGTGATGGTGGCGCTCAAGCCGCGACCGTCCGGGCGTTCGCTGACGAGAACTTCCTGGCCGGCGGTCAGCCACACGCCGCCGCCGGGCGCGCTCAAGGTGCCGTGGTTCTCAGTTTTCTCCGCGATCAGGAACAGCGAGCGCCCCGCGCCGACTTCCACCGAACCGTAGTTCACGATGCTCGCCAGCGGCGGCAGGCCGCTGAATTGCCAGGCCGCACCCGCGCCGAAGTCGGGCGTGAGCGGCGCGGTGGTGGCGACGAAGCTGCCGCCGACTTTCACCATCGAGTCCGGCCCGAAGTAGAAGCCGTGCGCGTTGGCGAGCACGACCGTGCCGTTGGCGAGAAGGCTGCCCCAGATTTGCGACGGGCCGGCGTCGCCGATGCGGTTGAACACGACCGAGCTTCCGTCCGGTTGGAGGAAGCGGGTCGTTTCGCCGGCCTGAATGTTGAAGCTGCGCCAGTCGAGAAATGCGCCGTGGCTGGCGGTGACGTTGAGTTGCGAGCCGCTGGTCTGCGCGCTGGCTGAGCCGGAGACGACGGTCAGGCCGTCGGGGTTGGCGAAGAGTCTTCCGGCGGACAGGAATGCGGCGAGGCAGCAGAACGCGGTGCGGAAAAAAATATGAGGAAGGCTCGCCCTCACCCCGGCCCTCTCCCCCGGGGAGAGGGAGAAGCAAGCGATGCCGTTGGGTTGTTTGAGAGTCACACTTGCATCCGCTCTCTCTTCGCCATCGTGAAAATGTGGCTGCCGAAAGGCGTTGACCTCTCCCTCGCTTGAAACGCGCGGAGGATTCTGCTTCTCCTGGGGGTGATGGCGCTCGGGTTTCA
>CAIKLQ010000184.1 GCA_903828255.1 uncultured Verrucomicrobiota bacterium
CCTTCGACGCGCATATTGTCCACGAGGCCGAAGCTCAGCGCCGCGTTGTCCGAGATGGACGGGAATGAATCCCAGTAGCCGACGAAGATGTTACTCGCCGTCACCGTGGCATTGTTGATCGTGGCGAGTTTCAAGCCGTCCATAAACCACTCCACGGTCGTGCCGGTTCGGCTGATAATCACCTCGCGCCACGCAAAACCTGGCGAACCCGCCGCCACTGCGTCGGTTTGCGGCGCGTAGTTCGCCTGCTGCCAAGTCGGCGCTGTGACTCCGGGAAATTGCGCGGTGTAGTAGGCGTTCCCGTTGCCGCGTGCGTTCGCGGTGCTGCCCGCTGCATAAACTCCCGAGGCGGCGGCGAACAAAGTCGTGCCACTCAACGCGCCGTAGTCGGGAAGGCTCGTGGTGGTCGTGTCCGTGCTGCCGCCTTCGCCGTCCACGGCAAACCAGTGTCCGTCGGCCGTGCTGCCCACGCCGGTCCATTGAACGCGATTTCCCGCCGTGCCGAGGCCGGCGGTGAAATGCTCGGTCGAGCCGACTCCGCCCCCCGGAAACGGCCCGTTGGCATTGATCCATAAGTCAAAGCGCAGCCGATAATTGCCGCCGAAGCTGCGCCCCGCGGGCGAGATGTTGATGGCTGCGGCGACGCCATTGAACATGTTCGCCTCGAACTTCACGCCGCGCGTGGTGCCGCCGCTGGAATTCGGCGCCAGGGAAATTCCGTCAGCCGAATAGTCGTAGTTGAACGTGACCTGCGTATCGGCGGAACTGCGATTGACCAACCAGTTCGCGGAAGTGTCGGTGTCGAAGCCGTCGGCAAACAAAGTCAGGGTCGGCGGCAGAATCACCTGCACGAGCGCGTTGGAGCTGGGAATCGCGCCGAGAGCGTTCGTCACCACAACATCGTAATTGCCGGAGTTCGCGGATTGGACATTCGTCCGCGCCAATGTGCTGGCGGTTTCGCCGGGCAGATCGGTGCCGTTGAACCGCCATTGATAACTCCGCGGCGGCGAGCCAGCGGCGGTCACGGTGAGCGTGAGCTGCGAGCCTTGCACGACGAACTGGCTTTGCGGTTGCGCGAGAACCGCCGGCGGGTTGGTGGGGGCTTGATTGAGAAACGGCAGAATGGCGGCGAGGTATTGCGCCCGCCCGCTCTCACTGGAAATCGTTTCAAACGGAAACCCAAAAAACACCACGCGCCCGCCCCCGGCGGAGCCGTCGTATTGGATCGCCGCCGCTGAACTGCCGCTGCTGTAATTCAGCGCGTTTATCACGCCGACGCCGGCGGGGGTGAGCATGTCCGGCGCCCGCACGGCGTAAATACCTAGCGAACCGTCGTCGAAAGACGCACCGGGCAAACCTGCGAAGATCGAGCCAACACCCGGCGTCACCGAATAAACCTGCGAGTCATCGTTCGCATCACTTGCCAACCGGGCGTGGAGAAAATTTGTGGCAAAACTGCGGTCTCCCGCCGTCGGTCCGGAACTGCGGCTCAAGTCCCACGCCACATCCGATCCCGACACAAACAATCCGCCGCCCCCGGTCAGGAAGGAACTGACGCTGACCTGCTCAGCGCTGCTGAAGGTTTCGGCGGCGACAGACTCACCGCCGCAGGCCCAGATCACCACCGGATAGGCGCTCAAACTCACCAGGCCCGCCGGCCCCGCTTCGTTCTGGCAGGAATCGTAAGCCCAACCCGCCGCGCCCACCGCCTTCGCGTGCGCCACGACGTAATCGAAAGCGTTGTTCCGGCCCGGCAGGACGCGGTCCATCGTCCCGCTGTTGCCATCGTGTCCGGGCGGTTTGTAGTTCTGCGCCGCAGGCGTTTGCCGGAGGTTGCTCAGTTTTTCAAACCGATCAAACGCGTTGACAATCAGCACGCGCGGCGCCGTAGGCGAAGAAGCAATCCGGCCCGCCACCGTTTCCGACGGCATGGATTGCCCGCCGGAGTTGGTCGCGGCGACGCGGAAGAACCAGTCGCGGTCCGCCGCCAGATTCGTGAACGTGAAGGAGTTCCCATTGGCGACGGCCACGGGATTACCGAACCCGTAGCCGTTGGTGGATTGGTAAATCACGTAACCGCTGGCTGCACCGCTGCCACCCTGCGCAACCGGCGCGGACCACGAAACGACCCCGTTGCCGCCGGAGGCCGCGGCGCGGAAGTTGGCGGGCGGTTCGGGGAGGAACACGAGCGGCGCGGCATCGAACTCGTTCATGTAGCGCACGACGGCTTGGTAGGAGGCCCGGCCAATCCAATTTCGCGCCTTCGGGTCGCGCAGGAGCGCGGCGTCACTGGCGTCATCGTGGAAGGCGACCTCGATGATCGTGGCGTCCATTTCTCCGCCGAGCGTGTCGCTGCGAATTTCGCCAAAAGCAAATGTCTGCGTCGCGGTTAGACTGCTGCCCCGATTGTACCAGGCCACTTCCAATGGCGGCGCGCCGATGCCTACGAGATCGTTGTTCACTTCTGCGCCGGTGAGTTGCGCGAGCCGGTATTGGTTTGGCGTGCCCGTGCCGGGAAAATTCGCGTTGTCATTCCACAGTCCGACCACGCCCCGGCTGCCACCGGCATTTGAGTGAAAACTGATGAAGATGCGCTTGTAGATGTTTTCGGAGAGTTCGCGATTCATCTCCCGCGCCATCCGTGGCGGCGCGCCGACATTGTCATCACTGTCATCGGTCGTGATCGCCGGCCAGTCGGGATCGTAAAGCGTCGGGGACTGACCCTGGCCCAACGAATTCTGCACCCAGTAACGAGAACATTCCTCTTCGCGCGGATAACTCGAAACCCCAAACCCGCGATCCACGCTGCCCATGCCGTTGCCGAAGCGGACGGCATCCGCGACCACCACGCTGCCCACAAGCGGGGATGGTTGTAGGTTGCTGATGACCACAGCGCCCTTCGCGGCGTTAGCGCCAGCTTCGAAATGATAGGTGCCGAGATAAACCCACCCGTTGCCGACCATGTGGTGTGGGACACGCACCCAGGATTCCCCGCCCGTGTGCCGGATGCGATAAAGCTGAAACGTCCGATCACTCCCATGCCGCGCCCAAGTGTAAACCGGATAAAACCCCGCCGCCGGAATCGTCGGCGTGTAGGTGGCCGTGGCGGTTTCACTAGCCGCCAGCGACGCATAGCGATACGGCACGTCGCCGGCGCTGCCGTAGAAAATCGTCGAAGTGCTGTCGCTCCACACGCCGCTGAAAGTCACGCCGGGATCATCGTTGTCGAGGACGACCTCGTTGGCTTGATTGCCGAGGGGCCGCAGAGGCACAACCGTCGCGCCGGCGTTGAAGCAATACGTGGCGAAGAAATTCATCTGGTCCACGTTGCCGTAGTCCTCGCACATTTCGAGCAACCCGGGGCGCTGCAAACCCCAACTGCTCGCCGCTGCCGTCCAGCCGTGCCCGCCACTCGTGAACACGATGCGCCCGCTCAAAGCGCCGACCGGTTGCCCGAGCGCCGGGGCAATGGGACCTGACACCGAAGGAGCAGGGAACTCCTTGGTGAAAGTCGCGACCTCGTGAAAATCCGGGGATTGCCAAGCCGCCCCGGCATGGGGATCGTCCGAGGGGCATCCCTGCGGGTTCGCCAATAAGTCGAGGGGAGTGAGAACGCTTGGCAAAACCAACACTCGCAACCCGCAGGCGAAAGCTAAACTTGAGAGGCGCGGCACGAGGGAAAATGAAATGTTATGGTTCACAACTTGTTCCGGTTTCAACCTGATTGATCCCCGCAAAAATCAGCCCGAACCGAAGCGCCGGCAAGAGATATCCCGCGGGCGTTCATGGCTCGATATAAACCGGCATCCCGACCCACGCGAGGCGCACGAGATGGCTCGCATTCCAGTTCGCCAGCCGGAAACAGCCGTGCGATTCGGTGCGCCCCACCTGCTCCGGACTCGGTGTGCCGTGCATCCCGTAACCCGGTTTGTCCAGGCTAATCCACGCCGTGCCCACGGGATTGTTCGGACCGGGCGGCAGGATCAATTTGCGACCCAACTCGCGCGCCTCGGCGGATTCGGGAAACACGACCGGGTCAAACGTGTAGTTCGGATTCTCCGCAATCACGGTAACGTGCAGTTCGCCGGCGGGCCGCTTCTCGACGCGCGCGGCGATGCTGCACGGGAAATGCGCGAGCAAATTCGTGCCCGCGTCGAACGCCTCCAGTGTCTTTTCACCCAGACGGATGACCACGAACGCGGCCTTTGCCGCCGCCGGCGGGTATTCCACATCGGGGATTTGAAGCTCCGCGCCAGCCACCACGTTTGCCCAGTCCACCGCCGGGTTCAGCCGGCGAGTCAAAGTCGGCGACGCATGACCGCGCTCGGCAACAAGTTCGAGAATCGTTTCGTAATCCAGCACCGTCTGCTGCGATTTGCCAAGCCAGGTTTTGCTCAACGGCTGCAACCGCGCGAGGTCGTTCGAGGTGACGACGTAACGGGTCAACGCCGGAGCGGCGAGGGACAATGCGGCGGCCGTTTCGGCGTCAAGTTCGCCGGTTTCGCGCAAGCCCAGTTGGCGTTGTGCCGCCAGGATCGCCGCGCGCGTTTGCGAACCCATCACCCCATCGAGCGAGCCGGGAGAAA
Source organism: uncultured Verrucomicrobiota bacterium (assembly GCA_903828255.1). Taxonomy (GTDB): domain Bacteria; phylum Verrucomicrobiota; class Verrucomicrobiia; order Limisphaerales; family JADLHS01; genus CAIKLQ01. Next base: position 4,587 of record CAIKLQ010000184.1, read on the forward strand.
TCCCCTGCCGGGCGAGCGCGACCTGCGTTTCCAGCACGTCAGGCAGAGGAAGGGGGACCGCACTGACCGGCGGCACATTCGTGACCGGGGGGATGGGGACCGGCGGCGGGTTAGTTCGTGCCGGCGTAGGCGTTGGCGGGACGGGGGGTTGATTGGTGTGTGGCGTGGCCGCGCGGGCTTGGAGTTTTGGCGGCTGTGGTGGAATTGGTTGGTAATACCACCAGACCCAAAGCCCGCCACCGAGCAGCGAAAGCAACAGCCACCAGAATGCATTACCGCCATCGCGATTGTCATGCAGGTCGCGCGATGGGTATTGCTTGCGTCGAGTCATCCAAGCGGCATTTAGCCAGAGCGCCCGCCGCCGCCCAAGCACTTAATTCACATGCCGCACGAGACGACGACAAACTGTAGCCGCCGAGATGAGGCGGCGGCTACAGAGCTTGTGAATTCTCCGGCCTACCGCAGTCGCCCAACCACGACATGACGCTGGGACTGGTTATAGAAAACCGAGTTGCTATAGGTACTCCAGGTGTGGCCGACGATGACGCCGCTGGCGTTCACATAAAGCCGGAATACGCCCTGGCCAATCCCCTGCCCCGTGCCGCCCGGTTGCAGTCGCGTATCTGTGGGGCCGTGATAGGAAGCACTCGAATCAACGACGCTAACGATCACTTGCGCCGTGCCTTTGACCAGCGGGGCCGTGGCGGCGTAAATCACCGGCGTGGCAGACACCAGCATCAAATGCCCAGTGGCGGTGCCCCCGGGCGGATACTTGATGGCGATAACGTCCCCAAGCTGAATTTGGTTCACGTAGTTGATTTGCGAAAACCTGTTTTGCGCGACGATGGTGTCGTGATACTTCGCCGCCGTCGGGCTGGTGGACGCCATCCATGAACGAAAAGTGGTCGGAGTCCAACCAAACGAGTGCTGCCACAACAAGGTGACAAAGCTGGAACATTCGGTGCGGGCGGCGCTGCTTCCGCCATTCCAGGTGATGTAACTCGGATTGGACCCGTAAACATTCAAGCCCGATTGGTGGAGATAGCCGATAAGGTTTCCAGAGTCCACAAGGTATTGGGGCGCGAGCTGCGCCAAGCTCATACTCACGCTGCTCAATAGCAGGGCGACTGAAAGCAGGACGGACTTCACAGTAAGTGGACAGTGTTTCATAGTAATAGAGGTTGGTTGGTTATTGATGATTGCTTGGAGACTAATAGGCCCTGGGATTCTTGTCACGCGGCGTTTCAAAGATTACGATTCTTTCATCACCTTCATTGTCAGCACATGAGGTGCCCCATTGGCGCACGTCAAACGGGTTCTCCGGCCTGTTGGTGGGATGGGTGTTTGAATCCGGTTCAGGCGAAATTTCCCGCGCCCGCCGCCGCCCAAGCTGTTAATGCGCGAGATGCGCCGCATGGACCGGTCGGGGGCTGCCGTTCCCGGCCCGTTCGGGACCGCGCACCAAGTCGGCGATCAAGCGCACTGCCTCATCAAACGCCACCAAACCAGTGTTGAGGACCAGATGATAGAGCATCGGATCCGCCACCTCAGTCTTGAAATACTTCTTCACGTAACGCTGCCGGGCCGCGTCTTCCCGGAGACAAAAAGCGCGGGCGTCGCGGTCACTCATCTGATACAGCGTGTGGGCATAGGCAACGCGTTTTTCGAGCGGCGCAATCAGCCGGACGTGCCGCACATGGGGCAGGCGCGAGGCGATGATGTTCCCCGCGCGGCCAATGAGAATGACATTCCCTAGTTCGGCCAGCTTCAAAACGGTTTCACTGGTTTGCGCGATCATCGTCCACGACGGCGGTTGCTGGCCGGACAAATCATCAATGATGTCCTGCAACCCCGCCGCGCGATCTTCGGGGAGGAGCTTGGTCAACCGGCCGGGCCGATGGTGATCGGCCAGGACTTTAGCCATCAGGTTGCGGTCAAACACCGTCCAGTTTGGCTCGTCGCGCGGGGTGGTTTGTTGGAGCAGGTCGGCCAGTTTTTCCGCCACCGCGAGCGCGCCGCAGCCGGCCTGGCGGGAGATCGTCACGGCCGGTCGGTGCGGAGCACCGGAACGCGCCGCTGGGCGCAACTGACAGTTGATGAAGCTCAAACAATGACCGAGTTCGGAATCCAGATTCATAAGTTCACCTCGCCGCCAACCATAGCCCGTCGCTTGCGTGGGCGCGAATGTCCCGCGACGGATTTGACCAGCGCTTATGCGAGAAATAATTCCGGATCAGACCTTGCCGCCACGCCGGATACCAGTGTCAGGGGCTGGCCGGCGGCGAAACGGATTCACAGCCATCCCATATGCTTTCTAAGGAAACTCAGGGATTCTAGGAGATTTGTGTATGTGTTAGACTCGAAAATTCCGCCAGCAATCTAAAGACGTCTCACAACCCCTGCAAAAGCGATTCTTGTATCTGCTTTCCTATGGGGTGGCAGGGGGCAGGTGCAACCGGCCAGCGGCGGCCAATTGCAGCGGACCTGGACCGCTGGCTCGCTTTTGGAAGCCCCCACGGCGAACGGCCCCTGGACTGCCAACAACGCCACGTCGCCCTACACCTTCACACCCACGGGGGCGCAGAAATACTTCCGCACCACGCAGGCTCGATTCTGAGATAATTCACAAGAGGAGCCGTCACGTCGGGTGACGGCTCCTCCCTTTTCAGCCATCCAAACCTCGCAGCAGACGAGATGACGGGAACAAACAGAAGTTGACGACGCCGCCCGCATCTCGTCTCTTGCGCTACTTGAAACTCATTTTGGCCCAGAAACACAACATCATTAAACACAACCGACCCGCTCGTTCGGGATTTACCTTGATCGAATTGCTGGTCGTCATCGCCATCATCGCCATTCTGGCGGCCATGCTCCTGCCGGCGCTCGCGAAAGCCAAGGAGCGGGCCGTTCGCATCCGCTGCCTGAGCAACCTGAAGCAGCTCGGGGTGGCGTGCTACATTTATGCCGGCGACAACAGTGATAAACTGTTCGCGTACTTACCCGGAGGTGGCGCTTATTGGGCTTGGGACCTTCCGGAGGTCCCGCTGGTGAAGAACATGCTCGCCAACGGCTGTGTTCGCGGGACGCTGTATTGTCCCGCCAATCAGGAGCAAAACAACGACACCCTGTGGAACTGGACCGTCTCCGGGGATAGCGGTTATCGCGTGACTGGCTACGCCTTTACCTTCCCGAACACCCCTGGCGTTTTGAAAACCAACTGGAATTACAAGCTTACTCCACAACCGATTCAGAATGGCGCGCTTACCCTCCCGGCACCCAGCCCGGCCGAACGCCCCATGATAACGGATGTGACGCTTTCAGAGCCGGGCCAGAATTCTCCCGTCTCCGCTTATCAAACCACTTACAACTGGACGAAAATCAATGGCGGCTGGGCGGGCCACCGAACTTCCCACCTCAACCGGACTTCCCCGATGGGTGGAAATATTGTCAGCCTGGATGGTCACGCGGAGTGGCGGAAATTCAAGTTTCCCATGCTGCCGCGCACGGACCCGAACTCCGGCGCCCCTACTTTCTGGTGGTAAGTTTGCGCTCGATTCCCGCAAGCCGTCCTGGTTAATCCAAAGGAAATGCTCCGGCTCTGCCGGAGGACTCCAACAGTTTGACGCTTCCGGGATTGTGGGTGGAGGGGTAAAGCTTTTGGGGAGGCGCAGATTGTACCGAGGTTCGGTTGTGTGAGCGGCGTGAATTGTGAAACGAACCAAGTAAGGGAAGCTGCGAACCCGCTGGAATATGCGTGTGCGTGGACGAACATCGCTGATACAAGGGTTGGGGAGTGACTGGGAAACATCGCCCGCAGGGCCATGCGGCCTTGGGCCGCGCCACCTTCCCCAAGCCTCCGGCTTTGCCGGAGGTCGCTGACTTGGGCGAATTTCCATCCTGACCCTCTGCCCTTCCTATGAGAAAAAGGGAAGACACCGCAGAAATATCACCGCTCCCCCGAACCTGGCAGTATCAGCCTCTGGCCGGCGCTATTGCCTCTATCACTCGGCGATCCGGCAGCCGGGACCTACCGCCGTGTCGGGTTGGACTCGGGGGGACCTTGAATCTCGCCACCAATTACTTAGAATCAAACCAACCGAAAAACCAAAATGAAAACAAACCCGATGCGCGAACTTTATTGTCCCCGACTCCTTCCGCTCGTCCTGCTGGGTTTCCTCGTCGTGCCAGCGGGCTTCGCCCACGCCGGGTCGCGCACAATCTCCCGCGAGGTGTTGCGCGACAAGATTCGCGGCGCCTGGGCGGGGCAGATGATTGGCGTGGTCTATGGCGCCCCCACCGAGTTTAGATCCATGGGCAAAATCAACCAAGCTCCGATCAAGCCCTTTGAGCTTTCCAACGCCATTGTCCAGGACGATCTCTATGTCGAGATGACGTTCTCCCGCGTAATGGACACTATCGGCCTCAACGCCACTACGGTCGACTACGGCGCGGCGTTCAAGAACTCCAATTACGAACTCTGGCACGCCAACGCGGGCGCGCGGCGCAACCTCAACCGCGGCCTCGCCGCGCCGCTGTCCGGCCACCCTCGCTACAACATTCACGCTGACGACATTGACTTCCAGATTGAGGCCGACTTCATCGGCATCATGTGTCCCGGGCTGCCGCGCGTCTCGAACCAATACTGCGACCGTGTGGGCCGTGTGATGAATTACGGCGACGGCCTCTACGGCGGCATGTTCGTCTGCGGCATGTACACGGCGGCCTACTTCGAGCGGGATCCGCGCAAGGTCGTTGCGACCGGCCTGGCTTGTATTCCCGCGCGCAGCCCCTATGCCCAACTCATCCGCGACCTGCTCGCGTGGTCGGCACAAGAGCCCAAGGACTGGCACAAGGTCTGGCAGCAAGTCGAGGCTAGGTGGGACAAGGATGATCCCTGTCCCGACGGAGTCTTTCGCAACTTCAACATAGACGCCAAGCTCAACGGCGCTTACATCGCGTTCGGCCTGCTCCACGGTCAGGGCGACTGGCAACAGACGATGGAAATTGCGACCCGCTGCGGCCAGGACTCCGATTGCAATCCCTCCAGCGCCTGCGGCGTGCTAGGGGCCATGATTGGCTACGCGCAAATCCCCGAGCAGTACAAACCGGAGTTGGCGAAGCTCGCCGACACGAAGTTCGATTTCACCGAATACTCCTTTAACGACATCGTGAAATCCACCGAGGCCCGCGCCCTCAAAATCATCGAACAGGCCGGCGGCAAGGTGAGCGCAACCGAGGTCGTAATCCCCCGGCAATCGCCCCAGCCGCCGAAGCTACAGCTATCCAACTTCGGGGTGCCCGAGAAGGTGTTGAAGTGTCCGGACGCGGCGTGGCATTGGGAGGGTAAGTGGGCCGAAAAGACGTGTTACGTCTGGGCCGACCAATTAGAAGGACGCGTCAGCGAGGGCGCGGGCAGCGAAGCAACGCTCCACTTCAAAGGCAGCGGCTTGGCTTTGGTTGGCGAACTCTCCCAAGAGGGCGGACGGGCGGATGTTTATCTCGACGGCGTGAAAAGCGCACTGTTGGCCGATGCCTACATTGTGCCCAAGACTCACGACAATGACCTCTGGCGCGTGCAAGGTCTGAAGCCGGGCGAACACACTTTGCGCCTCGTCATGCGTGACGACGCTGACTCGCGCAGCAAAGGCCGGAAGCTTACCATCGGCTTTGCCGTGGTGTATCGGACGAAGTGACCCACGGCAGTGCTTTGGGACTCACTTGGAAATGGATTGGGCCAAGCACGCCGGGTAAGAATTCGCCGAATGTCATTTCGCGCTTTGGCCCCCCTGAATCGCAGTAAGGCTCTGGCGGAGGATGAAACGCGGCAGCGTTTTGGAGTGCACCAGCCCTCTGGCGCTTTTTGCCACCCCCGACTTCCAAAGCGCCAGAGGGCTGGCGCACTCCAAGACCTGTCGGCGGTGCGGGCGGTTCCGGAGGAGTCACCCATCCTTGGCGTGCGATTCGAAGTGGCGGTCAATGGGCGTAGCGTCAGGCATCCGTGACTGCCGTAAGGGGCGCGCTACCAACTAGCCGGCCGCCGGCGGGCGCGCGGCGGCCGATGGGCAACCCGATTCCGCCTTCTCACCTTCACTATTCCCTGCTAGCTTCCCCCGCTCAATGACCACCACGCTTCACGATCTTCTGCCGCGCGACGAAAACGTCAGCAATGACGAGTTGCTCGGGCGCTTCCTCGAATATGTCGAAGGGCGGCGGCTCACGCTGTATCCGGCGCAGGAATCGGCGCTGCTGGAGTTGTTTGAGGAGAAGAACGTCATTCTGAACACGCCCACCGGGTCGGGCAAACCGCTCGGCGCGGTCGCGCATGGGAATCATGCGTGGTTGACTGTAAAACATACCAAATCTACTGTGATCCCATGTCGAAGGAACAACTGACGCAAGAAGTCATGGCGCTGCCGCTGGCCCAGCGGGTTTCGCTAGCGCAAGATCTCTGGCAAAGCATTGAGGACAGCAGCCTGTCCACCGCGCGGGACGAAGAACGGGAGGCGCTGGCCGAGGCGCAGCGGCGCGATGCCGAGTTGTCCTCGGGTTCGGTGGCGGGACGCACGCATGGGCAAGTGATGGAAACCATGCGCCGGGCCACCGAATGCGCCTGAGCTACCACCCGGACGCGGAAGCGGAACTCGCCGAGGCGGCGCGCTTCTACGAACGCAAGGTGCCGGGCTTGGGCACGCGCTTTCGCACGGAGTTTGACGCCGCTGTGATCAAAATTCTGGAAGCGCCGGAGCGCTGGCGCATCCTCGAAAAGGACATTCGCCGATTTCTCATGCGACGCTTTCCCTACAGCATTCTTTACCGCATTGCGGGTGAGGAGGTGCGCATACTTGTGGTGAAGCATCACAGTCGGCACCCGGACTACTGGAAGGAGCGGCTGACTGGGTAGTGGTCGAGAGCGCACATTCGCTTCCTGAGTTCCTACTTCTCAGCATTGCGCTCCGCGAGTAACGTCCTCGTCCTGTGATCACGCCACTCCACGAATTTCTGCCGCGCGACGGGAATGTCAGCAATGACGCGTTGCTCGGGCGCTTCCTTGAATACGTCGAAGGACGCCGGCTCACGCTGTATCCGGCGCAGGAGGAGGCGCTGCTGGAGTTGTTCGAGGAGAAGAACGTCATCCTCAACACGCCCACCGGTTCGGGCAAATCGCTGGTGGCGACGGCGCTGCACTTTCAGTCCCTCGCACACGGGCGACGTTCCATTCACACCTGCACACCTGCCCGATCAAGGCGTTGGTCAACGAGAAGTGGCGCGACCTGTGCCGCGAGTTCGGGCCGGACAATACGGTTTTCATGAGGCGGCGCTGGCCCGTAACTCCATGTTCCGCATGCCCGCCAGGCCCGCACTGCTCGCACTGGTCGCTGGTCGCAACTTCCCTGTTGACAACTCCCACCGGCCCGCCATGCTCCGCAGCGCTAGCTAGCGGCTTGAGACGCCGAAGCGAACGAGCAGCCAACCCAAGACCATGCCGAAATCAGCGCCGCTGGGGCCGAACCCACAACTCCCGCCTAGTCAAACCAGCTACATGAACTCCGTCCGCCGCCATTGTCTTTGTCTTTATGAACTGCACCAACCAATCCATCTCCACTGAACGGCCACACCGTCCCGGAGCGCAAACGCCCCAAAGCCAGATCTCCTGCGGCGTGCGCCGCTCCTGCCGCACGGGCGTCCTATATCCGGTTTCCCACCTCCGGTCGCTGCCATTCGGGAAGTCCGTGTTTGCCTCCCCTCTTGCCTTGGCTCTGTTGCTCCACTCCGCCGCCGGGACCTTTGCCGCCACCCGTTACGTGGACCTCAACAATCCCACACCCGCCGCGCCCTACACGAACTGGGCCGCCGCCGCCACGAACATTCAGGCCGCCGTGGACGCAGCGGTGGCGGGCGACCTCATCCTCGTCACCAACGGCGTGTACCAGACCGGCGTGACGGCGGTTTATGGGATGAACAACCGGGTGGCGGTAACCAAGCCCGTGACGGTGCAAAGCGTCAACGGGCCGGCGGTGACGACCATTGCGGGCTACCAGGTGCCCGGGACGACAAATGGGGCGGCAGCGGTGCGATGTGTGTATTTGACCAACGGCGCGGCGCTGGCGGGCTTCACCCTGACCAAGGGGGCGACGCAGGCGTCAGGCAACTATTTCACAAACCAATCTGGCGGCGGGGTCTGGTGCGGGTCGGCCAGCGCGGTGGTGAGCAACTGTGTGCTAACGGGCAACTCGGCCGCTGGCTTGGGCGGCGGGGCCTGCTTTGGCACGCTAAAGAGTTGCACGCTTTCGGGCAACTCGGCCGGTTACGGCGGCGGGGCCTCCTCTGGCACGCTGAACAACTGCACGCTGACGGGCAACTCGGCCTCTGACTCCGGCGGCGGGGTCGACAATGGCACGCTGAACAATTGCATCGTCTATTACAACACCGCCTAGTTGAGCGATGACAACTACTACTCCGGAACCTTGAACTATTGCTGCACCACCCCCTTGCCCATTGGCGGCAGCGGAAATTTCACCGCCGAGCCGCAACTGGCGGGCAACTGGCACTTGAGCGCCAACTCGCCTTGCCGGTGGGCCGGTAGCGCCGCCAACGCCAACGGACTAGACCTGGATGGCGAGCCGTGGGCCAGCCCGCCCGCTGTGGGCTGCGACGAGTATTGGAGCGGTTCGGTGACCGGTGCCCTCACTGTAATGATTCAAGCGGACTACACCAACGTGGCGTTGGGGTTCGGCGTGGTCTTCCAGGGGCTGATCGGCGGGCGGGCGAGTGCCTCGCGCTGGGACTTTGGCGATGGGATTGTGGTTAGCAACCGCCCCTCCGTTACGCACGCTTGGAGTGCGCCGGGGGACTACGCGGTGGAATTGCGCGCCTACAACGGGAGCCAGCCCGGCGGGGTGGCGGCCAGCGTGCTCGTGCTCGTGCGCGTGCTGCCACCGCCGGTGCATTACGTCGCGCTGGACAGCGCCACGCCCGCGCCCCCGTACACCAACTGGGCGACGGCGGCGACCACCATCCAGCAGGCGGTAGATGCGGCGGAGCCAGGGGCGCTGGTACTGGTGAGCAACGGGGTGTATCAGACCGGCGCGACGGCGGTGTATGGGATGAGCAACCGGGTGGCGGTGACCCAGCCAGTGACGGTGCAAAGCGTCAACGGGCCGGCGGTGACGACGATTGCGGGCTACCGGGTGCCCGGCACGACCAACGGCCCAGCGGCGGTGCGCGGTGTGTATTTGACCAGCGGCGCGGCGCTGACGGGCTTCACCCTGACC
>CAIKLQ010000185.1 GCA_903828255.1 uncultured Verrucomicrobiota bacterium
CACTGAGCGCGTGAAAAATGTGGTTTCGCTTTCGTTTTCCGCGCTGGCGCTGGCGGTGTTGCCGGTTTGCCTCCGCGCCGCGCCCGAGCCCGCGCTGGCGGCGACAGACTGGGCGCAGTTTCGCGGGCCGGGTGGGAGCGGCATCGCTGCGGGCGCAACGCCGCCCACGACCTGGAGCGACACATCGAATCTGAAGTGGAAGACGGAATTGCCCGGCCCGGGCTCGTCCAGCCCCATCGTCGTCGGGGAAAAACTCTTTGTGACCTGCTACTCGGGTTACGGGGACGGCACGCGCGGCGGGCCGGAGAAGCTTCAGCGTCATTTGCTTTGCCTGGATCGGGCGAGCGGGAAAATCCTCTGGCAAAAGTCGGTGGCCGCCGAGAAAAACGTGGATTCCTACGACGGTTTCTTACAGGAGCACGGATTCGCAAGTTCCACGCCGGCGAGCGATGGCCAGCGGGTGTTTGTTTATTTCGGCAAGGCGGGTGCGCTGGCTTTCGACCTCGAAGGCCGGCAGCTCTGGCAGGTGGTACTCGGCACGGATTCCAATCGCAAGAACTGGGGTTCGGCGGCCAGCCCGATCCTGTATCAGGACAAAGTCATCATCAACGCCTCGGAGGAAGCCCACGCCGTCTTCGCGCTGGATCAGGAAACTGGGAAGCAGCTCTGGAAAGCGGAAGGCGCCGCGCTCGAAAATGTTTTCGGCACGCCGATGCTCGCGAAATCCGGCGCGCAAACCGACGCGTTGCTCGCCGTGCCGGACGAGTTTTGGGCGCTCAACGCGGACACCGGGAAGCTGCGGTGGTATGTCGAATCCGGGTTGAGCGGCAACATCGCGCCGAGTGTGGTGGTCGGCGACGGCGTGGCGTATGCCTTCGGCGGATTTCCGCGGCTGGCGGCGGTGGGTGTGCGGTTGGGCGGCAAGGGTGACATGACGAAAACCAGCCTCGCCTGGTCGAGTCACAACAGCAGCTACGTGCCCACGCCGGTCTTGCACGAAGGCAGACTCTACTTCGCCAGCGATGCCGGCTTCGCGACCTGCCTCGACGCGAAGACTGGCGAGTTGGTGTTCAAGGAGCGGCTGCCTGGCGCATCGGCCACCGGACGCGGCAAACCATTTTACGCGGCGGCGGTGCTGGCGAATGGAAATGTCTATGCCGTGAGCCGGCGCAACGGCGTGTTCGTCTTTGCCGCGCAACCCGCGTTCAAGCTCCTCGCGCAAAACAAACTCGCCGGCGACGACACCGATTTCAACGCCGCGCCCGCGCTGTCGGGCCGGCAACTCTTTCTGCGCTCGAACCGGACGCTTTACTGCATCGAGTCGGTGCCGACGGCGGGCGCAGGAAAAACACCGTAACTCCAAGCCATCATGAAAACGCGAACCTCCGCGAAAGTGTTCGGCCTGATGCCTTACTCTGGCTGCCTCGCGCTCCTGTTGCTGGCGGCCACCGTGCCGGCATTCGGCCAGTCCGCCAATCAAATCACGACCGTCTCCCCCGCGGCGGCGGCCCAGGGCACTAGCGGGTTGACGGTGACCTTCACTCTGGAAACCGACGCGCCCCCACCGCCGCCAGCGGGCGTGATGCCCACCAACGTTTCGCTCGGCACCTTGATCGGCGGCAATGTAACTCACCCCAACCAATCCACCGTCACCGCCACATTCAACCTCTCTGCCTCCGAACCCATCGGCTGGAAAGATGCCACGGTCATGTTCTCCACGCCGATCGGGGCGCTGACGTTCAGCAAATCGTCCGCCTTCCAAGTCACCGCCGGCTCGGGCGTGGCGGCGAACTTCACGGGCACACCGACCGGCGGGAGCGCGCCGTTGACGGTCAACTTCACCGACGCTTCCACCGGCACGATCACCAATCGCCTCTGGAACTTCGGCGACGGCACTACGGGCACGGCCGCCAATCCCGCGCACACTTACACCAACACCGGGAGTTTCACCGTGAGCCTGACAGTGTTCGGCGCGGGCGGCACAAACCAGTTCATCCGCTCCGGCTACATCACCGTGACCGCTGCGCCGATTCCTGGAGGCTACATGGTCGTGGATACCGGCCAGACCAACTGTTACCACACCAACAGCGCCATCACCGCGCCAACGCCGGGGCAACCATTCTATGGGCAGGACGCGCAGTTCTTTGGCAACCAGCCCAGCTACGTTTTGAGCGGAGACGGCAAGACCGTTTCCGACAACAACACCGGGCTGACCTGGATGCGCGGCCCCAACACGACGCTCACAACTCCGGTTCGATCCGAAAAGAAAACCTTGAGCCAGGCGCAGGCCTGGGTCGCCACCGTCAACGCCTCGAACTACGGCGGCTTCAGCGACTGGCGGCTTCCAACCATGAAGGAGCTTTACTCGCTGATGAACTTCAAGGGCACGGACCCCAGCAGCTTCACCGGCACGGACACGTCCGTCCTCACGCCCTTCATTGACAAGACGTATTTCCTCTTCGCCTACGGCGACACGAGTTCGGGCGAGCGCGTCATTGACTCCCAATACGCCTCCAGCACGCTCTTCATCGTCAATCCTGCGGAGACGGGCTACCCGAAGCTCTTCGGGCTGAACCTGGCCGATGGCCGCATCAAGGGCTACGACCTGATCATGCCCGACGGCGTCACCGAGAAGACCTTCTTTGTGCAGTTGGTCCGCGGGCCCGCGGGCTACGGCATCAACAGCTTCACGAACAACGGAGACGGCACCGTCACGGACGAAACCACGGGCTTGGTGTGGTCCCAATCGGACAGCGGCGCTGCCATGCTCTGGAAGGATGCGCTGGCTTGGGTGCAGACCCAGAACGCGGCAGACTATCTCGGTCACAACGACTGGCGGTTGCCCAACGCCAAAGAGCTACACCCCTTGGTCAACTACGCGAACGCCCCGGACTACAATGGAAAGCCGGCGATTGACACTACGTTCTTTACCTGCACCACCATCACGAACGAGGCGGGTCAAGCGGACTATCCTTACTACTGGACCTCGACTACCCATGCCGGATATTCCGCCACCGGATCGGCAGGCGGATCGGCGGTTTACATTCCGTTTGGCAGGGCGCTGGGCTGGCCGGGCAGCGCGGGAAGGTGGGTGGATGTCCACGGCGCCGGCTGTCAACGCAGCGATCCCAAGGTCGGGCCTCCCTACGCTTATGCG
>CAIKLQ010000186.1 GCA_903828255.1 uncultured Verrucomicrobiota bacterium
AATCAGATCACCGATTACCTCGTGCGCATCGTGCAGCCGCGGCTCACGGCGCTTGAAGGCGTGCAGAGCGCGGAGATTCTCGGCGGGCGCACGTTCGCGATGCGCATCTGGCTCAAGCCCGACCGGCTGGCGGCATTCAACATCAACCCCGACCAAGTCCGCCAGTCGCTTGCCGCGAATAACTTCCTTTCCGCCGTCGGCCGCACGAAAGGCGCGCTCGTGCAGGTCAACCTCTCGGCCAACACCGACCTGCGCTCGGTGGAGGAGTTCAAAGATCTCGTCATCCGCCAGTCCGGCGACAAGCTGGTGCGCCTGAGTGACGTCGCCGACGTGGTGCTCGGCGCGGAGAACTACGACACGGAGGTGCGCTTCACCGGCGAGCGCGCCGTGTTCATGGGCGTGCGCGTGCTCCCCAACGCGAACAGCCTCGAAGTCATCAAGCGCGTCCGCAAAGAGATAGACGCGATCCAGAAGGACTTGCCGACAGGGTTGGAGGGGCGCATGGCCTACGACGCGACCAAATACATTGACTACGCGATCAAGGAAGTCATCAAGACGCTCGGCGAAACGCTGCTGATCGTGGCGATTGTGATTTATCTCTTCCTCGGTTCGCTGCGCTCGGTGCTCGTGCCGTTGGTGGCGATTCCGGTTTCGCTGATCGGCGCGGTGTTCCTGATGCAGATTTTCGGGTTCACGCTGAACCTGCTCACGCTGCTGGCGGTGGTGCTCTCCGTCGGTCTCGTGGTGGACGACGCCATCGTCATTGTCGAAAACGTGGAGCGGCATGTGCGCGAAGGCAAGAAACCGATCCGCGCTGCGGTGCTTGGCGCGCGGGAACTCGTCGGCCCGGTGATCGCGATGACGATCACGCTCGCGGCGGTTTACGCGCCAATTGCCTTTCAAGGCGGGCTGACGGGCTCGCTCTTCCGAGAATTCGCCCTGACGTTGGCGGGCGCGGTTTGCATCTCCGGCATCGTGGCGCTGACGCTGTCGCCGGTGATGTCGTCCCGCCTTTTGAGCGCGGAAGGCGAGGAGCACGGTTTGACCGCGAAGATCAATCACGGCTTCGACCGCCTGCGCAAACTGTATGCCCGCGTGCTCGACGCCACGCTCGCGGCGCGGCCCTTGATTTACGCCATTTGGATCGGGTTGAGCCTCCTGGCGGTGATCATGTTCTCGATGGCGTGGCAATCGAAAGAACTCGCGCCGATGGAAGATCAGGGTTTCATCCTGAGCTTCGTGCAAGGCGCCGCCGACGCGACCATTGATCAGACGACGTTTTACACCGAGGAGGTGAACCACAAGATGATGAGCACGCCGGAAGCGGTGCAGACGTTCCAAATCACGTTTCCCGACAGCGGCTTCGGTGGGTTGGTGCTCGCGCCGTGGGACGCGCGGACGAACTCGGTGTTCCAGATTGCCGCCGACTTGCAGGCGAGCAGTTTTAACAAGATTCCCGGCATCCAAACCTTCGCGATCACCCCGTCGCCGCTGCCCGGCGGGGGCGAGTTTCCCGTCGAGTTCATCCTGCTCAGCACGGAAGAGCCGAAACGCATTCTGGAGTTTGCCCAAGCGCTGCAAATCACCGCCATGCGCAGCAACATGTTTTACTTCCCGCCGCTGATTGATACCAAAATTGACCAACCGGAAGTCGAACTGGTGCTGGATCGGGACAAGGTCGCGGCGCTCGGGCTGGACATGCGCACGGTGGGCGCTGACCTCGCGACGCTCGTCGGCGGAAATTTCGTGAACCGGTTCAGTCTCGACGGCCTGAGCTACAAGGTGATTCCGCTTTTGAAGCGCAACGCCCGCCTGGATCCGGGTCAGTTGGAAAGCACGTACGTCAAGGGGCCCAACAATAAACTGGTGCCGCTCAGCACGTTCGCCACGCTCAAGAAAAAGACCGGGCCGCGCTCGCTGAACCGCTTCCAGCAACTCAACGCCGTCAAGTTGAGCGGCATGCCGTCGCGTCCGCTCGGCGAGGTGCTCGACTTCATGAATCGCGAGGCGAAGAAGATTTTGCCGCAAGGCTACAAGATTGATTACGCGGGCGAGTCGCGGCAGCTCAAGGTCGAGGGCAACAAATTCCTGCCCGCGTTCGGCCTGGCGGTCGTGCTGATCTTTCTCGTGCTCGCGGCGCAGTTCAACAGCTTCCGCGATCCGCTGGTCATTCTCGCCGGGTCCGTGCCGCTCGCGATTTTCGGCGCCCTGATCTTTTGCTTCCTGAAAATGCCGGGCCAGAACATGCCCTTCTGGACCAACGGCTGGACCACAACGCTGAACATCTATTCCCAGGTGGGACTCGTGACGCTCGTCGGCCTTGTGTCCAAGAACGGCATTCTGATTGTGCAATTTGCGAACGAGCTTCAGCGCGGCGGGTTGACCAAACTCCAGGCGGCGCGCGAGGCGGCGCTGGTGCGGTTGCGACCGGTACTGATGACCAGCGTGGCGACGGTCGCCGGCCATTTTCCGCTCACACTCGTGACCGGGGCTGGCGCAGCGGCGCGGAATTCCATCGGCATCGTGGTGGTCGCCGGCATGTCCATCGGGACGCTCTTCACGCTGTTGGTGATTCCGTCGCTGTATGTATTGCTCGCGAAATCACACGCCGGCGAAGACCCCGGCGAGATTGCCCGAGACTACGCCCAGCAGCATGAACACGATGCGGCTGCTTTGCCGCAACCGGAAGAGGCGCTGTCGCAACCGGTGGAAATGATGGCCAAATGAAACAGAATCTCAGCCGCCTGGTCATTTCGGCGCTGGTCGTGTTGACCGGTTGCTCCAAGAGCACCACTCCCGAAAAACCCATGGCCGACGGCGGTTTGCCGGTCACTGTCGCCACGGTGGAATCCCTTCCGCTGGACCGCTCGATCTCCATCATCGGCACTTTGTATGCGAAGGACGAGGCGACCATCGGCGCCCTGGTCGAAGGCCAGATGGAGAAAACGTTCGTGGACTTCGGTGACCGGGTGACCACCGGGCAGGAACTGGCTCTGATTGACACGAGTTCCTACGAAGTATTTCGCCGTCAGTCCGCCGCCAATCTCGGCAAGGCGAAGGCCAGTGCCATCAACGCCGAGCAAAACCTCAAACGCATCCAGGATTTGCAGAAGGACAAGATCAGTTCCGCCAGCGAACTCGACAAAGCCGTGGCCGACGCGGAGCAAGCCCGCGCCGAAGTGAAATCCGCCGAAGCCACCGATGCCATCGCGCAGCTTAACCTCGAACGATCACACGTTCGCGTGCCGTTCGACGCCGCAGTAGCCGAGCGCATCGCCAGCGCCGGCGATTATCTCAAAGTCGGCGCGCCGCTCTTCCGCGTCGTGAACGACTCCGTGTTGAAGTTCATCTTTCAAGTGCCGGAACGCAGCGCGTCGTTTGTCACGAAGAAACTACCCGTGAAGTTCAGCGTGGACAATTACCCCGGCGAGACCTTCACCGGCGGCGTCTATCTGATCAGCCCTTCGGTCTCCATGGCCTCGCGCGCGTTCGGCGTTGGTGCGCTGGTGACGAACACGAATTTCCGGCTTAAGGCGAACACCTTCGCCCGCGGCTCGCTCACCCTCGAACGCGCCATCCCCACGCCGATGATCCCGCTCGAAGCGGCCATCAGTTTCGCTGGCGTGACCAAAGTCTTCGTAGTGGAAACCAACGTCGCTCATTCCCGCGCTGTCACCGTCGGGCGCATCCAGGACCGCAAGCAGGAGATCGTGAGCGGACTGCGCCCCGGCGAAATGGTTGTCGTGAGCGGACAAAGTAAATTGAGCGACGGGGCGGCGGTGGTGATTCAAACTTCAGCCGAGGCGCGGAAATGAGGGGCGATCTGCGGCATTCCCCCTCACCCCGGCCCTCTCCCCCTCGGCGGGGGAGAGGGAGAAGCATCCGCCGTCTCAAGGCAAACCTGCGACTGGCGGTTGCAGGTTGCCGGTCGAGTGATCACGAGACGGCCGAAAGCTGTTCCCTCTCCCCCGCCGAGGGGGAGAGGGCCAGGGTGAGGGGGAACGACCGGCTGGCAACGCCCCGTCAACTTTCAAGCCAAGAAGAAACATCGAACCTCCAACCTCCAACATCCAACATCCAATGTTCCCCATTCGGGCCATTCTTGGAAGTTGGAAGTTGGAGGTTAGAGGTTCGATGTTCCCCCGCCCCCAAGCTTTTCGCCCCATGACCCCTTCCGAAAAGCTCACCCCGCCGCCGGTCGTGCCCGACTACAAAGGCGTCACCCTTGCGGACTTGTGCATCAAGCGCCCGGTGTTCGCCACGATGATGAACCTGTTCGTCGTCGTGCTCGGTTGGTTTTCCCTGAGCAGCATCGGCGTGGACCAGTTTCCCAACGTCGAATTGCCGATCATCACCGTCACCACGACCTTGCGCGGCGCGTCGCCGGAGGAGATGGAAACCAGCGTCACCAAGCCGCTGGAGGAAATCATCAACACCATCCAGGGCATTGACGAATTGAGCAGCGTCACGACCGAGGGGGTGTCGCAGATCAACGTGCAGTTTCTGCTGGAGCGCAATCGCGACGTCGCCGCGCAGGACGTGCGCGACAAGGTGAACACGATCCTTGCCCGCCTCCCGCCCAACACCGAGCCGCCCATCATTGACAAGTTCGACCTCGACGCCATTCCCGT
>CAIKLQ010000187.1 GCA_903828255.1 uncultured Verrucomicrobiota bacterium
GTGCCCTGGCGCCGTTGATAAGTGGGTTGGGCGAGCCAGCGCTCGACCGTCTTGGGATCCAAGTCGAGTTCGACCGCGATCTGCGAGGCTTTCAAGCCCTTGACGTCATGCAAGTGGCGCAGGCGGCAGAACGTTTCGTAGTCAATCACTGGGCACCGCCTTCCAGCACCCGCCGCAAAACGGCGGCGACCGATTGCACTTGGCCGCTCCGCGGGGGCCTCGGGGTGGCGCTCGCCTGCGGGGCGTCCGGCAGGGCCAACACCTGGTAGAGCGGCTTGTGGTACGCCAGCAGATCCGCGTGGATCAGTTGCTGGCGGGCGGCCGCCAAGCTCACCGCATCCATTTGCAACTGCCGACCGATGGCCGGATCCGAGTAGTAGCTCAACCCCTGAACGTCGGCCACCGTGACCAGGAACAAATACAGCGCCCAAGCACTGTGATCGGCGCGGGGAAGATAATCCTGGCGCACCAAGCGATGGTCCACCCAACTAAAGCTTGGGGGGATGTGGCGCAGCCGTTGCGGTCGTAACAAATATTTGCTGATCATAATCAAGGTTGAGTTGTCGTTGCGTTATTTCCGAGCTCACCAAGCCCAGAATGTTCCGCCCCCGAAGTAACAGTTGCCGGGCGGTGGCCGCGATGTCCTCTTGTAACGTACTGCCCGTGACCATGGAGAGAAGCCCCACAAACGCAGGGGTTTGCGTCAGGCAGTCATCTTGTAACGTACGGGGTAGTTCTCGCGGTACGTTACAAGAGGACTGGGCGGGGTTAGCGATTTGGGGCGCAACGACTTGAGCCCCTTCTGACGCCGGCTGCTTTGGCTTCCAATACCCTGGATGGCGGGCGCGCCACGCCTGCACCCGGCGCACCGCCTCCGGGCCGCGAAAGTAATCGCCGTTGCCATGCTTCCCCACCCAGCGGCGCTGGCTGGCGGCCTTGCTGGCGTGGCGACAAGCGGGCGTGGAACAATACCGCTGGCGCTCCGCAGTGCGTGGATCCGGAACGAACAAGTGATTGCAACAACGGCATTTGCGGCGGGTCTGGGAGCAACGCATCATGCGCCGAAACTCCGCCGAACCGGCCCGGGAAGAAAACCAAAAAGAAGACCGGGAAGAAGCCCCAACGGGAAGAAGGAAGAAGAGCTTTAGTGCGAAGAGGCGGAAGAAAACGCACCGGAAGTAAACGGAATTTCAAACCGCCAGCTTTCCGCCACTATCGTTTCGCCACTGTCATGGGCGTATCTACTAACTAATCACTATCACTGACTTACGGTTCACTGACACTGACCACCAACATTCACGCCCACGTCAGCCACTTGGAACGTAAGCCTGATTTACCCGCCGTCAATGGCTCGAATAGCGAACGGCAAACAAATCGGCAGGAATCCGCGGCGCCAGAGAAGAACCCGGCGCCGGGACCGCCGCCTGGCGTAAAGGCGGCGTTACCCTTTTGACTTTTCCGCTCCTACCTGCCAAGATTCCCGGATGAATATATCTGACCTTTCGGCCGCTCAATTGAGCCAAGCCGCGAATATCAAAGCGCAAATCGAGAAACTGCAAGCTGACCTTGCGAGTCAAGCCGCGAATATCCAAGCCCAAATCGAGAAACTGCAAGGTGACCTTGCGAGCATCTTGGGCACGGGCACGGGTACGCCTGCTGCAGTCGCTCCGGCACCCGTCATTGCTGCCGTCGTGTCGAAAAAAGGCACGATGAGCGCCGAGGGCCGGGCCAGAGTCAAAGCCGCCCAAATAGCGCGTTGGGCGAAGATTAAGGCCGTCAACACTACCCCAA
>CAIKLQ010000188.1 GCA_903828255.1 uncultured Verrucomicrobiota bacterium
AGCCGTGGCGGAAAAACACGCGAAGGATTTTCCCAAGATCAACCTCTTCACCATTGATGAAGTCTTCGGCGGCTGGACCAAGGCCCAAGCTACCCATTTCGCTGAAGGCGGCGTGTTCGATCAGATCCAACAAGGCAGCCGCTGAATCCGAAGCCGCCGCGTGCCAAACCGGTGAAAGACTTTGCGGCGGATTCCGTTTTCAGTAATCTTCCTCGCCTGCATGGCGGATAAAAAATTCAACGTGCTTCCCGGCTTCGGCCTGACGATGGGCTTCACGCTCTTTTATTTGAGCGCGATCGTCTTGATTCCGGTGGGGTTTCTGGTCATTCGCGCGCTGGAGATTTCCCCGAGTGAATTTTGGCGACTGGCCACCACGGACCGGGCGTTGATGGCTTACAAGCTCACGTTTGGCGCGTCCTTCATCGCGGCCATCGCCAATGCCATTTTCGGCACGTTGCTGGCGTGGGTGTTGGTGCGTTATGAATTTCCGGGCCGCCGGCTGATTGATGCGATGGTGGATTTTCCCTTCGCGCTGCCGACGGCGGTGGCCGGCTTGACGCTGGCAGACTTGTTCACCCAGCACGGTTGGCTGGGAAGATACCTCGTGCCGCTCGGCATCAAGGGCGCCTTCACGCCGCTGGGCGTGGTGATCGCGCTGACGTTTGTCGGAATGCCGTTCGTGGTGCGGACGTTGCAGCCAGTGCTGGAGAATTTCGAGCGCGAGGTGGAGGAAGCTTCCGCCACGCTGGGCGCGGGGCGGTTGCGCACGTTTGTCAGCGTGATCGCGCCGTCGTTGCTGCCGCCGATCATCACGGGTTTCGCCTTGGCGTTTGCGCGGGCCATTGGCGAATACGGCTCGGTGGTTTTCATTTCCGGCAACCTGCCTTACAAGACTGAGATTGCGCCGTATCTCATTTGGATGCGGTTGGAGGAATTCGATTACGCCGGCGCCATTGCGCTGGCGGTGGTGCTGCTCATGATCTCCTTCGCCCTGTTGGCGGTGGTGAATCTGATCGAGCGTTGGGCAAGCAAATTTGCGAACTGACATGGCTGGAGCAGTCAAAAGACGATTCGGAGCGAGCCACGCGAAATCCCAGCGGGGCGCGGAAGAATCGTCGTTCTTCAAGTGGCTGCTCATCGGGGTGGCGCTGCTGTTCTGCCTCGTGTTCCTCCTGCTGCCGCTGGTGAATGTGTTCGCGCAGGCGTTCAGCAAGGGCTTGGGAATCTACACGGCGGCGCTTACGAATGCGGACTCGTGGGCGGCCATCAAACTATCCCTCCTGGTTACCGTGATCACTGTGCCCTTGAACGTAATGTTCGGTCTGGCGGCGGCCTGGTGCATCGCCAAATTCGAGTTCCGCGGCAAGGCGCTCTTGATCACGTTGATTGATCTGCCGTTCTCGGTGTCGCCGGTAGTGGCGGGTTTGATGTTTATCGTGTTGTTCGGCGCGCAGGGATTTTTCGGGCCGTGGTTGAGCGAACACGAAATTAAAATCATCTTCGCCGTTCCCGGCATCGTGCTGGCGACCGTCTTTGTCACCTTCCCGTTTGTGGCGCGCGAGTTGATCCCCGTCATGCAGGCCGCCGGCACGGACCAGGAGCAGGCCGCGCTCACGCTGGGCGCGAACGGCTGGCAAACCTTCTGGTATGTGACCTTGCCAAGTGTGAAGTGGGGGCTGATTTACGGCGTCATTCTGTGCAATGCCCGCGCCATGGGCGAATACGGCGCGGTGTCCGTCGTGAGCGGGCACATCATCGGCCGCACGAACACCATGCCGCTGCAAGTGGAGCAGCTTTATCAGAACGCCAACACGGCCGGGGCCTTTGCCGTGGCCAGTTTGCTGGCGCTGCTGGCGCTGGTGACGCTCTTGGTGAAGACGGTTCTGGAATGGAAACAGCAGCGCGAATTTGAACTCGCCCAGGAAGCGGTGCTCATTGAAACTGGCGACACCATGTTCCTTGCCCGAAAGCAATCCGAATGAGCACCAGCATCGAACTGAAAAACATCAGCAAGCAGTTCGGCGAAGTGACCGTCGTCAACGCCGTCAACTTTTCCGTCCAGGAAGGCGAGTTGATGGGCTTGCTCGGGCCGAGCGGCGGCGGCAAGACCACGGTTTTGCGCATGATCGCCGGGTTGGAAGTCCCGACGACGGGCGACATTTTCATCCGCGGCCAGCGCGTGAACGACGTGTCCGTCCAGAAGCGCAACATTGGATTTGTTTTCCAAGGCTACGCGCTGTTCAAGAGCATGAACGTGTTCAAGAACATCGCCTTCGGCCTGAAGATCAAGAAATGGAAGCGGACGGACATTCAGGACCGCGTGAGGGAGTTGCTAAAGCTATTCGGCCTCGATGGGTTGGAGCATCGTTATCCGCATCAACTCTCCGGCGGTCAGCGCCAGCGGGTGGCGATCGCTCGGGCGCTTGCGCCCAAGCCGAGCGTGTTGCTGCTGGACGAACCGTTCGGCGCGGTGGACGCGAAGATCCGCCACGAGTTGCGGGAATGGCTGGTGACGCTGCATCAGGACCTGAACGTGACCACCCTCTTCGTCACGCACGATCAAGAAGAGGCGATGGAAGTCTCAAATCGCATCGTGATTTTCTCCAAGGGCAACCTCGAACAAATCGGCACCCCGCGCGAAGTCTATGAGCAGCCGGCCAACGAATTCGTCGCCCGTTTCGTGGGCGTGATGAACGTGCTGGAGACGGAAGTGCAGGGCGGCGTGGCGCGGATCGGCGGGATGCAATTCGCGGCGCCCGGTCAGCCGAACGGGGCGCGGCTGCGCATCGGTTTCCGGCCCTACGCGGTGCAAATTTCCACCGACCTGAATCTCCTCCCCTATCGCGCCGTGCTGCGGCACACGTTTTTTCTGGGCATCATGCTGCGGCTGGAATTGGAGTTGGTATCGGGCTTGGTTCTGCGCAGCCGCATCACGAAGGAAGAATACGCTGCGTTGGGGTTGGTGGATGGCCGGGAGATTTCGTTTCAGATCCGCAACTTCCGCGTGTTGGCGAGCGATCAAGGCGGATTGCCGCCCGAACAGGAAGTCACCCATCAGTCACCGCCGACGATTGCGGAGCACATTTAGCCTGCGGCGCGCGCAGACGGCGCTTGTCAGGGCGGGGCGGCTGGGTAATTTAGCTCCATGCAAGATCGCACACTGACGCTTGGCCATTCGCCCGATCCGGACGATGCCTTCATGTTTTACGGGCTGGCCAAGGGCCTGATCCCGACGCCCGGCCTGCGCTTCGAGCACATCTTGCAGGACATCCAGACACTCAACGAACGCGCCACCCGCGGCGAACTCGACATTTCCGCCGTGAGCATTCACGCCTATGCCCACGTCTGCGATCAGTATGCGCTGTTGCCGAGTGGGGCCAGCATGGGCGACGGCTACGGGCCGATGCTGGTGGCGAAGCAGAAATTTTCGCGGGAAGAAATTGCGCACAAGCGAATCGCCGTGCCGGGAACGATGACCAGCGCGTTTCTCGCGTTGCAACTGTGGCTTGGCAAGAGCGCGAAGGAATTCAACTGCCTCGTCGTTCCGTTCGATGAGATTTTCCAAGCGGTGCGCAACGGCGTGGCGGACGTGGGATTAATCATTCACGAAGGCCAGTTGACCTATCGTAACGAGGGCCTGGAACTCTGCGAGGACCTGGGCGTTTGGTGGGGGCGCGAAAACGACGGCCTGCCGCTGCCGCTCGGCGGGAACGTGATTCACAAACGACACGAGCCGAAGCTGCGCAAAACCATTTCCGACATCCTCACCGCGAGCATTCAGTTCAGCCTCGATCATCGCCCGGAGGCCGTGGCGCATGCGTTGCAATACGCGCGGGATATGGGGGCCGACCTAGCCGACCAATTCGTGGGCATGTATGTGAATCATTGGACGCTGGATTACGGCGAGCGCGGCCGGGAAGCGATCCGACGTTTTTTGCGGCAGGCTCACGAGCGCGGCTTGATCGCGCGCGCGCCGGGATTGGAGTTCGTGCAGTAATTTTGTTCGCTAGGACCAGCGCTTGTTGCATACTGACGAAAAGTTTGAAAGCCGTGTCCGCGAGACCTCCACAGTTGATGCATCAGGAAGAAGAAATCATACAGACCGCCACCCCGTCTGAGGCCGGCCGGTCGAATCGCCGCCGCCGCACTCACCGGGTTGGCCACCGCCGCCGCCAAGTGCGCCGTATGGTTCTTGTCTTGCTGGCCGGATTAATCGTCACGGCGGTGCTCTTTCTGACGATTCGCAAGCTCGTTAATAGTCAATCCGCTCCGTCATCAGCCCCGCAAGTCTCTGATGATGGCACCGTCAACATCCAGTAGCTTCACCTTGCTGACCGGCTTCGCGGACGTATCAATCGGTTCCGGTTAGAGCGCGGGGCGATTGAAGCTCATCACTCTCACTTTTGGTTCCTCTCGAGGCCGGTAAAAGACTTTCCAGACTATGCAACGGCGCGTCCTTCTTGGGACTCAAGACTTGGCGCAGATACTCTACGGCCTCGGGCAACTGGCGGACGGATTTGGGCATCACGGCAACCGGCGGCGTGGGCGTGGCCGCCGTCTTGGAAACGCGCGGCGACTTTGATCGCTTCGCCGGCGCGGCTGCGCAAACTGGCGATCTCGATTTTGTTACACCCCGGCGCAGGGCAACGCGGATTTCGGAAATTGATTCGCCGGCGTTGGCTGGATATACTCCAAGCGCGTTGGAAATGATCCGGAAGTTACAACTCGACGGCGACGCCTGGACGGCTGTGCTGGAGGATTTGTCGCAAGCCCTCGGCAAAGCGGGTCCGCCCCTGCGGCTTTGCCTGATCGGTTCGGCGGCGTGTTTGTTTGGTGGGATGGAAGGTCGGACTTCCGCCGACTTGGACATCTGGAAACCGGCGAGCGATTACGACCGACTTGAATTGAAAGCCGCCGCCGCGAAAGCCGGGCTGCTGTTCGATCCCAAGTCCTCGCTCGATCCTGAGCGTCCGTACTTGCAATTGGTCGAGCCGGGCCTGACGCAACTCGGCAGTTTTGAACCCGTCCTGATTGACCGGATTGGCCGGCTTCACCTCTGTCGGCCGCCGTTTGAAAACTTGATTGCCGCCAAGCTTATCCGGGCCGAGGCCAAGGACCTTGGTGACATTCGTTTTATGGTCAGTCGTCACCGGCCGGACTTGCAAAAAGTGCGCCGCATTATTGCGGCGTTCAAGCCGCCGGCCCGGCAACGAGCTATGGAAAATCGCGTGTATCTCAAAGTGCTGGAAACTTGAACCATGACTGCGCGTGAAGAAGAACTGACTGCCCGCGCCCTGCTTGCGGATCAGGCGCAGATTGACGTTTTCCTCAAGGAAAAACGCTGGGCCGAACTGGCGGCGCTGGTGCGGTTCGTCCGGCGTGATGTGTCCGTGGAACTGGCCCAGACGGATCCGGCGTTGTATCGCCAGTTGCGCGAGCAAATCACCTGTTTTTTTCTGCGCGGCGGCGATGTGCTTTCGCTGCGCAAACTGGCCGCGCTGGCTCGTGATTGAACCAGCGATTTCCGGGCGTGACTACTTGCGCGTCTCCAGGCCGGCGAACAGGCTTTCCAAACTGTTCAACGGCGCATCCTTCTTCGGACTCAATACCTGGCGCAGATATTCCACGGCTTCGGGCACTTGGCGGACGGACTTGGGCATCACGGCCCCGGCGGCGTTGGCGTGGCCGCCGCCTTGGAATCGCTCCGCGACTTTGAGCGCTTCGCCGTCGCGGCTGCGGAAGCTGGCGATCACGGTGTTGTTCGCGCGGCGGAACAACGTGACGAGCACCGGGTAGCGCGTGGCCTTCTGTTCGAGCAGTTGGTGGACGATGAGGTTGTTGTTGCCGACGACGGTCTCGACGTAGCCGACGGTGGGGCAGAGTTCGGTCACGTTGCCCTTGCTCCACTCGAAGCCGAGCGGATTCTCGACGCGCCGCTTGACCGCCATCACTTCGAGCAGCGGATGATCGAGCAGTTTTTCGATTTCGCCGCCGAGCAGTTCGTGCAGATTCCAAAACTGGTAGTGTTTGACGAGGTTCGCGTAGTCGCAGGCGAGGAGAAAGTCGGGATCGTCCTCCAGGAACAGGTCGGCGACGTTGTTGAGATGGACGAGGCGGTCGAGGGCAGGGGAGTGGAGGCCGTTTTCGCGGCAGAGTTCGTAGCAGAGCAAACCGGCGGACTTGGTCACGTCGTGGACGAGCACGGCGTGTTGGGGCACAGCTTCGGTGACATGGTGGTCAATGACGGCCCAGTTTTGTTTGTCGTGCCGGGCTTCAAAGGTGAGGTCGGTGACCCACGCGGCCTTTTCGCGCAGCTCGCGTTGCTTCCAAAAGTTGTAGTGGTAGGCCTCGAGCCGGACGGTGTCGCCGAAAATCTTTTTCGCGAGCCGTTGCAACAATACCCCCGCCACCAAGCCATCGAGATCGCTCTCGTGCGTGATGATTATGTCTGGCCGTGGCAAAGCAGTCATGGCCGGACCCTAACGGAATCGGGCGGGGCTGGCGAGCGGGGAATTGCGGGACGGTCGGGGCGGCGCTGGACTTTTCCCGCGGGGCGCGAGCCGAGGACTGGCGCGCTCCGCCACCACCGTCCCCCCAAGTCCCCAGCGACTTTTCAAACAAACTCCTAGCCCCGAAGTCCGAAACGGGAATGAGGAGAGCGCGCCTTCTGCGCGAGTTCGGGCGTCGCGTCCCAACTTTCGTCATAACTATTTCCCGGATTCCTGAAGCCACAAGGTTTGGCGGACGACGTGTTTAGCACGACGCCGAAAACCACCCGCCGGAGGCGCGTGCTCCTCGGAAATTGCCAGTGTTTCCGCGTCCGAATTCGGATTTTGGACTTAGGCGAAGCGGTTTGGTGGTAAGAAGATTCGGCCACCTGAGAGGTCGCCGGCACGATCGCTAGCCGGAGTTGCGCGCCACTCCAGGTCACTCCTCGCTTGCAAACTTTTCGGGGGCCGCTTTACTCAGGCGCGTAATACCAGTTTATGAACCATCATTTTGAAAAAACCTTTGGCACATTCTTGAAAACTCAGGACCGCTCCTCCTTCTCGTCCGCGCCGGGGATTCCGAGGAGGAATCCGCAGCGGTCGTTCTTCAACAATTTGCTTTGGGCCCTCGGGCTTCTGCTGGCCACCGTCGCCACCGCCGCCACCAACAAGTTCCCCACCCAGACCTTCATCGTGCCGGACGGCTTCGTCGTCGAACTGGCCGCCGGCTGCGACCTCGCGCCGCGCCCCGTCAGCGCCAGCTTCGACAATAAGGGGCGACTTTACGTCACCGATTCTTCAGGCTCGAACGACAAGCCCACCGAGCAGCTCAAAAATCCGTCCGCCCGGATTCTGTGCCTGGAAGACACGAACGGCGACGGGCGCTACGACAAAGTCACCGTGTTTGCTGACAAGGTGATGTTTCCGCAGGGCTGCCTGTGGCACGATGGCTGGGTTTACGTTTCCGCGCCACCGAGCATCTGGCGCTTCCGCGACACCAACGGCGATGGCGTGGCGGACCAGCGCGAGGAGTGGTGGAAAGGCAACACGCTCACCGGCTGCGCCAATGATGTCCACGGCCCGCACCTCGGTCCGGACGGATTCATTTACTGGACGAAGGGCGCGTTCGCCGAGCAGACCCACAAGCTCGCCAATGGCCGCACGCTGAACGACAAGGCGGCGCACATTTACCGCGCCCGCCCTGATGGCTCGGGCCTGGACGTCATCATGACCGGCGGCATGGACAACCCGGTGGAAATCGCATTCACGCCCGAGGGCGAGGCGATTTTCACCAGCACGTTTATTGATTTCAGCCAGCCCGGTTTTCGCGACGGCATCGGCCACGCGTCGTATGGCGCGGTCTTTGGCAAGATTCACGACGTGATCGAAGATGCCCGAGTCAAACACGCGAGTCCGGAGGTGACGCATCCGTTCTACCAAGCCGGCCCGGCGGCGGAATGCGCGATCTGCCGTTATGAGGGCGATGCCTTCGGCGCGGGTTTTCGCGACAATATCTTCGCCACGACTTTCAACCTGCGCAAAGTCACCCGCCATGTCCTGCGCCCAAACGGCGCGACCTACGCGAGCACCGACAGCGATTTCCTCGTGAGCGACAACGTGGATTTCCACCCCACCGACGTGTTGCCGGACGCCGACGGCAGTCTGCTCGTCGTGGACACGGGCGGCTGGTACAAGCTCTGTTGCCCCAGTTCCCAACTCGCCAAGCCGGATGTGTTCGGAGCGATTTATCGCGTGCGAAAAATCGGCGCGCCGAAGCTGACCGGCAAAGCGCGCCAGGCTGCTTACGCCAAACTCGCCAAACCTCCGGGCGTAGATGTGAAGAACCCCGCCGCGGCCTTGCAAATGTCCGTGCTGACCGCTCCGGAAAAAGCCCGTTCCAAGTTCGCCAAAATCCTCGCGCAACCTGGCGCGGCGACGGATGGCACGAACGCTCATGCCCTGCGCGCCGCCGCCGAAGGTCTGGGTCGCCTCCGCGATCAGAAATCCGTGCCGCTGGTTTTGGCGACCGTCGGCCATGCCGGCGGCGATTTTGCGCTCGAACAAGCTTTGATCCGGGCGTTGATTGACATCGCCTCCGCGGCCCCGACGCGGGAAGCGTTGAAGTCGCAAAACCCAGTCGTGCAGCGCGCCGCGATCATCGCACTCGATCAGATGGACGGCAGCGATCTCAAGCCAACGGAAGTAACGCCCTTCCTCGCCGCCGCCGACGCGCGCCTGCGCACGGCGGCGAACTGGATTCTCAGCCGCCATGCCGATTGGGGCGGTGAACTCGCCGGCTGGTTCCGCGGACGCCTCACCGCGCCTGGCCTTAGTGACGCCGAAGCGACCGCGCTGGAGAATCAATTCCGCATCCTGACGCACGCCGAACTGGGCCAGCAGTTGCTCGCCGATGCCGTGACGCAGCCCGGCTTCCGCAATGAAACGCGCCTGGCCGCGCTGAACGCCATCGGCAGCGCTGGTTTGAAGGAGTCGCCGGGAAGCTGGAACGCCGCGATTTTGTCCGTTCTCACTTCAAAGAATCCGGCCACGCTCCCCACCGCCGTGCGCGCCGCCCGCAGTTCGAATCGCGACGCCGGGATTCGCACCGCGTTGCAAGCGTTGGCGCGCGACCCCGCCCAGACCCCGGCGCTGCGATTGGACGCCCTTGCCGCGTTGCCGTCGGCCGGGGAATTGGAAGCCGCCGAGTTCGACTTTCTCCGCGCCAGTCTGGCGGAGGAAAACTCCCCGGGCACGCGCAGCCTCGCCGCCGGCGTGCTGGCCCGCGCGCACCTTGCGCCCGCACAATTCACCGCCCTCACCGATAACTTGAAATCCGCCGGCCCCCTGGAGTTGAACAAACTGTGCGAGGCCTTTGACGGCGGCGGCGACGACGCGCTGGGCCAGAGTTTTCTCGCCGCGTTGCGCGAGTCGAAAAGCGCCAAAGCGCTGAACCCCGGCCAACTCAAACCGCACTTCGCCAAGTTCCCCGAGGCCACGCGGAAGAGCGCCGATGAATTCCTCGCCTCGCTCAACGTGGATGCCGCGAAACAGGCCGCGCATCTGGAGGCCTTGCTCACGGAGATCACGACGCTGGGCGGGGATATCCGCCGCGGGCAGTTGGTGTTCACCAGTCCGAAAATCGCCTGTTCCACCTGCCATCAAATCGGCTACGTGGGCGGCGTGATCGGGCCGAGCCTCACCGGCATCGGCAAAATCCGCACCGACCGTGACCTGCTGGAAGCCGTGGTTTATCCGAGCGCCAGCTTTGTGCGGAGTTACGAGCCGATGCGCGTGTTCAAAAAGGACGGCGACGATTTCAACGGCGTGCTGCGGAAGGATGGCCCGGATGAAGTCGTGCTGGCCACCGGCGCGGACACGGAGATGCATATCGCGCGCACGGACATTGCCGAAATGCGTCCCGGCACTATCTCCATCATGCCGCAAGGCCTGGATACGCAACTGACCAAACAGGACCTCGCCGACCTCATCACCTTCTTGAAGTCCATGAAGTAAGCCCCGGTCTGTGCGCTGGCGCGAGGCGGCTCCTTCGCGATGCGGAATGAACCCGGCTGCGCCTGCGCGTCGGCAGGGGCGTCGGGCTTGGATGATTTTGATTTTTCAAGGCCTTCCTTTCCAAACCCTGCGGAGCGAGTCTCGCCCGTCATCCAAAAGCGCGGACCCGGCGGCGGTGGCTGAATTCCCTTAACCGGACCTGCCTGCGCTCGCTAGAAAAGCTTCGGCTGATTTCCCGCCGCCGCTTTTAGCCCTAACTTTTTGTAACTCAGCTCCGTGGCGACGCGGCCTTGCGATGTCCGCTTGAGATAGCCCTCCATAATGAGATAAGGCTCATAGACTTCTTCCAGCGTGTCCGATTCCTCGCCCACCGCGACGGCAAGCGAACTCACCCCCACCGGCCCGCCGCCGAACTTCGTGATGATGGCTTCCAGGATGCGCTTGTCCATTTCGTCGAGGCCGTTCTCGTCAATCTCCAGCATCGCCAGCGCCCGGTCAGCGACGTCCTCCGTGATGCGGCCATCGTGCCGGACCTGTGCGTAGTCGCGCACGCGGCGCAGCACGTTGTTCGCGATGCGCGGCGTGCCGCGGCTGCGCCGGGCAATTTCATGCGCGCCCTGCGTGTCAATTTCCACGTTCAGCAGCCGCGCGGAGCGCCCTACGATTTTTTCCATGTCCTCGATCCCGTAGTAATCCAGCCGCTCCCGCATGCCGAAGCGCGTGAGCAACGGCGCGGTGAGCAAACCGCTGCGCGTCGTGGCCCCGATGAGCGTGAAGCGCGGCAGGTTGAGCCGCACGCTGCGGGCGTTCGGGCCTTGATCAATGATGATGTCGAGTTTGAAATCCTCCATCGCGGGATAAAGATATTCCTCGATGGTTTTTTGGAGGCGATGGATTTCATCAATGAACAACACATCGCCCGCTTCGAGATTGGTGAGCAAGCCGGCGAGGTCGGCCGCCTTCTCGATGGTCGGGCCGCTGGTGGACTTGAGATTGCCGCCCATCGTCTTCGCGAGAATGTTGGCGATGGTGGTTTTGCCCAAGCCGGGCGGGCCGGAGAGCAGGATGTGATCGAGCGCCTCCCCGCGTTGGCGCGCGGCGGTGACGGCGATTTCGAGCCGCTCCTTGACCTTGGGCTGGCCGGTGAAATCGGAGAACAGCGACGGCCGCAGCGTCATTTCGAGCGCGGTGTCTGGTTTGTTGAGCGTGGAAACGGGGCGTTCAGCCATCGCCTGTCAGCATGGGTGAATGGGAAAAGAGCGGCAAGTGTGAATCGCGAATCTTTGAGTTCAAGCCGGGGATCAACCCGTTCGCGGGCCCCGGAGGCCCATCGGGACACTCCCACCGGAGCGCGAGCCGTCCCTGGCTCGCAGCGGCACCACCTGCTGGCAGAGGCCCGATTCAATTCGAAGCGGCTCCCTGCTGTCCTGGATGCAGGAAAAGACTGCGCCCGTGTTTGTCGTTGCCACCGCGAATGACGTGACCCAGTTGCCGCCCGAGTTGCTGCGGGCCGGGCGTTGGGATCAGATGTTCTTCGTGGACCTGCCCAACGCGGAGGAACGCCAGGCCATCTGGACCATTCAGATTCGCAAGCACCGGCGCAACCCGGCCGACTTCGATACGGTTCAACTCGCCCGGGCCAGTGAAGGATTGACCGGCAGTGAGATTGAAGCCGTCTTCGTGGAATCGTTGTACGACGGATTCGACCGGGAAACCGAGCCCACCGACCTCGACATTGCCCGGGTGCTGACCGAATTCGTACCGCTGTCGAAGACGATGGCCGAGCAGATCACGGCTTTGAGGACGTAGGCAAAAGGGCGGGCGCGGTTTGCCACGTCACCGGTTGAAGAAAGAAAACTCCGGAAACTGGCAGTGTAATCATCACAGAAAGTCCGTCCTTTGGGATGGGCTTTCTTTTAGGTATCAGCCGGACCAGAGCGGGCTGGTCCCGCTGGGGGGATGTCGTCGGTGGGGAGTGAGTGCTGGAGTCTCCCGTTCCGACAGCCGCCCCGCCTTTTCAATCGTGATGGCAGCGCCTGCTGCCGACAGCGCGTTGGAAAAGCCGCTTTGGGAATCTCGCGATCTGCCATTGACGCAAGAAGCGCTCCGGCGCAAAGTTCTGGCGTGCGAACCGAAGAGAATCAAGTTTCCGGTGCCCGCCAAAGGGCACGCCGGGTGGTTCCCACGGCTCCCAGCCTGTTGTCGCGTTGCTCCGTGATAGGCGACAATCCCCAAACCGCATTGGCGCTCACTTAACTGTTGGGCAGAATAGTCTATGCGCTCGCATTTCCTCATCATTGTAGCCGCGTTGACAGTCGTGAACACATGCAGATGCCAGGAGCGGCAACCGACGAATAGCGCCGCACAAGGGGCCAACTCGCTTTCGCTACTCGAATCTCAAGTCGTAGGGATTTGGCGCTGGGCCCTTCCTAAAGACGAGCCATCCGGCATGACCAACTTATTTATAACGCTTCATATTTCAGCTGACCGATCATGGTCTCTCACGCCGGGGCATCACGATAATATCCACGACGAGTCCGACACGCAAAGCGGGCATTGGTTCGTTCACGATCGAGCGCTGGTTCTACGTATCGACGAGACTAAGATGAGGCTCATCCAGAAAATGGCTGCGGTGTACGATGTTAAGAGCGTCACCAAGACCACCCTGACCGTGACTAATTCTCCCTTCGGCGATGTGACGTGGACGCGGGTTGCCCAACCAAAGGATTGAGCCAATGACGAGGAGCGCGTTCACTTTGGTTTCGCAGTCGGGCGCTATTGGCGCGCTCCTCGTCATGGCTCATCCTCGACGTTAGGCGGCTGCATCACGCGCATGAATACTCATACAATCATCGGTCTCTGCGCCACACCCTGCATCGTTGGACTTGGAGCGTTCTATCGCTACAAAAAGATTAGCTGGATGCCGTTCGGCACAGGTTTCGGCATTGACTCCCCTGATGGTCGTTATCGGGCTCACGCAGCAGATTACGTAGACGAGTCCTTTTGGGGTCTCAAAACTAGGTTTTATGGTTTCGAGGTTACTGAGTGCGACACGGGCGATACAATCGCGAAGCATGAAACACCGCGAGTCGCCTCTCAGAAGACGGAGGATAGCGACGTGGATTTTTACTCAGAGGTTGTTGTTACTTGGGCATCAGACTCACGACGTGTCCGGGTGGAGTTCCGCGGCCAGATTCTTTGGGAGTATGACATCGCCCATGCCGCCTAACAGTCGCTGGAGGCGACGGCATCTCAGTATTTTCAGGTTTCATAAGTCACAGGTTTGCCGGGGACGCAGGCTGCCGCGCCTCAGCTTGGTCGTTGATATGGCTTAAATCTGTCAAGCGCACAGTTCTTCTGCTCTCCGAAAATCTTCATTTTTTATTCCGGCTTATCTTCACCGCCTTCTGGATCGAGTCAGAGACAGGAACGCTTTCATTCCTGCGGTTATCAATGCTGAGATACGTGAGTCCACTCGGGGAGTTTGCACTCCCCGAAGTTATCAACAGAACACGGTGCGACGCGGCGTCTTGCTTAGTCTAGGCACGAGGGTCGGATTTTGCTCACCGCCTCAAACGACCATCAAGCGTTTCGCCTGTGCCGGTCAATCTGGCCCCGGATCAACGACTCCACGTTTCCGTTCAGTTCGCCGGCACTGAGCTGCGCCAGGAGATGATACGCCATGACTTCGAGTAGATTCCGCTCATACCCGGCGGCCAACAGGTGGCTCACCGCATAGGCCGCGAGAAACTGATCCGGCCCCAGATGCCGCCACTGGAGAACGTGAACCAGTTCGTGGAAGTGGAGCACTTCGTCCAGCCGCTTATCCACCCGGACGAAATACTTGTTGAGGAAAGTGATCGCCTCGTAGTCGCCTTTC
>CAIKLQ010000189.1 GCA_903828255.1 uncultured Verrucomicrobiota bacterium
AGCAAGGAGGTGCTCGATGACATGGCGCGGCACGGCGTGAATGTTTTTCCGCGCTCGATCGTTCCGCCGGGACGCGTGGATGCCGCCGGCAAACTGACGATTGACTGGCCGGTGTTGGATGCCGAACTCGATCGCCTCGAGCATCGCGGCAGGATTTTGTTCCACTTGAACCATCCGCCCATCGAGTTCGCGACGAAGCAGCCCGATGAAGAAAAGCGCCCCGCCGAACTCGAATACATCCGCGCCCTGCGCGATCACTTGCGCGAACACGGTCGCGGCTACGCGGACTACGCGTTCTACCTGCTGGACGAGCCGGGCTTGGACAACGGCCCAAACATCGCGATCCTCGTGGACGCCGGAAAACTCTTTCGCGAAGCCGATCCGAAACTGCTCACCTACACCGATCCGGTGGCCGGTTTGTCGTGGAAAGACTTCGAGCGCATCGAGCCGCTGGTGGACATCTGGACGCCGAACATGCGGCTGGTTTCCGGTCTGCTCTCCGGCGACCCGCGCATCCAGCGCATCATGAAGGCCAAGACCGTCTGGTCCTACGAGTGCATCTCGCAGGTCAAATCGCTGTCGCCGCTGTGCTACAACCGCGCCAACGCCTGGCGGGCAAAGTTCTTCGGGTTGAGCGGGATTGGCTTTTGGACGCACAGCACGACCGAGGTGGACCACTGGTTCGCGGGCAAAGGCATCAACGACGAATACGCCCTCGTGTATCCCGGCGAGTTGCCCGTGCCGAGCGTGCGCTGGGAAGCCGTCCGCGACGGGATGGAAGACATTGCCGCCATGACGCTGCTCGAAGCGCAAATTCAGCGCCATCGCCAGGCCGGCACGCGGAGCGAATTGGTGAGCCAGGCTGAGCAGGCGCTGCAGATCGCGTTGCGCGACGTGATGGAAATATCGGATGAACCGTTCGTCGAGAGCCGCGATTTTCTGCGCGCCGGCGACCGCGTGCTTGGCCACACCTGGACCGACTTGGAATTGTTCCGCCATCACCGCGCGGAGATCGCGTTGCTGACGCTGGCCCTGGCGGAGTAGTGGCGCAAGCCTCCCGGCTTGCGGCTGTGGCGGCAACCCTCCGGGTTGCCGGCTCGCGGCAGAACTCTGGGTTCGCCAAGCCAGAGGCTTGCCGGCACAACCGCAAGCCGGAGGTCTGCGCCACGATGGCCAACTCCGCATTGACCAACCGCGTCCGAGATGTTCGACTACCGCCGTGATCGCAATGAATCCCAAAACAATTTCGACTGACCCACCGGCTCCGCTCCTTTCTCAAATGCGATGGGCGCGGCCTGTTGCCGTCCTGCTGCTGGCCTCGGGCTTGGGTTTGCCAGCGGCCGGTCGCGCCGCGCTGCCGCCGCTGGATTTGTCCCAAGCCACGGTCGTCATTCGTTCGGGCCCGCTTTCGCCAGCTGAACAAACGGCGGCGCGCGTGCTGGTGGAAGAAGTCAAAAAGCGCACCGGTTTGAACTGGCCGGTTAGCACGGGTTGGCCGGAGCGCGGCGCGGTTATCGCCATTTCATCGGGTGCGGGCGCGCCGGGTTGGCCCCAGGCCAGGCCACGCCCCACGGGCGGAGACTTGGCGGAACTTCGCCCCGAAGGATTCCGGCTGGTACTCGAAGCACAGGGAACGCCGCCGCGGGTGGTGTGGATTCAGGGGGCGGACGCGCGCGGCGCATTGTTCGGCGTGGGTGAGTTGTTGCGCAAATTGGAGTGGGCCAAAGGCAAAGCCAGTCTCCCCGCTGGACTTGATGTCGCCACGGCCCCGGTGCATCCCATTCGGGGCCACCAACTCGGCTATCGCCACACGGCCAACAGCTACGATGGCTGGGACGATCCGCAGTTCGAGCAGTACATCCGCGAGTTGGCGCTGTTCGGCGCGAACAGCATCGAGGGCATCCCGTTTCAGGACGAACGCAAGAGTCCGCACATGCCAATCCCCCGCGACGTGATGAACCGCAAGCTCAGCGAAATCTGCGCCCGCTACGAAATGGATTATTGGATTTGGGCACCCGCTGATTTCGATCTCAAGGACGCCGCGAAACGCGCGGAGCATCTGGCGAAGCATGAGGCGCTGTTCCGCGACTGCCCGCGCTTCGACGCCATTTTCTTTCCGGGCGGCGACCCGGGCGATAATGCGCCCGAGTTGGTGGTGGCGTATTTGGCGGACCTGGCGCAGGTGCTGGCCAAATACCATCCGCGTGCCAAGATCTGGCTTTCAATGCAGGGCTTCGAGAAACCGGCGGTGGATTTCGTTCACACTTGGATCAACGAGAAAACGCCCGACTGGCTGGGCGGCCTGGTCGCCGGCCCGAGTAGTCCGCCGATTCCCGAAACCCGCGCCCGCCTGCCGCTGCGTTACGGCCTGCGCGATTACCCGGACATCACCCACACCGTGCGCTGTCAGTTTCCGGTCGCCTGGTGGGATCCGTCCTTTCACCTCACCCTCGGCCGCGAATCCGCCAATCCGCGCCCGCAGTTTTACAAGGGGATTCAAAACTATTTCGGCCCCTACACCACCGGCTCGATCTCGTACTCCGACGGCGTGCATGACGACGTGAACAAAACCGTTTGGAGCCGCTTGGGCTGGCAACCCGCCGCCGAGCCGCGCGAAATGATGCTCGATTACACGCGCTGCTTTTTCGGCTCCGCCGTCGCCGAGTCCGCCGCAGACGGAATTCTCGCGCTGGAAAAAAACTGGGAAGGTTCGCTGGCCGACAATGGCGGCGTGGACGCCACGCTGACGCTCTGGCAGGAGCTCGAACGCCAAGCGCCGGAACTGCGCGATAACTGGCGCTGGCAGCTTTGCTTGTTGCGCGCCTACTACGACGCCTACACACGCCACCGGCTCTTCTACGAATCCGAGTTGGAACGGGCCGCGAACGCTTCGCTGGGAAAAGTCGGGGCCGGCAACGCGGACCTCGCGATGGAGGCCGCGCTGGCGGACTTGCAGCGCGCGACTTCCGCGCCCGTCAAAGTGGAGTGGCGTGCGCGCATTGGCGACTTGTGCGCAGACCTTTTCAAATCCATCAAACTCCAAACCAGCGTCCCGCTCTACCAAGCCAGCGGCTATGAACGCGGCGCGGTGCTGGATTTCGTGGACCACCCGCTCAACAACCGGCGGTGGCTGGAAGATGAATTCGCCCGCCTCCGCAAACTGCCCGCGGAAGCCGACAAGCTCAAAGCCCTGGAGTTGATCCGCACTTGGGAAACGCCCGGCCCGGGCACTTGCTACGATGAAGTCGGCAACATCGCCAAGTCGCCCCACGTCATTCGCGGCGAGGGAATCAACACCGATCCGATGATGGAAAGGAATCCCAACCCTGGTTTCTGGTGGTGGGACGACGGCCAGTGTCGCAAACGCCTGAGTTGGCAAACCAGCATGGATTGGCCGCTGGGCCTGGCCTATCACCAGCTTGATGCGCAGGCTAAATATCGCGTGCGGCTGACCGGTTATGGCCAAGCGAAACTGCGCGCCAACGGCCAACTGCTGACCCCTACCCGGGAAACCAAGCCCGAGATTGGCGAGTTCAAAGAGTTCCCCGTGCCCGCGAACTTGATCAAGGACGGCAAGCTAAAGTTGACCTTTGACTTGCCGACCGACGAGGCCCACTTGAACTGGCGGCAGCAATCCCGCGTCAGCGAAGTGTGGCTGTTGAAGGAGTGAAGGTAGCGGGCGCGAAACAATCAGCAGGCTGGGAACCTGTTTTGAAAGTAGCAGCCGCCGTAAGGAGGCTCTAAATTTTGACCGTTCCGGTTGTTCGGGTCCGAAAAACCAAGAGGTTCGAGCCTCCTCACGTCGGCTGCTACGACCGGGTTTGGAGTTTTCAAACCGGCTCTCAGGCCGTGGCCTCGTGCCGTTGCCCCCCCCCACGCGGTCGAGGGCCTCGCGGCAGTCAGTTTGGTTTCGGAGGTGGGCCGGGGGTGGTTACCGGGCGTTGCGAGCTTAGCCAAGTCGCTCCTCAAGCGCAGGCGGAACCTCCGCCGTCAATTCGGCCCGGGCCAGAAACTCTTTGAGGGCTGGCGGCGCGCTCCGGGCCGCACCCTCGGAGACCCCCGGCAGATTCCGGGGCGGCAATCGGCACGGCTTCAATCCGCGCTTGCGTCCCGCGCAAACTCCGCGCACTTTTCCGTTCGCGGAAAAATTGAAAGATGTTCGACGCATGACCGACGAGGTGAAAAAGCCTTTCCTGCCCCGCTGGCTGAGCATCGTGCTCATTGGGCGGCGACCCAAGTTTACGTTGGTGCGGGTTGTGGTGCTCGCGCTGGGGGGGTTCCTCGGGTTTGGCTTTATCCTGCTGCCGGTCCGGGTTGACGGCCCCAGCATGTTGCCGACTTACCGGACGGGCAGCGTCAATTTGGTCTATCGTTTCGCCTATCTCCGGCACGAACCGCGCCGCGGCGACGTAGTGACCATCCGCATCTCGGGCGACGAGTATTCCGCCCGGGAGTTGCTCAACGATCTCTGCCACGTCCGGGTGCAGTTTCGCCGCCTCTTCCGACCGAGCCTGATGTACATGAAACGGGTGGTGGGTTTGCCCGGCGAAACCATTGCGTTTTCCGGCGGCCGGCTGTTCGTGGACGGCCAGGTAGTTGACGAACCCTACCAGAAGTTTTCCTGCCATTGGGAGCGCGAACCCTTAAAACTGGGCGCGGATCAGTATTTCCTCGTTGGCGACAATCGCTCGATGCGGATGGAGGACCACACCAGAGGGG
Organism: uncultured Verrucomicrobiota bacterium; assembly: GCA_903828255.1. Taxonomy (GTDB): domain Bacteria; phylum Verrucomicrobiota; class Verrucomicrobiia; order Limisphaerales; family JADLHS01; genus CAIKLQ01. The sequence goes on from CAIKLQ010000189.1 coordinate 4,720, forward strand.
CCTACTCACTTGCGCGTATCGTGGGCAAAGTCCTGCTATGAAACTCAGCCGGCGCTTGATCCTCTGGCTCGGGTTGGTCGTGCTGGGGGGCTGGCTTTGGTCGGTCATTTTTCCCAGCCCGGAAAAAGCCATCCGCCAGCACCTAGCCAAGACCGCCCGCGCCGCGTCGTTCCAGGCCAACGAAGGCCCGATGGATCAGTTGAGCAACATGGCTGGGTTCGCCAAGTGTTTTAGTCCGGACGCGGAGGTGAAATTTGAATCGCCCGGTGTCGGCCCCCAGTCGCTTTCCGGCCGGGACGACCTCCTGCGGGCCGCAGGCGTCGCGCGCGGGCTAGGGCCCGCGCTACAGGTCGAGTTTCTGGACGCGTTCGTAACCGTCGCGTCCGACCAGCAGACCGCGACGGTAGATCTCATCGTGCGGGCCACCGTTCCCGGCGATCGCGATTTCTTTGTGCAAGAGATGAAGCTTTATCTGAAAAAGTTTGGCCGCGCGTGGCTCATCATTCGCGCGGAAACGGTGAAAACCCTTTCGCGCACGGGGGCTCCCCAAGGCCACCGGGAGCCTGGCGTTGAAATCGGGATGGGCGTAACGCAGAGCCGCGGAGGCCGCAGCGAAGCGCAGAGATTTGCCGCCAAAGCGGGATTCACTCTTTGGTGTTTTTCACCCGTTTCCTCTCCGCGCCTCGCGGCGTTTAATCCCGGCTCCGGTTTTCCCCGAGGTGGCGGGTTCTTCGTTCGCTTCGGGACCCCAAAATCTTGAGCTGCCCCACATGAACGAAGCCGCCGTCCAACATCTCATCCGCTCCGACAAAACCCTCGCCCGGCTCATCAAGAAAGTCGGCCCGTGCCGCCTCGATCCCGAGCGCAAACGCCCTCCCTTCCAAGCACTCGTGCGCTCCGTGACGTATCAGCAACTCAACGGCACGGCGGCGGAAACTATTTTAGGCCGCGTGCTGGCGCTCTACCCGCGGAAGAAATTTCCGACGCCGGAAGATTTGCTCGCCACGCCGGACGAGAAACTGCGGGGCGCGGGTTTGTCGCGCAACAAGACCGCCGCCTTCAAAGACATCGCCGCCAAGACTCTCGAAGGCGTGGTGCCCGACTCGCGGGCCATTGCCAAGTTGTCCAACGAAGAAATCATCGCGCGGATCACCACCGTGCGCGGCGTCGGGCCGTGGACGGTGGAAATGCTCTTGATGTTCACGCTGGGTCGCGAAGACGTGCTGCCCGCGACCGACTTCGGCGTGCGCAAAGGCTTCGCCCTCACCTACGGTCTGAAGGAACTGCCCTCGCCAAAAGAACTACTCGCGCACGGCGAGAAATGGCGGCCCTATCGCACCACAGCGTCCTGGTACTTGTGGCGCGCGGTGGACTTGGCGGAGTAGCGGGGAACTGGCCGGAAACTGCTGCAATGAGATGGTCAGGGCTCTCGTCGCTACTTTTGTTGGAACCGGGCGGGGGTTTCCTCCATAAATCTTCTCGCGACCGTGTCCGGCAAGCGGCCCGACGGTCTGCCAATTGCTTCCATTCCACCATGACGAAGGATTCGGTTGTCAATGCTACCCGCCGGGGGAAGCCGCGGTCGCGTTTTCACCAGTTGTGGGAAAAACATCATGTACTCGGGAGATTTGGTTTTCGCGAAAGCCCCGGGAGGGCGGCGGTGAGTATTCTTGAGCCCAACGCCGGGGCCGGGTGCGACGGTGGGAACGGAGCAGACAATCCGCCGGTTAGGATCAAAGCTCGGCTCCCTCGCTTCATGCCAGGCGGCATCCTTGCGCTGCTGATTCTGGGCGCGCTGACGGCTTGGGCATCGCCGTTCGCCAACCAGATTCCGTTCACGCAGCCGGACGGCACGGCGATTGTGTTGTGGGGCCAGGGCGATGAATTTTATGCGGTCTTTGAGACGCTGGACGGTTACACCGTGGTGTTCCACCAGCCGACCCAAGCCTATGAATACGCGCAGTTGTCCCCCGCCGGCGATCAACTCCTCTCCACCGGGGTCGCCGTGGGGCACGGCAATCCAGTGGCCTTGGGGTTGAAGCAACATCTGCGGATCAATCCCGAGGCCGTTCGGCAACAGGTGGCGCAGCGGTTTGCGAACTGGGATCAGGTGATGGGCGTCAGTCAGCGGTGGAGCGAGCTGAAGGCGGAACGGCAACTGGCTGACCTGGCCGCGAAGGACGGCCCACAATTGTCTCCGCCCTCGTTCACCACCACCGGAGTGAAGCTCGGGCTGACCTTGCTGATAGATTTCAGTGATGATGTGGGAACCATCCCGCAGGCGGAAATCCTCAATTTTTCCAATGGCGACAGTTACACCGGCTACGGGAACAACGGCTCGGTGAAGAAATACTACCTCGACAATTCGAACAACCAGCTCACCTACAGCAACGTGGTCACGCTCTACATCCGGGTGCCGCTGCCCAAGACGAACTACAACGACACCACGATTGATTGCGGAGCGGAAGGGCGGGCGCTCATCACCGCCGCGATCAATGCCATGAAGGCTCTGTCGAATTACACCACGACCATCCTGCCGACTTTCAGCAACCTTACGGTGGATGCCAGCAGCCAGGTGTTGGCCTGTAACGTTTTCTTCGCCGGGAACAACAGCGGGGTCTGGTCTTTTGGCTTGTGGCCGCACTCGTGGGTGTTGGCCAGCGGGCTGGATCTTGGCAACGGGAAAAAGGTCTATAAATACCAAATCACGAACATCGGCACCTCGCTGGCGTTGGGCACCTTCTGTCACGAAAATGGACACATGCTCTGCGGCTTCCCGGACATCTACGATTATGGCTACGATTCTTACGGCGGAGCCGGGATTTTTTGCCTGATGGGTTATGGCGGTTCCGGCGGCAACCCGGTGCAAATTTGCGCCTACCTCAAACGAGCCGCCGGTTGGGCGACCACCGTGAGTTTGACCAGCAGTTCCAATCTCACGGCTTCCGTGAGCGCGTCTGGGGCCGGCTTCAACACGTTCTACCGGTACGCCAAGCCGACTTCGTCCACCGAATACTATCTCGTGGAGAACCGCCAAAAGGCCGGGCGCGACGCCAACCTGCCGGCTTCCGGGATCGCGATCTGGCATGTTGATGAGTTGGGGAACAAAGACTACCAAAACACCAACTTCAATACCATCCACACGAACTACGAGGTCTCCCTGATCCAGGCCGACAACCTGTGGCACTTTCAAAAATATCTCAACTCCGGCGATTCCAAAGACCTCTACTTCCTCGGCAACACCGCCACCGGCTACGCGAATCGGTTTAGCGATACCAACGCTCCCAGCGCGCGCTGGTGGGACGGGGCGTCGTCCGGCCCTAACTTTCATCACTTCAGCGCCAGCGGGACCACGATGACCTTTGGCGTTGGCACAGAAGGAGCCATGATCAGTTTCGACACCAACACGCTGGCGGCGGAAAGTTGCGCCCCCGGCAACGGGGCGATTGATCCCGGGGAAGTCGTCACCGTTAACTTTGGTTTGAAAAACGTCGGCGTCAGCGGCACCGCCAATCTGGTCGCCACCTTGCTGGTCACCAACGGGGTGACGGCTCCCAGTTCCGCGCAGACCTTTGGGGCGCTTCTGGCTGGTGGGGCGGCGGTGAGCCGCCCCTTTACGTTTACCGCCAACGGTTCCTGCGGCGGGATTTGCACCGCAGTCTTTCAACTCCAGGATGGCACGACCAATCTGGGCACGATCAGTTATGCGTTCACTTTGGGCGCGGCGGGAAGTCCGGCGGCGGCGAACTACAGCAGCGGCGGCGTAGCCGTGACCATTTCCGACAACACGACGGTGGAAGTTCCGCTCACCCTCACGAATGTCGGCGCGGTTGCTGATGTGAACGTTCGGGTGCGGCTCAATCACACTTATGATGCGGATCTCAACCTCGAACTCGTTCATCCCGATGGCACTGTCATCAGCCTTGCCACCGCTCGGGGCAGTTCCGGCGACAACTTCGGCAGCGGGGCCACCGATTGCACCGGAACCTTCACTGTGTTCGACGATTCCGCGGGC
>CAIKLQ010000190.1 GCA_903828255.1 uncultured Verrucomicrobiota bacterium
GCGTTTTCCGCCAGTTCAATCTGCGCCGCCGAGGGCAAAACCACTTCGCGACAATGGCTGCAATGGTAGAAGCCATCGCCCGCGCCGGCCGCCAGCGGGGAATTTCCCGCCGGAAGCTCCGAAGAATTTTGTTGGGTTGAGCTCACGTTGCGCAACTGTCAACCGGGGGGCGGACTATGCGGTGGCCCGCCGCCGGCAACCGAGACCGGTTGCAGATGTTACAACTAACGACAGAAACGCTATAACACTTGAGAAAAATTGTGGAACCAGCCAAGAAGGGGATCGGGCGGTTTTACCTGTTTTCGCCGGAGGTCCGGCAGAGCGGCTCCCTCCCATGAACCGGGTATGAACTGGGTAGAGTGGCCCGGGCGAACCGAACCGCACCGGCGAGACGCCCGTGCCACTAGCCGGTTAATCAACCTCCCGCGGAGCTGTCCGGCGTTTTATTGGCCGGTCGCCCCGTAGGCTGCGCCAGCAACTTGGTCATGCACTCCGGGCAGATGCCGTGGCTGAAGCGGGCTTGGGTGTGCGTTTGCAGGTAGCTCTCGATCTGTTTCCAGTAGCCGCCATCGTCGCGAACATTTTTGCACCAGGCGCAAATCGGCAGCAGCCCGCTGAGCATGTTGATTTCCTGGGTCAGGGCGGCGGTCTTTTGGACGCCCGCCAACGCGTCCGCGCAGTTGCCCAGCAGCACGGAGAGGAGGCTGGTGGCAATGTCATGGCCGGGGGTCTGCTCGTGGGCCAGCAGTCCGCAGAACATGCCGACGGTGCGGTTGGCCAAAGCCAGCGAATGAAACAGGCCGCTCACGGGCGGCGTGCTTTCCTTATGCACGAAAATCACCGGCGCGCTTTGGCGCAAGGCCCAGGCAAAACGCCCCGCCCGGATTTCTTCCTGCACCAGTTGCCGGAGCGATTCGGTCGCGGTTGCCGGCACGCACAGGGCGAGTTCAAAGCTGAATTCCTTGGGCTGAACCAGGTAAAAGCCCAGCGTGTGGCAGAGGTCCAAACCGGCGGCGTAACTGGCCGTGACTTGCAAAATGCCGGGGATGTCTTCCTGCGCTTGGAGGTCGCGGCGAAACTGTTCGAGCGCGGTGAAGAGCGCCCCCAGATCCCGCCCGGCCCGCAAACTTTGGAGCCGGCCCAGGCCGGTGCGCAGGAAATCCGGGTAGATCGAATCGCCGGGCGGGCTCATGGGTGCGGGCCGACGGGCCGGGACGACAGGAAGACTTGTTGCACCGTTTCAATCTGGTCGTCAATCGCCGCCATCACCGATTCCAACATGTCGCTGGTAAAACCCAGGTGGTCCCAAGCCTTGAGATTCAACGGTGGCACGAACCGTTCGCCCGAGCTGCCCAACTGCAAGGCGTTGACGAGATGGTCGGCCAGATGGACGATCGCGGCGCCGGTGGCCTGCGAGGGTGCGGACATGGGGGCATGGTGAAAAGCCACGGCTTCGATCAACTGGAGGGGATACTGCCACTCGCGCAACAGCGCCTCCCCAATCTGGGCGTGGTCAAAGGAAAGTACCTTGGTCTCGGCCTGGCGCAGCAACTGATGCTCCGAATAGTAGCACTCAAAAACTTCCTTGGCGCTTTCGGGCGCTTGCGAATACAACACCAACCGGCCGAGGTCATGCACTAGGCCCGCCACAAAAAACTTGTCCGGCTTGGGCAGACGCCGGGCAATCGCCAGCAACCGCGCGCCGATGCCACAAGCCAAGCTGTGCCGCCAGAAGGATTCCATGCTTACAAACTCTTCGGGCACGCCGGCAAACACCTCCATCACGCTGGAAGCCGACAGCAAATCCTGCACTTGCATCAACCCGATGAGGCTGATCGCCTCGGACACGGTTTCCAACCGGGTCGGAAAGCCGTAGAACGAGCTATTGCCCAACCGCAGCAACCGCACGGTCAGGTCCGGGTCCTTCTCCACCACTTCGCCCACGTTGAGGAGGTTGCTCTGCGGATCGTTGATCACCTGCTCCAATTCCCGGATGATCGGCCCGTAGGAACCCAAGCTGCGCGGAATGCCGCGAACAAGCCCGTGAATCGTGGGTTTCATTGCTGGGCGCTTTCCGCGAGGCGCCGCCGGGCCGCCCGGCGGAGAACGAGTTTGAAGATTTCCATCTCCACGAGGAAGGTTTCGTCCAGTTGCCAGAAAAGCGCCTTGGTTTCCGCCGTGAGCCGGACGACCTCCTCCGGCGGCAGCTCGGTCAGCGGATCATCGCGATCCACGAAATCATCCGTCGCTTCCACCTCCACATCCGTGACGCCCCACGCTTGCAGGATGCCGATCTGCTTTTGGGCCAAAGTGCAGCCCGCCGGGAGCAGAAGCATCTGGTCCATGTTCCGCACGTCCACGGCCACCACCATGCCTTCCTGCAATCGTTCAACTTTGAGTTTGGGCATACAGTGAAAGTTCCCTCGGCATTTTTGCCCTCTGCCGCCTCACCGGCACGCGGCTGACAAATTGAAAAATTGCGGCCAGGGATTTGCTTTTCGCAAGCCCCCGCGAATCAGCAATAATGGTTGAAGCGTCAGTTCCATCGCAAATTGATTGTGTGCCTTTGCGGTCACCCGGCAAAGCTATTCCAAATTCCGGCGGCGGCAAGAAAGATTCACAGTCCGGAACCAACGCGGATCAACGACAGGGAAACCGCGCAACTAGGTCGCGTTGGCCACCGCGATCGCGGAGTTGCGGTTCGCGCTCGATCAGATCAAGACCTTCCGCGACATCGGGCCGAGCGGCGCCCATTGCAAACGCATCCGGGACGACCAGGGCTTCTGGAAACAGGTGGCAGTGTATCTCAAGGTCCACACCGGAGCCGACTTCCGCCACAGCCTTTGCCCGGCACGCACGAAAGAACTCTATCCCGAGTTTGCGTCCGAAGATGCGGCCCCGGAGCCAGGGCCATAAAGCTTTGAACAGCAGTTCCAGTTGAAAACTCGAACCGCCAAGCCAAAACTCAAAAACTCAAGAGGCTCTTTCAAAACCCACCCAAAGGCCGCGTGAGGGCCCGCGGCCTACAAGATGGCCGCCCAAAATCAGCATTTGTAGGCCCGCAGCCCTCAGCGGGCGGGGGTTTGAAAGAACCTCTATCTCCTGCCCTGCGACAAACCAAGGATAAATAATATCCCCGCTAAAGCCCCTGCCAAGAACCGCCGATATGCGGATGTGTTGCTCCGTATCGTTTGCCTGCTCGTCACCACCACGATCCTCCTGGCGGGGTGTTCGGTCCCGCCGACTGTTCGCCGGAGCTTGGCCACGCCTTACCATCCCGTCAATGTCACCCGGCTGGCCGAGGTGTTGCCGGACACGATCCGGCGCGTCGCCATCCTCCCCATTCCCCGCAGCCGCACGGACTCCAACCAGGCGGCCGGAGCGGATGCGCTGGAGCCCGAGTTCCGGGCCGAGTTGCACAAGCTCAAAAAGTTCGAAGTGATCCCGGTTTCGCCGGAAAAATTGCATGTGCTGACCGGCGGAACAGACTGGGCGGCGGATGACCGGTTGCCGGCGGATTTTTTTGAGCGACTGCGCCAGGCCACCGGTTGTGACGCCATTATTTTCCTCAGTCTGACGACGTTCCGCGCTTATCCGCCGTTGCAAGTTGGCTGGAAAGCGCGGTTGGTGGATTGTGAAAAACACCTGACCTGGTGGGCGGTGGACGAAGTGTTTGACGCCGGGGGCAACGCCGTCGCCGCGGCCGCCGTCGGCTTTGCCAACCGGGAACTGAATTTGCCGGAATCCGCCGCGGACGGAGCCGCCGTCTTGCGGTCGCCCCGTCGCTTTGGCCAATACACGGCCAACGCCATCGTAAATACCCTGCCCGGGCGTTAATGCCTGCCTTGGCCGGGAACCGGAAGGGCATCCGCCTCGTTCTCGTGCTCGTCCTCGAATTTCCATTTGTGTTTCGAGGACGAAAGGAAAACCACACATTTTCGGTCAACCCTAAATTCGGACTAAAGTTGGGGCGACATCTGCCGATAGTAGGGGCAAAGAAACCACTGCCTGCCACAGTGAAAAGTGTGAAATTATGAGAGTAAATCAGAACAACGAACCAGCAGCTATCACGCGGACTCCGAGTCCGATTGTGGCTCAAAGCCCCCGCCTTGAAGCCGACCAACAATCCTTCACTGCAGCGATGACCCTGAGTCGCGCCTTGGAGGCAACGCCGCCGGTCAGAACCGAAAAAGTGGCGCAAGCCTTGGAACTGATCAAAAAGGAAACGTATCCTCCACTCGAACTCATCAGAAGGATTTCCGCCCTGATCAGCCCGAATATCACCGGCCAAGATCAACCAGCCAAGTAAGTGTCTAACCAACTTGCCAGCACCCGGCTGGCTGTTATCACAACCGAAACATGAACTCTACCTACTCATTCCGTTCGTATAAATCCGTCGCCACGCAGACCGCTCCGCCCGGTCAGTTGGTCGTGATGCTCTACGAAGGAGCCATCCGCTTCCTCGAACGCGCCCTCGATGGTTTCCAGTATGACGACCCGAAGGAATTCAACGAAACCATCAATAACAATGTCATCCGGGCGCAGGACATCCTCATCGAGTTAGACGCCTCGCTGGATCTCGACCAAGGCGGGGAATTGGCGGTCACACTGCGCGGGCTTTACAACTACATGCACGACCGGCTCACGGACAGCAACGCGGACAAAACGCCGGAGGGAATTCACGACGCCATCCAGCGGCTCTCGACGCTGCGCGATGCGTGGCGAGATATGCTGGCGCAACAGGGCGGCTACCAGCGGCAACCGGCAGCTTACGCCTCGCTGGACGCCGCTTACTGAAGCCCCGCCCGCATGAATAGCACCTCCGATTTGACGGGCGTTCTCGCCGAGTGGCACCGCCTGACCAAACTTGAGGCCCAGGCCATCTTGAACGACGATTGGCCGGAAGTTGCCGCGCAGCAACAACGCAAGGAACAGCTTCAGGAAGCGATCACTTGCGCTCGCAAGCCCGTCGGGGCCGCGGCCGATGACAAATTAAAGGCCCTCGTCACCGAGTTGATCGCGCTCGAAAACCGCAACCGCGACGCCATCACCGCCAAACAACAGAGCCGCCAAGCCGAATCCGCGTGCGTGAACGAGGCGGTGCGCAATCTCCGCAGCGTGCGGCGAACCTACGGGGAAGTCCACTCTCCCCGGTGGCATTCCTACTCCTGAATCGGTCCCGGCGCTGCCGGGCGATCAAGTTGCAGCGGGGTGGTCCAAAATCCGGCGGACCAACTTCAGCAGTTCGATATTGCGAAACGGTTTGTTGAGGAATCCGTTGAAGCGGTTGACCGGGGGCAAGGTTCTTTCCTCGGCTCCGAACAGACTCCCACTCAAAGCCAGCACCCGGACTGCGGGATTCTTGGCGCGAATGTGCCGGAGCACTTCCGTCCCCACCAACTTCGGCAATTCCATGTCCACCAGCACGAGATCGAACGGTCCATCCGCAACGAATTTTTCCACCGCTTCCTTGCCGTCCACCGCTTCGATCACCGTATAACCGCGATACGCCAAAACCGCCCGAATCAGCGCCCGCATTGATTTTTCGTCCTCCGCCAGCAGCAGCCGCTCCGTGCCTTCGAGGGTTACGGGGAGCGCATCGTCGTCCGCGACTGCGGGCCCAGCCGCGTAGGGCTGGACGTTGCCGGAGTGGGTCGCCGCCGCCCCCGGAACTTCCATTTCCCGCAACTGAAGCTCATTGATAATCATCGCTCCCCGGCGGGCACTTTCCTGCGCCTGCTGGAGAAAAGTCCCACGCTCGGCGGGCTCCGGCACGCCCAGCGCCAGATCGAGGCTCGAATGAATGCTGGCGAAAACATTGTTCAACTGGTGCAGGACTTTCCGCTCGCTCACCCCGGGTTTGGCGGTCGCCAAGTCCCCAGACTCGGCGCGGGCCGCGGCCCCACTATTTGCCCGGTGCAGCAGATACAAATACCCGCCCGCGCCACCAGCGGCATCCCGCAATCGCATCACCCGTGATTCCAACAAAGCCGTCTTTCCGCTGCGGAAAATTACTTTCACAAGTTGAGCATCAGCGTCCAAGCCCGGGGACCCCTCGAATTGGATTTCGCTGGGCACCTCGCTCGCGACCGTCGTCTGGCCTAGCGCTGCGAGACTGCGTGCGGCAATCCCCGGCCAGCCGAATTCTGCCGCCGCAGTTTCATTCCAGTAAATCGCCTGGCCGTCCGCCAAGGCGATCAACACCGCACCTGAAAACCCGTCGCAAGAATTCATGCGCCGACGATACCGACCCGGCCCGGTCGCCTCAATCCAAACTTTGCCAGGAACGGTGCCCGGATGTGATTAGTGATTCGAAGTGGGTGCGACTCCTCCGCAAAGGAACTCCGCGCTTTGCACCCCGAAACCGTAGCCGCCGACGCGAGTTGGAACGGCCTTCTTGCGCGAGAATCTGGCGCGGTCTCACGTCCGCGGCTACGAGTCTCCGGGAGCGCCGCCACGATTTCAAAATCGCGCAGCAGGACCTGTAACCGAGAAATGTAGCACCGACATTCTTGTCCGCGCTACCCGGTTCACGGGCAGCTTCGACCTCCAACTTTCGCGCTGCCTTACCCACAAGATTGAGCCCCACCCGGCAAGCAATTCTCATTCTGGCCCGGAGCGCGGCGAGGTTGTGTTCGACCCAGCCGCGCTCCGCCAAAATGCGAATTGCTTGCGACCCGCCGTGCAAATTTCTCGACATGAATCGAAAACGGTCTTATCTAGGTAACTCTTGAAATAATCCGGCACGTTGCCAGCAGCCGCTTATGGAAACCAAATCAGTACCCCAGCCGAACGTGGCCCCACCAGCCCCGGATCCGGCCGGCGCCACGCCGCCGCCCGCCGCCTCCGCAACCGGCGTCCGCAACACGGTGCTGGTGGTGGATGACGAACCGGCGGTGCTCCGCCTGGTGACCAGCGGGCTGAAACATTTTGGTTTCTCCGTGCTTACGGCGGCGGACGGCCACGCCGCGGTGGCGCTGTGCCAGCAGCACCGGGACGAAATCGGTTGCGTGCTCTGCGACGTGACGATGCCCGGGCTGGACGGCTGGGGAACCTTGGCAGCTTTGCGGCAACTCGTGCCCGGCCTGCCCGTTATCTTCACCAGCGGCTTCGATGAATCCCAGGTGATGGAAATAGGCTACCCCGAGGAACCTCAGGCGTTTCTGCACAAGCCTTATTCGTTTCAGGCATTGAACAAAGTCGTGCGCCAACTCATGTCCCCTGCCCTGCTGGGCCAGGACGAAAACGGGACCGCGGGCGCGGCCATCCCGCCGGACGCAACGCCGCCCAAAAGCTGATTAACCCAGGCATGTGATGGAGACCAAGACTGACCCGCTCGCCGCCGCGCCAAACCCAACTGCGGAACTCGCGGACTCGGTGGTCCGCGCCCCGGCCGCCGCCGCCACCCTCCGCCAGCGCGCCGAAGCCGTCTTCCTAGACCAAGCCGCCGCGCTACCGGAGCGCCTGGTGGCGCTGTCGCCCGAAGCCACGCAGGCGATGTTGCAGGAACTGCAGGTGCATCAGATCGAACTGGAGCTGCAGAACGAGGAGTTGCGCCGGGCACAAGCGGAACTCGATGCTTCGCGCGCGCGCTATTTCGACCTCTATGACTTGGCGCCGATGGGCTATTGCACGGTCAGCGAACCGGGGCTGATCGTCGAAGCCAACCTCACCCTCGCCACCCGGCTCGGCGTGGCCCGCGGCGCGCTGGTCGCCCAGCCGTTCTCCCGCTTCATCCTCAAGGAAGACGCGGACATTTTCTACCTCCTCCGCAAACAGCTCTTGGCCACCGGGCAGCCGCAGACTTGCGAGTTGCGGATGACGCCGCCCGCCGGCCCGCAATTCTGGGCGCAGTTGGTGGTCGCCGTCGTCCCGGAGGCCGCCGGCCCACCGGGGCTGCGCGTCGTGCTGAGCGACATCACCGCGCGCAAGCAGGCGGAGACCATGGCGCAAGCGGGCTACGAGCAACTCCATTCCGAGATCGTCAAGCGCCAGGAGGTGGAACAGAAACTCCGCGAGAGCCTCGCGCAGACCGAGCGTTCCCGCGCGACGATGCTTAGTTCCTTGGAAGACCAGCAGCGGGTGGAAGCGACCTTGCGGGCGAGCGAGAAGCGACACCGTCTATTAGTGGAAAGCTCCCCCTTCTGCATCCATGAAATTGACCTAAACGGTTGCTTGACGAGCATGAATTCTGCGGGTCTGAAGATGATGGGCGTGGCGGACGAAGCGACCATCCGCGGCCAGGCTTATCTGCCGATCGTGGCGGCGGCGGAACGCGAGCGCATCGGCGAGTTGATGCACCGGGCCTTTGCCGGCCAGGCTTCGGAGTTTGAATTCGTGGCGGCCAACGGGGAGTGCTTCCAATCGGCGTTTGTGCCGCTCACGGACGATCAGCACAAAGTTGTGCGGTTGATGGGGTTGAGCCAGAACATCACCGCGCGCCAGCAGGCGGAAGCGGCGATGCAGGAAAGCGCGGAACAGCATCGCGCGCTCCTCCATACCGCCATGGACGGATTCTGGATGGCGGACGCGCAAGGGCGCTTGCTCGAAGTCAATGAAGCTTATTGCCGCATGAGCGGCTACGCGGAAGCGGAACTGCTGTCCCTGCGGGTAGCGGATCTCGAAGCGAGCGAAGATTTGGAGCGGGTCGCCGAGCGGATCCACTGCCTCGTGACGAAGGGTGAGGATCGTTTCGAGATGCGGCATCGCCGCAAGGATGGGGGCGAGTTCGATGTGGAATTAAGCGTCCAGTACCAGATCGCCAGCGGCCGGACGGTGGCGTTCCTGCGCGACATCACCGTGCGCAAGCAAGCCGAGGCGACGTTGCGCGCAAGTGAAGATCGCTACCGGAGGCTGGTGGAGGATTCGCCCGACGCCATTGGAATTTATCAGGACCGGAAACTGGCGTTCATCAATCGGACGGGCGTCCGAATGTTTGGCGCCACCCGCCCCGAGGAATTGACCGAGCGGGACTTCACAGAGATTATCCATCCGGACGATCAAGCCGCCGCCAGCGACCGGGTCCGCCGTCGGCAGGCGGGAGAACTGGACGTTTACCCGGCCGAAGTTCGTTACCTGCGCCGGGATGGAGCGAGCTTCATGGCGGAAGTTGACGCCGCTCCGATCAGCTACCGCGGGCGCCCCGCCGTGCAGTTCATCGCGCGCGACATCACCGCCCGCAAAGCGGCGGAAGAATATCTCGCCCGGCTCCATCAGCAAAATGAACTCATCCTCAGCGCGGCGGCGGAAGGCATCATGGGGTTGGATTTTCAAGGGCATCACACCTTCGTCAATCCAGCCGCCGCCGAGATGTTGGGTTACCCGGTCGAGGAGTTGATCGGGCGGCACAGCCACAGCCTGTGGCACCATACCAAACCGGACGGCCGCCCCTATCCCGAGGATGAGTGTCCGATCCTCGCCACCTGTCAGGATGGCACGTTGCATCGCGCGGCCAATGAGGTGTTCTGGCGCAAGGATGGCACCTGCTTCCCCGTCGAATATGCGGCCCGGCCCATCTTTGAACAGGACCGGATTGCGGGCGCGGTGGTGACGTTCACGGACATCACCGCGCGGCAGCAGGCGGAAGCTCTGCTCCGCCTGGAGAGCGCCGCCCTGGAAGCCGCCGCCAATGCCATTGTCATCACCGACCTCGCGGGTCGGATTGAGTGGGCCAACGGCGCGTTTAGCAAGTTGACCGGCTACCCGTTCGAGGAAGCGGTGGGCAAGCGGCTCAACTTGCTCAAGTCGGGCAAGCAATCCCAGGAGTTTTACCGGAATCTGTGGGACACCATCCTCGCCGGCCAAGTCTGGCAGGGCGAAAACATCAACCGCCGCAAGAATGGCGAGCTTTACCACGAAGAGCAGACAATCACTCCGCTGCATGATGAGCGCGGGGGGATCACACATTTCATTGCCGTCAAGCAAGACATCACGGCTCGGAAAAAACTCGAAGATCAATACCGGCAGTCGCAGAAGATGGAAGCCTTCGGCCAGTTGGCGGGCGGCGTGGCGCATGATTTCAACAACCTGCTCAATGTCATCCTCGGCAATGCCGAATTGGTGGCCCTAGGCGACTTGTCGGAAAACCAAGCCGCATCGCTCGAAGAAATTCGGCTTAATGGGGAACGCGCCGCCACCCTCACCCGCCAGTTGCTGTCCTTCAGCCGCCGCGACACGCACTACGCCCGGGCGGTGGATTTGAACGAAATCGTTTCCGGCATGAACAAGATGCTGCACCGCATCATCGGCGAGGACTTTGTGCTGGAAACCCAGCTCTGGCCGGAAGGCGCGCCGGTGCAGGCGGATCCCAGCGGCCTCGAACTGGTGGTGTTAAACCTCGTGGTCAATGCCCGCGCGGCCATGCCCGAGGGCGGCGAAATCGTGATCACGGTCGCGCCCGTCCATTTAGATGCCACCACCGCCCGCCACCTCGCGGCCCGGCCCGGCGAATTCATCCGCCTGAGCGTGCGCGACACCGGCTGCGGCATTCCGCCGGAAATCCTGCCCCGCATTTTTGAACCCTTCTTCACCACCAAAGATGTGGACAAAGGCACCGGGCTGGGCTTGGCCACGGTGCATGGCATCATCGAGCAACACCACGGCTGGATCGAAGTGGAAAGCGCGCCCGGCCAAGGTACGACCTTCCACATCTACCTGCCCCGGCGGTCGGATGCCGCCCTGGCGTCCCCTGCCAGCCAGGAACCGGGATTGGTGCGCGGCGGGACCGAAACCATTTTGATGGTCGAGGATGAACCCGCCTTGCGCCGGCTCACCTGCCGCATTTTGCGCGACTTCGGCTACCGGGTGCTCGAAGTTTCCACCGGCCTGGCGGCACTCGAACTCTGGCCGCAACACCGTGCGGAAGTGGCCCTGTTGCTGACGGATGTCATCATGCCCGAAGGGATATCCGGAGGCCAATTGGCCGAACAATTACTGGCGCAGAAGCCGGGGCTGAAAGTGGTTTACATCAGTGGCTATCCCGGCGGGGTGGCCGGCCGCGGCCTGAGCCTCCGCGAAGGCGTGAACTTTCTGAGGAAGCCTTACAGCTCGACCCAACTCGGCCGCATCATCCGGGATCGCCTGGATGCCGCGCCGGAAACCTAGCGCATGTCAAGCCACCCCAAACCGCGCTAACCATGGCGCCGGCCGGGCGTGGCCCCGGTCGCCAAACCGCAACCCTATACTGGAGAGTTAGCCCAAGCATGAACCCTCCGCATCGCCGCCAGGTCTTGGAGTGTGCGCGCCGCGCCGGAGGCTCCTGCATCGGGACTCATTCCCCTCAATGGACTCGCAACCCTGACGCCCGCATGTGAAAACCCCAGCTAACCACCCAGTCCTCGACGGCGCAAGCCAGCCCAAGGAAGTTGCCGCGCGACTCATCCAGGAATTACAGACCCATCAGATCGAACTGGAGATGCAGAACGAGGAACTGCGCCGGGCGCAAGCGGAGCTGGAGGAGGCGCGGGCGCGGTATTTCGATTTCTACAATCTGGCGCCAGTGGGCTATTTCACCTTGAACGAGCCGGGGCGGATCCTCGAAGTCAACCTCACCGCCACCACGCTGCTAGACATGACGCGGGACACACTGCTCCAGCAGCCGCTGGCCCGCTTCTTCTTCAATGAAGACCAGAGCACCTTCGCCCGGCTCCGCAGACAACTCTTTGCCACCGGCGTCCCGCTCGCGTGCGAGTTGCGGCTGGTCAAGCGGGA
>CAIKLQ010000191.1 GCA_903828255.1 uncultured Verrucomicrobiota bacterium
CGCAAGCGGGAGACGAAAAAGGTGTGATAGGCATGCGCCGGCCGGCCGACCTTGTGCGGGTTGTAACCCACCTCCGCCCCTTCCTGATGGCCGTAAAGCGGTTTGATCGTGACGTCCAGGTCGCAAATCCACGGCTCCCGCTCTGTCAACGAGGCAGGCAAGGTGTGTCTCTTTGTTCCAGAGGATGCCGGCGTGTTTCTGGAAACGCAGCAAGTTCAGGCTTTGCCGCTCGCCAGCGATGCCCAAATCTATCTCGACCTGCAACACACCGGGTTGCGCGGGCCGGATCAGGCGGCCGCCTTGCGCCATTGGGAAGGCTTCTGTCGGCCATGAAATACGAGACTTACAGCCAATACAATCCCCTCGGCGTAGCCAGCACTGAAAGCGGGTTCTTGACCGTCTGGGCGGGACTTGGCTCGTGGCACCGCGACCTCGTCCTCGTGGGCGGGCTGGTCCCCAAATACCTGTGCGGCGACCTTTCCTCGCCGCGCGCGCTGCCCCGTCCGGTGACGCTGGATGCCGATCTTTGCATCGCCTTGGGTGCATCCCTCGGCCAATACGGTAGCCTTCAGATGGACCTTCAGGCTCAGGGATTTCAATTATCGAAAGATGAGTTCGGTGGCCCGCGCTTTGTAAAGCAGGTCGGCGATTTCACTATCCCGGTGGACTTCCTCACCGAACGCCCGCCCGCCATTCAGGGCACCGCGATGGTGGACGACGTGCCCGCCAACATCCTGCCCGGCATCAACCGCGCCCTGGCCTCGGTGCGCAACGTCGTGGTAAAGGGCGTTGACCTTTACGGCGCACCTCAAGCCCTCACCGTCCGCGTGTGCGAAGCCGGGCCGTTTCTCGCGATGAAACTCCGCGCCTTCGCCCGCCGCCAAGCACCCAAGGACGCCTTCGACATCCTGTACACCCTGCTCCATTACGACCACGGTACGCAGGCCGCCGCCAGCGCGGTTGGCGCGGAAGTCCGGGCTGGCAATCCCGCGTGCGCCGACGCTGTGGCCTGTCTCAATCAGCATTTCCGCGACGAGCAATCTTCCGCTCCTGCCCGCGCTGCCAGCTTTGTGCTTGGACCATTGACAGCGGGAGAATCCGCAGACCTCCGTTTTCGACGGCTGCAAATCCAACAAGACATGGTGGATGCCGGGCGTCTCCTCCAGCAGGTGATTCCGGCTTGACCGGCACGCTACCAAGCGCTCGCAAAACCCAATCCCCACTGGGCCAGCCACTTCCAGTATGACGGCCACCGGGCCGTACGGCTGAAAAATATTTCCGGCGCGCTACGCGTGCCGGAAAAGGGTAAAAAAGTAAAAGAAAAAAGGGTAAGCATGTCAGCTAACGAGCCGAACCGCCAACCACCAACACACAACGGAAACCGAAGCCGTCGAAACGGAAGTCGGGCGGACCGTAGTAGCGAGACGAAGACAACAAGCACTCAGGTACGAAGTCGTACCACGACGCCCCACGCAACCCGCGGGATTTCTGTGCGCTGTCATACCAATCCTCACACCACTGCCACACGTTCCCACCCATATCATAGAGGCCAAACCGGTTCGCCTTGAAACTCCCCACCGGCGAGGTTCGCGGGTGGCCATCCCGGTAGCCCTCGATCGGCTTCCAGTCGCTCGGCCAGTTCCCGTCCGCCGCTTCGCTCCCCGCGTAGTTCCTCGCCCCCGGCGGTGGCGGCCATTTTGTTCCCCACGGATAAACGTCCTTGATCTTCATGTCTTTGTCTTTCGGCGTCCCATCCCGGCTCTCGCTCAAGCCCACCGCCACACTCCATTCCCAGTCCATCGGCAAACGATAGCTCTGGCTGGCGCTCAGTTTCCCCGCCACCCGCTCCTGTTTCGTCAGCCATTCACAGAACGCTTTCGCATCGTCCCAACTCACCCCGCAGACCGGGTGCGTCGGCCCCTGGGTGAAGCCAGGACTTTTCCACTTGTCCCCGCGCTGCTTCCACCCATCGCTCCGTAGCGAATACATCCCGGTGGTCGCCTCATGGCCGGTCGCCTGCACAAACGCCTCGAAATCCCGCACCCGCACATCCCACACCCCAAACAACACCTCCGTCCCTGCCACCGGCACGAACTTCATCGCTAGGCTGTTCTCATAAGGTTGACCCAGCGTCGGATATGGCTGCTTCTCCAGCGTGGCGGTCAGCCGCTCCGTTTCTTTGCGCGCCAACTCTACCTGCTGCCGCTGCTGCTCGGCTGCGTCCGCCAGGCGTTTCTGTTCCGCCTCGGCTTTCGTACGGTCCGCCTTGGCCTACCGAGTAGCAGGGGGTGGGCGGCTTCGGCTTTCCGAATCGGGATTTGTGAGAGTTACAACGGTAGAACCAATACCTTATCGTTGCAAATCTAAGGTTGCTGGAAGTCAGCACGATTTCCACCAGCAACATCAGGCAAACCGACCACATTAGCTCCGTTATGATCCTTGAATACAGGGTTGCTCCGATACAACAGTGCGACACTCGGGATTATGTAATGCATAGGAGGGCCTGTGCGCGGGGCTGTCGCCGCCTCGGCCCCCTCCCCACCGATGTCCCACGGTATGGGGATACGGTGGAAGCCGTAGCTTTGCTACCGCAGACCCCGGAGAGGAATTGAACTCTGAATTGTGTACCGCAAAGGAGGTCCTGTGGTGGGCTGTCTTTGCCACACCGCTTCCCGACGTCACCGCTATTTGGGTGCGTTGGAATGGAAGTGTGGGTTGATCGCAGGGATTGCTAATCCTACCCTTGCCGGATTCCAGCCGACAGGGGGCGGACGAGCGGAACTAGCCCGTGCGGCGCTTCTGCTGTTGGTGGTACCTGCGTCGGTCGTCTATGGCCCGTTGTTCCGGTTAGCGCCGGAAGGAAAAGGGTTTGTTTGGGTTTCATGGTTTGCTTGGGGGTTGGATTCATGGGGTCGTTTCGGTTGGGTTCAGGGTTTCTGTAATCGGGAGGACCAGTTGCCGCTGGGCGGCCTGCCGCGCGGACTTTGGCTCGTTCACTTCATGGCAGGAGTTTGATGCGGTAAAACCGTGACGCTGAGTTGGTCAGCGCGCCGCTGTGCAGAAAGTTGGTGGTGGTGCCAGAAAAATCTGCCGGCACGGCAATCGGCGCCGTCAAATCCGCGAAGCCGCCGGGGTTGATCGGCGCGTTGGTCTGCACCACGTAGCTGCGCCCCGGCGCGCAGGCCCAGGTCAGCCGCAGACCGCTGCCTTCACGCGCGACGGCGGTGATTTGGAAGGCCAGCGTGAGATACAGCGCGCGAATTTCCCCGGCGCTGAGCGCGTAGTTGTAGAGACAAACCTCGTCCACGACGCCCTTGAAAGCGGTGTGGTTGGCCGCAAAGTTGTAGAGCGAATTTACTCCAATCGCCAGAAACGCGTCCGTGATATGGATCGGCCCGGTGAAGGTTCCGCCGGTCGCTCCCAGCGATTCCCCGTTCAGGTAATGCTGGATGGTCGTTCCCTCCCGGACGCTGGCCAGATGCACCCATTGGCCTTGAGGAATCGCGCCCTGATTGCGGTCATACATCGTCCACGTCTGGTTGCCGTCCGCGTCGAGCAACATGCCGAAGTTGCCGGGGCCGGCGCCTTCGTTGTTCAGACCATAGGCGCCGAACCAATAACTCAGATGGCCGTCGCCTTCCTTCGCCAGGATCGGCGCGTCCCGGTAGATGTCATCGCACCGCACCCAGGCGGCAAAGGAAATGTCCCCGGCGATGCGCAACGAGGGTGCGTCCGGGATGGCAACATAGGTCGAATTCTCCCCGACGATGCCGCCAAAGTACAGCGCGCTGCCCCGGATACCCGTCGTCCATGTGTTTGTTTGTAGGTTGATCAACGTGCCGTGATTCGTCTGGGTGGACTGGTCCCAGATGTTGGTGCCGCCGCCTTCGTCCAACGACCAGTATCCGACCCGCAGCCGCGGCGTGCCGACCACGGCGCGCACCTCGGCGGCGGTGAGCGCGTGGTTGTAAATCCGCAGATCGGCCAGCGCGCCCTTGAACGCGGTGCTGTTGTAAGGGACGTTCGCGCCAATGATCAGCGCCGCCGTGGACGCGTTAATCGGCCCGGCGAACGCCGTGGTTTCCGCCAGCAACACGCCGTCGAGATAGTGTCGGATCGTCGTGCCATCCCAAGTGCTGGCCAGATGCGCCCACAGCCCCTGCGGCACGACCCCTTGATCGCGATCATAGATGGTCCAGGGATGATTGCCGTCGGCATCCAGCAGAACTCCGAAACCCGTCGGCCCGAACGTGCCGAACCAGTAGGCCAGTTGGCCGTCGCCTTCCTTGTCCAGGATCGGCCCGTCGCGCCCGACGTCATCGCACCGCACCCAGGCGGCGAAGGAAATGGCGTTCGTGGCGTCGAGCGACGGCGCATTTGGGATCGTGACGTAGGTCGAACCCGCGCCGGTGGGGCCATCGAAGTAGAGCGCGCCGCCGCTCATGCCAGTGGTCCAGGTATTCGTTTTGGCGTTGACCAGCGTGCCGTGGTTGCCCCGGCCCGAGCTGTCGGCAATGTTCGTCCCGCCGCCTTCACTGAAAGTCCAATGCCCTACCAGGTCGGCTTGGGCCGACAGCAGGAAAGTGTTGAACGCGATCACTGCGACGGAGCTTATTTTGATTCTCATATTTTTCATGGGAGGCTCTTTCAAGACTCTGTAGGAGCCGAGGTAACGAGGCTCAAATCATTGGGAAATCAAAGACTCCTCAAGTCGTCTCCTATAGTTCTGAACAAGCCTCATAGTTGGTTCCTTTTTTGGTTTATGGATTGTGCAAGCGATAGAAACGGTTTCCCGTCGGCGGATTGGCGATCAGGGATTTGGTCGTGCCGTTGTCTTGAATGGTGGAGGTCACGTTGCTCCAGTTCACGGAACTGATGCTGTTGGTGTTTTGTTGCAAAGTCCAGCCCGTCGAAGGCGACGGCCAGGTGACGGCGACGGTGTTCGTCGCGGTGCGGGTGATGGAGAGCAGCGGTGCGCCAGGAGTTTGCACCACGGAGAGCAAGCTCCAGAATCCGCCGGTCAATGAATAATTGCCACCGGTCATTGCCGGACCCGCATCCGGTTGGCCGATGGTGCCGCTCACGGAATAAACGCCGCCGGTGCTCGTGCCGCCGCCGCCGTCTATCGTGGACCAAGTCAACGGAATACTGCCCCCAAGCCCGAAAGCAGAAAGAAAGTAGAAAACAGAAAACCAATTCTCGCGACTTCATTTCCCACCTCCGTTGTTCGCCACGATGAGTTGCTCCAGCCGCTCCAGCCGCCGCTTCAACTCCGTGATCTCCG
>CAIKLQ010000192.1 GCA_903828255.1 uncultured Verrucomicrobiota bacterium
GGTCAGCGCGGGGCCTTTGAATGATTGGTTGCGCACGCAATCTCCCGAATGGAGTCCCTGGGACCTCGGTGGCCAGTTCCGGATTCGCTACGAATGGTTTGAGGGCGGCAGCCCGGCGGCGCCGGCCAATGACTTCCAGAAGCGCGGCGCGGACAACCAGAACGATTACCTCTGGACGCGGGAGAAATTGCACTTGGGCTACAACGCGAAGTGGTTCAATGCTTATGTCGAGGGGCGCAACAGCAACGCTACGGGCGATGACGACTCCCACAATCCCGGCGAGGACCGCTTTGATCTGCAACAGGCCTATTTGACTTTGGGCAACGCCAAGGAGTTTCCCGTCACGGCCAAGTTGGGCCGGCAGGAATTTGTTTACGGTGACGAGCGGCTGATCGGCGCTTCGGATTGGAGCAACACAGGCCGCGTGTTCGATGCGGCGAAGCTGCGCTACGAAGATAAAAATTTCTGGCTGGATGCGTTTGTCAGCCATCTGGTCCTGCCGGTGGATGGCGAATTCAACAATGACGATTCCCACGACTGGTTCTCCGGGTTTTATGCCTCCTCGAAGACTTTGCTTCCGGTGCAGGAAACGCAACTCTACTTCCTCGCGCGCAACGTCACTCCCGGCAGCCCCGCTGGCACCTCCGCGCGCGATATTTACTCCGTGGGCGGGCGGGTGAAATCCCTGCCGGGCAAGCTCAAAGGTTGGGATTACGCCGCCGAGTTGGTGAAGCAGTTCGGGAGCATTGTCCAAAACGGGGAGCGGCGGGAACAGGATGCCTGGGCCGCCAGCGTGGGCAGCGGCTACACTTGGGCGAACGTCTTCGCGACCCCGCGGCTGGGCTTTGAGTATAACTTCTCCACGGGCGACCACAACGCCTCCGATGGCAAGAGCGAGACGCTGGACAACCTCTTTCCAACCAACCACAAGTTCTATGGCACAATGGATTTTGTGAGTTGGCGCAACATCCACAACCCGCGCCTGACCTTTTCGGTGAAACCGCACAAGAAGCTCACGGCGTCGCTGGACTATCATGTTTTCTGGCTGGCCGACACGCACGATTCATTTTATCCGCAGGCCGGCGCTGGCCGCAGCGGCAAGGGTTACGGCAAGAACTCGGCTTACGACAGCTTCGTGGGTTCGGAGATTGACCTCGACTTCAACTATGCCGTGGCACCTTGGGCGGGTTTGCGCGGCGGGTATGGCCATTTCTTCCCGGGCAGCTACGTGGACAGCTCGAAGCAAGCTTGGGGAGGTGCGATCGGCGCCGACTGGTTCTACGTGCAGGCTACGCTTAGCTTCTGAGTCGTAAGAGCCGGTTTGAAAAGTAGCCGCCGCCGTATTGAGGCTCTGACTCTGGGGCGTGCAGGTTCACAAAAACCCAGAGATTTGAGCCTCCTTACGTCAGTTGCTACGGCCGAGTTTTGGGGTTTTCAAACAGGCTCTCAGGCAGCGGGTGGACCGGGGGAAGGGTTGCATCTTCCGCACGGCTCGGTTGGCCGTGACAAGGCGGACGTAGCCAGGAGTTCAAATGTCGCGAGGCCGAGCGCCTTGGCACGGTGGCTTTAACCATCGGATCCTTAGCCGGATTCGATTCCAGCAGTTACTCGCTAGGCACTATTCCGAGGCGTCTGCCCGGCCACCCAGCTTGGAAACGCGCCAACCGGGCGATGGACTTCGGAAGCGAACCGGGTCTTGGGTGGGGTTGAGCACGGGTGCGGCTCGGAGGGTGGCCGGCCTCGGCCACAGCAAGTTGGAGCGGAGGCCAGCGGTCGGAACTAACGGAACCGCCAAACGTCGGAGGCCTGCTGCGCCCGAGGGCGGGCGCGCTCCGCCACGGCGGCAACACCGACTAGGCCCGCACCCGCGCTTAATCATCTCCCGGACCTTTCTTCACGGAAAAATTTTCCTTTAGAAAGCTGCAGTTTCTGCCGATGGTAAATCGGACCTGACGCCCGCGCCGACAATCAATCCGAATAACTGGCCTAGCAGAGCGGTGATCCGGCAAATCCAAGCGGAGGGGACTAACGCCCCGTCGCGCGCTGGTCAAAGACTGACTGTTATGACAACTGAAACACAGGAATCCAGCAAAGCAGCGGTCGGCCAAAGCCTGGCCGGCAAATACCTTACCTTCATTCTCGGTGGCGAGTCTTACGCCATCCCGGTGCTCAAAGTCCGGGAGATCATCCGCCTGACCAACATCACGACCGTGCCGCAGATGCCCAACTACATCCGCGGCGTCATCAATCTGCGCGGCAAGATCATTCCCGTTATGGACCTGCGCCTGCGCTTCGGCTTCCGCGCCGCGCCTGGCGCTGCCGAAAACGCCGAAAAAAGCTGCATCGTGGTGGTTCAGGTCAAGAACCCGGCCGGCCAGAACACCGCGATGGGCTTGGTCGTGGACGCCGTCGAGGAAGTCGCCCAGCTTGCGGCAGGAGACATTGAGGAAACCCCGGACTTCGGCTCTCAGGTGGACACCGAATACATCTTGGGCATGGCCAAGATCAAAGGCGCCGTCAAAGCCCTGCTCGATATTGACAAGGTCATCGGCGGCGACACGGTCGCCCGCATGGCCAAAACCGCCGCGCCCGCGCTCACCGGTTAGCACTAACTCCAGTTCCCCCACCCGCAACCCCAAAAAACAAGAAAACATAACTCATGATTATCGGTAAGAAACTCATCACCGCCTTTCTGGCCGGTGCGCTGGTGGCTCTGTTCAGCCCGCCCGCCTCCGCTGCCACCACGCTCTCCAGCGAGGCCGCGCTCCAGGCCCTCAAAGACGGCAATGCCCGCTATCTCGCGGGCAAGCCGATTCATCCGAACCAGGACGCCGCGCGCCGCGCCACGGTGACCAAGGGGCAAGACCCTTTCGCCACCGTCCTCTCTTGCTCCGACTCCCGGGTGCCGGTGGAACTGCTCTTTGACCAAGGCATCGGCGACACCTTCGTCGTGCGCGTCGCCGGCAATGTCTCGGACACCGACGAAGCCGGCACCATCGAGTATGGCGTGGGCCATTTGAAGACGCCGCTGCTCGTCATCATGGGCCACTCCAGTTGCGGCGCGGTCAAGGCCGTGCTGGAAGGCGCGGTCCTCCACGGCAGCATCCCCGCCCTCGTGGATAACATCGTGCCCGCCGTCGCGCAGGCCAAAGCCGCCAACCCCAGCGCCAGCGGGGCCGCCCTGCTCGACAAGGCCGTGAACGCCAATGTCTGGGTCTCGATGGATGACCTCTACCAGCGCAGCGCCGAAGTGCGCGAATTGGTCAAGACCGGCAAACTCAAAGTCGTGGGCGCAGTTTATAGCCTGGAAACGGGCGAAGTGACCTGGCTCGGCGCGCATCCCGAACAAGCCCGCCTGTTGACCTACACGGGCGGCGCGGGCCACGATGCGAGCGGGGCGAGCGGTGAGGCGGAGGCCCACGCCACGGCGGGGGCGACGGAGCACAATGCGCCGGCCAGCGGTCACGCGCCGGCCGCCACGGAAGCGCATGGCAGCACTACCACGCGCGCGGCGACGGCGACCACAACGCAAACCGAACCCCGCATCCTGCGGTGGATTTTAGGCACGCTGGTGGCACTGCTGGTCATCATGGGAGCCGCTTGGTCTTTTGCGCGTTCCGGCATGAACCGCTGGCAAGTTTCGCAACGCATGGCCGGGGGGTTCGCGGCGGTGCTGCTGGTGCTCGGCGGCGTTGGCTTTGCCGGCTACGAGGGCTTGCACAGTGCCTTTGGCGGCTTCACCGAATTCCGAACCGATGCGGACCATACCGAACTAGCGGCTGAAATTGATGCCCAAGTCATGGGGATGATCATTGCGGCGAAAGATTATAAAATAAACCACCAGGCCCAGGACATCGCCAACTATGAAAAACTGTTTGCGGATCTGCTTCCCTTGCTGGACCAGGCCCGCAAGTCCATTCAAGAGCCGGCGCGGAAAGAATTGGTCGAAACCATCCAGAAGCACATGACCGAGCACCACACGCTGTTTCAGCAACTGACCACAGCGACGGGGGCCGTCGCGGTGGCCGACCTCACCAAGCGCACGGCCGGGCTCGCCGAGGCCGCCGGGCAGGAGGTCGACAAGCTCATGGCGGAATTCATGGCGGATCAGGACCACGCCGGCCCGCTCATCGCCCGCGCCATGAAGGAAGCCCAAACGGCAGTCATCAGCATCGCCTGTGGGGCTTTGGTGTTGGGGGTCTTCCTTGCCTGGCTCATCAGTCGCTCGATCGTCGCCCCCTTGCGCGTCATCGCCGAAACCCTTTCCGCCGGGGCCGAGCAAACCGCCAGTGCGGCGGGTCAGGTTTCTTCCTCCAGTCAGTCGTTGGCCGAAGGCGCAAGCGAACAAGCGGCGGCCCTGGAGGAAACGAGTTCTTCGCTCGAAGAAATGTCCAGCATGACCAAGCGCAACGCGGAGACCGCGGGCCAGGTCAAGGCGTTGGGCGGCGATGCCCGCAAAGCCGGCGACTTGGGCGTGAAAGACATGACTGCTTTGATGGGAGCGATGGACGACATCAAACGCTCCAGCGGCGACATCGCCAAGATCATCAAGACGATTGATGAGATCGCGTTCCAAACGAACATCCTGGCACTCAACGCCGCCGTGGAAGCGGCCCGAGCCGGCGAGGCGGGTGCGGGATTTGCCGTGGTGGCTGACGAGGTGCGGAACTTGGCGCAACGCTGCGCGCAAGCCGCCAAGGAAACGGCAGGCAAGATTGAAGATGCCGTGCAAAAGAGCGCCCGGGGTGCGGACATCAGCGCCAAGGTAGCCAAGAGTTTGGAAGAGATTGTGGGCAAAGCCCGGCA
Organism: uncultured Verrucomicrobiota bacterium; assembly: GCA_903828255.1. Taxonomy (GTDB): domain Bacteria; phylum Verrucomicrobiota; class Verrucomicrobiia; order Limisphaerales; family JADLHS01; genus CAIKLQ01. Next base: position 4,807 of record CAIKLQ010000192.1, read on the forward strand.
GGTGGATGAGTTGGCGGGCGAAGTGGCGGCCGCTTCCCAGGAGCAAAGCCAGGGGATCGCGCAGGTCAACACGGCGGTGACGCAGATGGATCAGGTCACACAAAGCAACGCGGCCAACGCGGAGGAAAGCGCAGCGGCGGCGGAGGAGCTGACCGCCCAGGCGGAGTCATTGAAGGAAGCCGTATCGCAACTGCTGCGCTTGGTGGATGGCCAGGGTCGCCTGGCGAGTGCGGCGACCGCGGGGGCCTCGCCGGCGCGCAACCCCGGCGCGAACCGAGTCGGGGCCAAAGCATATAGGCACCCCGTGGCGACTTACGGCCCCGGTCCTCAAAAAGTGACTGCCCGAACGAAACATCCAGCGTCCGCGCCAGCCACCGTCGGTCGTCATTCGGAAATCCCGATGGCAGGCGATTTCAAGGATTTCTAAGAACATGGTGCGGTTCATTCAAAACCCAACTCAACCCCGCGTGCGGGTGCGCGGCCTACAGAAATCCCGGTCAAATTGCATTGGCCGGCCCGTTGCCCTTAGTGGGCGGGCGGGCGGCAGAACATCCGTTCCATGAAAAAATTACCGATCGCAGCAAAGTTGTTCATCCTCGTCCTCTTGCCCATCTCGGGCTTGGTTTTTTTTGGCGTCCGCAGTTCGCTCGAGAAATGGCGCACCTATCACGACTATGTGGTCCTCGAACAAAATTCCGCCGTGCTGCAACAGATCGGGAGCACGGTGCATGAGCTTCAGAAGGAACGCGGCCGCTCGGCTGGGTTTCTCGGCAGCAAGGGAGTCGCGTTCAGCACCGAACTGCGCGACCAACGCTCGACCTCCGATCTCGCGCTCGCGAAGCTGACCGAATTGCTGCGGACGTTCGACGCCGCGCGCTTCGGGGCGGGGTTTCAAGGCAAGTTGCAGGCCGGCCTCGGGGCGCTCGGAAAATTGCCGGAAAAGCGCACCGCGATCACCGCGCTCTCCATGGCCGCCGCCGAGTCCGCCGCCTATTATACCGCGACGATCGCCAGCTTGGTGGACGTGATCGTCGCCATGTCGCACCTCAGCAAGGATGCGGACATTGGCAACGGCATCTCCTGTTATGTGAATTTCCTTCAGGCCAAGGAACAGTCCGGCATTGAACGCGCCACGCTCACCGGCGTGTTCACCGCCAACGCGTTCACCGACGAATCCTTTCGCCGCTTCAACCAGGTCGTGGCCCGGCACGATACCTTTCTGCGCGTGTTCGAGAGTTTCGCCTCCGAGGAACAGCGGCGGTTGGTCGCGGAAAAAATCGCCGGCCCCGCCGTCGAGACCGTGGCCCAAATGCGGCAAGTCGCGGCGGAAAAGTCCTCCACCGGCAACTTTGGCATCACGGCCAGCGCTTGGTTCGATGCCAGCACTGTCCGGATCAACTTGATGAAGGAAGTGGAAGATCGCCTTGGTGCCGACTATGTGAAAAATGCCGGCCAAATCAAGTATGCCGCGCGCCGGCAGTTCGTGGTGTTCTCCCTGGCGACGGTCATCATCCTCGGCCTCACCCTCGCGGCCTCCTGGCGGATCGTCCGCTCGATCACTGGGCCGTTGCGCGGGATTATCGGCGAACTCACCACCGGAGCCGAGCAGACCACCAATTCGGCAGCCCAAGTTTCTGCCGCCAGCCAGTTCCTCGCTGATGGCGCGAGCGAACAAGCTGCGGCGCTCGAAGAGACGAGTGCTTCGCTGGAAGAAATGTCGAGCATGACCAAGCGCAACGCGGAGACTGCGGGCAAGGTCAAGACGTTCGGCAGCGAAGCCCGGAAAGCCGGCGACTTGGGCGTGCAAGACATGACGGTTTTGGTGGGGGCGATGGACGACATCAAGCGCTCCAGTGCGGACATCGCGAAGATTATCAAGACCATTGACGAGATTGCTTTCCAGACGAACATCCTGGCGCTCAACGCGGCGGTGGAAGCCGCTCGCGCCGGCGAGGCCGGGGCGGGGTTTGCCGTGGTGGCCGACGAAGTGCGAAACTTGGCGCGGCGTTGCGCCCAAGCCGCCAAGGAAACCGCCAGCAAGATCGAGGACGCCGTGCAGAAGAGCGCCCGCGGCGCGGACATCAGCGCCAAGGTGGCGACGAGCTTGGAGGAAATTGTGGGCAAGGCGCGGCAAGTGGATGAGTTGGCCGGCCAGGTGGCGGACGCTTCGCAGGAGCAAAGCCAGGGCATTGCGCAGGTCAACATCGCCGTGACGCAGATGGACAAGGTGACGCAAAGCAACGCGGCCACCGCCGAGGAAAGCGCGGCGGCGGCGGCGGAGTTGACCTCCCAAGCGGAGGCGTTGAAGGCAGCCGTGGCGCAACTGCTGCGCTTGGTGGATGGCGAAGGAAGCTCCGGGGCGAATCGCAACGGCGCCAAACCGCACCAGCGCGTCGCAGTCGCCCCCGGCAGCGGTCATCAAACGGCAACCGGTCGGTCCAAACCGCCCGTGCCAGCGCGGGTCGCCGGTCGGAATTCGGAAATTCCGATGGCCGGCGACTTCAAGGATTTCTAGGTGCTGATTACTCTTGGCGATGTGGAAAAATTCAAATAAAACCGAACTATGAAACTGCAAACCAAACTACTATTGGGCCTGTTGGTCGGCCTGTTGGCGGTGTATCTCGGCTCGTTTCTATTCCAACAATACCGCAGCCTGAGAGCGATTGACCAGTTCTCCGCCAAAAGTCGTTCCGGCGAAGAAGTGCGGCAGTGGCAATGGGTCGAGCGCCTGCAATTCGCCATTCATGCGCCTTTGCTCGATACCATGGCCGATGGCGAGATGGACAAGTTCGAGAAGATTCTCGCCACGCAGCGCAATGTGCCCGGCCTCCAGGAATTCTCGCTCTACAATGGGGACGGACTCGTCGCCAATTCGACGGATGCGGCCCGCAAGCGCAAGGAACTGCCGGCCGAGTTGAAGCAACCGGTCTTGGTCGCGGGCAAAATTGTGAAACGGCGGACGGCGACTTCGTTTGAAATTTACGAACCACTCAAGGCGGAAAAACGGTGCATCGAATGTCATGTGAACCAGAAGGAAGGCCAGGTCAATGGCGTGATGGCGTTGCGGTTCTCCTCGGACGCGCTCAAGGCGGCGGAACAGACTTGGGTGGGCTTCGCGAGCGATTTCCGAAAGGCCAACCTCGTGACCGCGGCGGCTACAGTCGTGGCGCTGACATTGGTGGCTGGTTTGCTCATCGTGGCGGTCATCCGCTACCTGGTTGCGGTCCCGCTCCGCCGTATCTCGGGGATGTTGTCGCAACACGCAGAAGAAGTGGCGCTGACGGCGGGATCGGTCGGAGCGGGAAGTCAGGCGGTGGCCGAGGGGGCCAGCGAACAAGCCGCCTCGCTCGAGGAAACCAGCGCCTCGCTCGAGGAAATGTCGAGCATGACCAAGCGCAACGCGGAAACGGCGGGCAAGGTGAAGGGGTTGGGCGGCGAAGCCCGCACCGCCGGCGACTTGGGCGTGCAAGATATGACGGCTCTCATAGTGGCTATGGACGCCATCAAAAACTCCAGCGGCGACATCGCCAAGATCATCAAAACCATTGATGAGATCGCCTTCCAAACCAACATCCTGGCGCTCAACGCGGCGGTGGAAGCCGCCCGCGCCGGCGAGGCCGGAGCCGGATTTGCCGTGGTGGCCGACGAAGTGCGGAACTTGGCGCAACGCTGCGCGGCGGCGGCGAAGGAAACCGCCGGGAAGATTGAAGA
>CAIKLQ010000193.1 GCA_903828255.1 uncultured Verrucomicrobiota bacterium
CAAAGCCGGCGCGGATCAAATCATCGTTCACGTCGAACTGGGCGAAAAAGTCACGCCGCTGCTTTGGAAAATCCGCGCGCTCGGAAAGAAAGTCGGTCTCTGCCTCAACCCGCCGACGTCCATCAGCCTCGTGCAGCCGTATCTCGACCAGATTGACCACCTGCTCATCATGACAGTGAATCCGGGCTTTGGCGGACAGGAGTTCATTTACGAGACGCTGCCGAAAATCCAGCAAGCTTTCGCGTGGCGCCGTCAGCGGGGGTTGAAATTCACCCTCGGCGTGGATGGTGGAGTGAATTTCAAAACCGCCGCCGAGTGCGCCCACTCCGGCGCAGATGTGTTTGTCAGCGGCAGCGCGCTCTTTGCGGCGCACAGCTTGAAAGCGGCCGTTGCTAAGATGCGGAAGATCGTGCAGAAAAATGTTCCGACTCCGGCTGGCACGCAGGTTTGAGCTCTTGAGGATTCAGAGAAAATGAACATCAAATTTGGCACCGACGGTTGGCGAGCAGTTATCGCCGAGGATTTCACGTTTGCCAATGTCGCGCGCGTAGCGCAGGCCACGGCGGATTTCTGGAGTACGAACCCCGTAGCCGGCACGGAAAAACAGGTCGTCGTCGGCTACGACTGGCGCTTTTTCTCCGACCGCTTTGCCCAAACCACGGCGGAAGTTTTCGCGGGCAACGGTTTTGCCGTGGTGCTCACACCCGAGCCAACTCCCACGCCCTCGGTTTCCCACGCCGTCAAAGATAGCAGCGCCATCGGCGGCGTGATGATCACGGCGAGCCACAACCCCCCCGTTTTCAACGGGTTCAAACTCAAGTCATTTTACGGCGGCTCCAGTGACTCGGAAACATGCCAGAGCATCGAAGGCTGGCTGGATAAGAATCCGGTTCGCAGCCTGAAACTCGCCGAAGCCATCGCCAGTAAGCGGGTGGTGATCAAAGACGTTCGCCCCGCGCACTACGCCGCCCTCAAAAAGCTGGTGGATTTCAAACTGATCGCCAAATCCAAGTTGCGCTTTGCCCATGACGCGCTGTTCGGGGTCGGGGCCGGCTGCTTTGAACAAATTCTGGCTGGCACGTCCTGCCGGGTGACCACGCTCAACGGTAAACACGACGTGTTGTTCGGTGGCATCAATCCCGAGCCCATCGAGCAGAATTACGGTCGCAGCCAGGCCTTTCTCCAGAAGCATCCGCACGATCTTTGCCTCGTCACGGATGGCGACGCCGATCGTGTCGGCGGCATGGACGGGCGCGGCGGTTACCTCACGACGCACAATTTGATCTGCCTATTGCTGCATCATTTGATCGCGAATCGCAAAGGCACCGGCCGGGTGGTCAAGGCGCTCACCACGACTTCGATGGTGGACAAAATGTGCGCGGCGCGCGGCCTGCCGATGACTGAAACCGGCGTGGGCTTCAAATATGTTTGCGCGGAGATGCTGAAGGGCGATGTGCTACTCGGCGCGGAGGAGAGCGGCGGCATCGGTTTTCCCGGCCACATTCCGGAGCGCGACGGCATTGCCGCCGGCTTGATGCTTCTGGAGATGCTCGCAGTGGAACGCGTCTCCGTGAACAAGCTCCTCGCGAAGCTGGAGAAGGAATTCGGCCCGCACTGCTATGGTCGCATTGACACCCATTTTCCATTGGAGAAGCGCGGGGCCTTGATGGCATCGCTCAAGCAAGGTCCGCCGGACAAATTGTTGCGCTCCCCGCTGGCCGAGGTCAAAAGTTTCGACGGCGTAAAATTCGTGGCGCGGGACAGTTCCTGGCTCATGCTGCGCGGCTCCGGCACCGAGCCGATCCTCCGCATCTATGCCGAAGCGCAGTCCGCCGCCGCCGTACAAAAGTTGCTGCGCCTCGGGGTGCAATTGACCCACCGGGTTTAACCGCAGGTTTGAAAAGTCCAGCGGCGGCGTGCGCCCGTCCTCGGGAGCGGCAAGTCACCTCTGCTTGGCGGTTTGGTTAGACAATGCCGCTTGCCCTCGCTCCACCTTGCTGGGAACGAGGACGGCGACACTCCGGGCCACACTCGCTTTTGATCTCCTCCCGCAATCGTTTTCCCAAGGTGAAAGGCTCGACCACTCGTCACCCGCCCCATAAAATCGCGGCCTATGACACGTCTCCTTGTTCTCTATGGACAGCCGAAGGACCCAGCCGCCTTCGACAAGTATTACCACGAAACCCACATCCCCATCGC
>CAIKLQ010000194.1 GCA_903828255.1 uncultured Verrucomicrobiota bacterium
GGTCGCTGGCGGCAACGGCCGGCCCTGCCGCGCCGCGTGTTCGCGCACAATCTCATTGATGCAATAACTCCGGTCGCGGTCGTCCTTTTCTGCCAGCTCCCGCAAATAATCCAGCACCGCCACTTCCAACGTCACGCCGGTGGACCGGGTGATGCGCCGTTTGGGAATAACCATGTTTCTGCTCCTCCTTGTGAAACCGATGACTCCGTCGTAGCACACCACAACCGGTTATGGCAAGGGGGCTTCGGGTCCGTTCACCGGCACGCGGGGCCCGCAGCGCAAACCCTGGCAGAATCCGGGGCCATGGGTGAGGTAACTTCCCCGAGTCAGAAGCGTGCCATCGTGCTGGCGGAGCGGTCCGCCTGCGGGCTCACGGTGGTGGCAGCCGCGCAGCAAGCTCGTTGATCTTGTCTCCCAAGTACAGCACGGTGTACTGCAACCCGGCAATCTTCTGAATGGCCCAGGCTTCAAATATCTTCCGGGGATCGTGGTCGCCCGGATACGCGGCTTGGAACTCCCGCACATGCGTGAAAAACGCCTGCATCAATTCATTCGTCTTGGCATCGATCTCGCGCAGCGCGGGGTCGGGATTGCGTTTTCTCCTGGGTTGTTTCTTGGCCGGTTTCATAAGCGTGTCACGTCGTTGCTCGCGGTGGGTTGAATTTAGCCTTTCAGCATCTCGCGCAGCTTGCGGTTTTAGGGCTCGGTCGCAAGCCCAAATTTTCAGGCTTCTTGGCGGGTTGGCGTGGTTGTCAAGGTTGACAGTTTCAAAGGTCCGAGCCAGACTGCCATCGTTATGCCAACGACCCTTGAGAAACCCCGCGCCAAAATCAAACTGCCGTCCCACGAACAAGCCATGGTGGATGAATTTACCGGGATGATCCGCAAACATCGGGATGAGAATCCCACCACCGTGGCGCGCTTGCTCAATGTGGCTTTCGACCTTTCCCTCGGGCCGCGCGACACCCGCGCGAACCAACTGGCGCGGGCGACCGTGCGCGGACTCGAAGTCCGGCAACAACTGGCGGAGGCCGAAGGCGGCAGCCTGTCCTCGGAGGAGACGGCCCGACTGCTCCGGATTTCCAAGACCGCCGTGCTAAAACGCCTCGACGCCGGTCGGTTGCTCGCGTGGCGCGAGGAGCGACTGCAAGCGGCCCGGTTTCCGCATTGGCAATTCGATGCCCACGGCCACGTGCTCGCTGGCTTGGAAGAAGTGTTGGCCATTCTCAACCAGGATGAACGCCTCGATGCTTGGGGCAAGATTCTGTTCTTTTTGCAGGAGAAGACCAGTCTGGCGGATCGGCGGCCCCTGGACTTGCTGCGTGAGGGCCGGTTGCAGGAAGTTTGTCTGACCGCCCACGCGTATGCCGAGTGATGCGAAACCGACGCGCACCCAATTGCGGCCCGGTGCGGATTTCGGCCAGCGGCTGCTTCCGGTCACGCGCCAACCGCAGCGCAGTTGGTTTCGGGTGCATAAATCCGGCTCCCCAGCGGTGGGGTTCGGGAGATTCCCGCACCACCGATTCTCCCATCCCGCCAGTCCGTTCGCGTTGCTCTACCTCGGAGCCACCATTCAGACGTGCCTCTGGGAGTTCTTCGGCGACGACGTGTTTCAGGGGAAGCGCGCCATTCCCGCCGGGAAATGGCACGGCTGCGAGCTCAGTCAAATTCTGGTGCCGGAACTGCAAGTGTGCGCCGCCAATTTGGAGCGGACCCGGGACGCCATGAGCGTGGACAAAGCCAGCCTCCTGGCGGCAGACCTGACGGTGCCGCAAGCCTGGGGGCTGGCGGTGCAGAATCACCCGGCTAATTTTGAGGCGCTCAAGTACTCGAGTCGGTTCCTGGACCAACCCTGCCTGGCGCTGTTCGACCGCGGCGCCCTGCCAGCCAAACTTCGGGTGCAGGCGCTGGGGGATTTGTCCAACCTTGATGCGGCGGTGGACTGGCTTGATGAGCGCAAAGCGGCGCTGGTTTGAACGGCTTGATGATCGCAAAGTGCATTGGGCAAGAGGGCTTTGGCTTAACCATTGCCATGGAAATGCGCAATCAGAACGCGGCGAAATAGCCACATTCGCGAAGCGATGAATAATCCTTCGCCCGCTCCACGGTCGCGCGGCCGAGGATGACATGATCGAGCACCTCGATCTTGAGAATCTGGCCGGCGCGAATCAAGTCCCGAGTCACCTTGATGTCGGCCTCGCTTGGGGTCGGATCCCCGCTGGGATGATTGTGTTATGTGTAGCTAAGGTTTATGTGTAGTGACGGATTGGTTGCAAGGAGGTTGATTTGTTTCTTTGCGCAGCGGAGGGCCTACTTTACTTGCGCGGACGA
>CAIKLQ010000195.1 GCA_903828255.1 uncultured Verrucomicrobiota bacterium
AAGTCCGCCCTCTTTCCCATCCGGGCGCTGGATGGCGTGGGCGACTCACCGTAGCGGCAGGCCTCGGTGACTGTCGCGGAGGGCGGCACCCTGCCGCCCGGAAAAACCTCCCGCAACTCGGTGGCGCTCCGATTCTCCGGGGTCCTGGCATTGGCCCGCCTCCTCGACCATCATTATGGAAGCTTCCGAGTGCGCCGGGAAAGGTCCCCCGGCCTACACCCGCCCCCCCTTGGTGTTGGCCGGGCGACCTCCAAGACCAGTCGGTGGTGCGGTCCGCAAAAGGCGTAAAACCGTCAGTAATGAATGGTGCTGGAAAATCAATTCTCCCTGACCCGCGGAGCGTCACAAGGCAAGTTCTCATCAATTCAATAATTGCAACAGAACTGCCGGACTGGCGGGCACTCACCTTTGACCTGCCCTCAAACAAAAAACAAGAGACCGGAGTTACCCGGTCTCTTGTGAGGTTGTCTGAGAACTAAATTACTTGCTGACGCGGTAGAACCTGACTCCATTCGTTGCCGGTTCGGAGAACGAGCCGCTGGAATTCCCCGTGGTCGTCCATATCCCGCTGTTCACGTTTGGCTTCCATTCTAGCGTGCCACCGTTGATCCACTGAATCGTGATCACTCCGCCCTGAATGGATCTCGAAGTGATGTTTGGTGGATCACAACTCACCACGCTGTACGTCGTCGTTGTCACTTCCGCACCGAAGACGATGTCGGAGCTGCTGGTGCTGACTTGATGGATTTCAGCCGCGAAGACGTTGTCGCCCACGACCACATTGGTAATGGGAATGTCAATCGGCCCGACAATGGCGCTGGCTTCATGGTCGGCGAACAAAGTGCTGAAATCGAACGGGTCTCCCGCCGCGAGGCCAAAGCGGTTGACTTCAACGCCGTTCAAGTAAAAGACCGCCCCATCGTCAATTTGATGCGTGAAATTCATTTTCGCCCCGGCGAGGTTGGTGCCAGGGAAAGCGAAATGGCTTCGGGCGTACAAGGTCGTGTAATGAACGCCCGAGGGGTTGTTGCGCGAGACGAAAGTCCGGATAGGAACGACCTCAGAATGGTCGTTGTTATCGCCCAACGGTTCCAACCCTGTGAGCCAGGCGCTGTCGTTGTAGTTCGTCGCCCTCCAGGCCGTGCCCAAGTCATCCCCGTTGTTGTTGTAACGCCAGAGGGTGCTGTCATTATAGGCCAGCACCTTGTTCACGGTTGGTACCAATGGCACCGTGGCAATCAGTTCAGCGCCATAAACGATGTCGGAACTGCTAGTGCTGACCTGATGGATTTCGGCTGCGAACACGTTATCGCCCGGCATCAGACTGGTGACCGGGATCTCAATCGGCCCGACAATGGCGCTGGCTTCATGGTCGGCGAACAAAGTGCTGAAATCGAACGGGTCTCCCGCCGCGAGGCCATAGCGGTTGACTTCAACGCCGTTCAAGTAAAAGACCGCGCCGTCATCAATCTGGTGCCGCAGGTTCAACTTAACCCCGGTGGTGTTGCAGCCAGAGAAATTGAAATGCGCGCGGACGTAC
>CAIKLQ010000196.1 GCA_903828255.1 uncultured Verrucomicrobiota bacterium
CCAGGCCCAACGACCGCCTTTGTATTTGTGCGATGCCTTCGGCTTCACCGGGTCGGTTACGGTCATTGCCAACGCCTGCGCGTCCGGCGCAAACGCCATTGGCCACGCGTTTGAGTTGGTCCGCGACGGCCTGGCGGAACGCGTTTTCACCGGCGGCTACGATGCGCTCTGCCAGTTGACTTTCGCCGGATTTGATTCGCTCCAAGCGCTTTCGCCCACGCCCTGCCGGCCATTTGAGGCCCAACGCGATGGACTCTCGCTGGGCGAAGGCGCGGCGATGCTGGCGTTGGAATCGCTGGACCACGCCCGAAGTCGCGGCGCGGAAATCCTGGGAGAAATCATCGGCTATGGCGCGACCACAGACATACACCATCTCACCCAGCCGCATCCGCTGGGTAACGCCGCGTGTGCCGCGATGGCCGCGGCCTGCGCCAGCGCCGGCCTCAAACCGGCCCAGGTGGATTACGTCAACGCCCACGGCACGGCCACGCCGCAGAATGACGCCACCGAAGCCGCCGCGATCAACCGCTGGGCCGGCGCGCGCGCGGCAACGCTGCCGGTGAGTTCAACCAAGGCCAGCACCGGCCACTTGCTTGGCGCGGCGGGGGCGGTGGAAGCCGTGGTTTGTCTCATGGCGCTCCGCGAGCAATGGCTACCGCCCCAACGCAACTGCGCCACCGTGGATCCGGCCTGCCAGTTTCAAATTGTGCGCGAGCCGACGCACGCGAAGCTCGAAGTGGCGTTGTCGAACTCGTTTGGCTTCGGCGGCGCGAACGCCACGCTGGCGTTGCGGAGGTGGGGATGAACCAGAATCGCATTCCCAACTGGATCGGTTGGAATTCACGCTTCAGCGTGTTTCTTGGGGACAAGCTAAAGCTTGAACTCCAACGACGATGGAGGTCGGCATGAGTGGAATTTCCGTTCACGGACTCGGCGCGGTTTCACCCGCGGGCTGGGGCGTGCCCGCTTTGCGCGCCGCGCTCGAAGGAAATATTCCGCTGCCCACTGCGCCGCTCGTTCGCCCCGGACTGGCTGAACCGCTGCGCGTTCGCCCCGTGCCGCCTCCTGCCGTGCGGCCCGGGTTCCTCGCCCATCCGCGGCTGCGTCGGGCGAGTCCGCTGGCCCAACACGTCGTCGCGGCCGGACTCGAAGCCTTGGGAGATGACGCAAAACTGGTGCAAGCGGGCGCGCTGCGGCTGGGCTTGATTATTTGCACTATGGCCGGGAGCGTGGCGTATTCGCGGCGATTTTACGAAGAGGTCCTCCGCGATCCGGCCACCGCCAGCCCGTTGATTTTTCCGGAAACCGTGTTTAACGCCGCCGGCAGCCATCTCGCCGCGTTTCTCGGCTCAACGGAAATCAACTACTCCATCGTGGGCGACGACGGCACTTTTCTCCAAGGCCTCGCGCTCGCCGCACAATGGCTGGCGCAGGATCGCGTGGACGGCTGCGTCGTGGTGGGCGCGGAGGAACTTGATTTGATCGTGGCAGACGCGCTGCGGCTGTTCCATCGCGCTGCGATCCACAGCGCGGGTGCGGGCGCGCTTTACTTGAAATCCGGGAATCGGAACTCGCAACTCGGAACTGAGTTATCGTGCATCACAGATTCGTTTCTGTTCACGGCAAAGCAAAATCGCACTCTCGCCGCGCGGAAAATGCGTGACCAACTTGCGCCCAGGGACGAACACGGCGCGCTTTGCCTCAGCACCCAGAACATTGGCCAACGCGACGCGGCCGAGTTGGCGGCATGGGCGAACTGGCCCGGGCCGCGGCTCGCGCCGAAGACCGTTTTGGGCGAGGCATTCGCCGCTGCCGCCGCCTGGCAATGCGTGGCAGCCTGTGACGCCGTGCAAAGCGCGAAGTTTTCTGCCGTCAACGTCAGCGTCGTCGGGGCCAATCAACAGGCCGTTGGCGCGCGGTTTGTGAAATCCGAAACAGTTGCCTTGCCATGAGTCAGCGCGTCATTCTCATCACCGGAGCCAACGGCTCGCTCGGTCAGGCCATTGCCCG
>CAIKLQ010000197.1 GCA_903828255.1 uncultured Verrucomicrobiota bacterium
CAGTGATACTGGACGGGGATCATGCCGGCCCCGATGATGTGTTCAAAGACGTGACAGCGGTGTGGGGACCTCCCACCAACAATTCTCAACATTGAGGAAATATGAAACAGAACGTATGTCAAAACGGCCATGAGCCACCAACCGGAGAAGCGAACGCGAGTTCCAATCAAAACCCCGAAGGTCCAAGCGCCATGATTTCGCGACGCCGATTTCTCGCCACAAGCGTTTCTGCCGGCACCGGCTTGATGGTGGGTACGCTCGGCTGCTCGCATCTGAAAAACCAATCCGCCCCTCCCGCGCGGGTTGCGTTCGTAACGGCGAATCTGGTTGCGCGAGTTTCCGGTTACCGCTTCGAGCTGGCCCATTGGGGAGACCAGCACAAGCAGACGGTGACCGCTACGGATGCCGCCGCCTGGAGCGCCATTTGCCGGGAAATCTCCGCCGCCGGTTTCCGGGCCGTCGAAGTTTGGGAAGCACACGCGGCGCCCGAGGTGATGAGCCGCGAGCGCGGCGCCACTTGGAAGGCCATTCTGGACGAGCACGGCCTCAAGGCCATCGGTTACGGCGGCGGCTTGAGCCGCAAGACTCTGGAGATTTGCCAATGGCTGGGTATCCCTCAGATCAATGGCTGGATCGGCGACCACACGCCCGAACAGGCGACACAGTTGTGTCGAGAAACCGGTGTACGCTTCAACGTGGAGACTCACCCGCAGAAAAATGCCGCCGAACTGCTCAAGGTCGTGGGCGGTGGCAACGATTGGCTGGGAGTCTGCATTGACACCGGCTGGCTGGCCACGCAGGGCGCGTCAGGGCCAGAGGTCATTCGCGCGTGCGGCTCGCTGGTTCGCCACACGCACCTCAAGGATGTCAAAGCCGTCGGCGCTCACCAGACCTGCGTGTTGGGCGAGGGCGTGGCCCAAGTGGCAGGCTGCATCGCCGCGTTGAAAGGCCTCGGCTACTCCGGTTGGTATTCTTGGGAGGACGAGCCGGAGGATCGCAATCCTTTTGATTCCGCCGTTCGGAATCGCCGCTGGATTGAAAGCCGGTTGAATTGACCGAATGAACTCAGTTTTTCAAAGCTCCTTGAAGTGCTGGACGCCCGCTCGTCTTGTCGTTCTTTGGGCGGTAGTTCTCGGTGTGCAATCCGGTGCCGCGTGTAAGCGTGTCAGCCGAGTGCTGGTTTCAGCCCGCAGTGAACGGGTAGGCCGGCTGCTGCCATTGCCTCTCTTCCATGGCGGTGTTTTCCGCAGCCCCGACTTCTCCGGTGGAGCTTCTTCCGCTCACCGACTGGTTGCCAGTCAGATGTCCCCTCAGCGTTTATTCGACTGTTGCTTGCGGTAATCGCGAGGGCTCATGCCTTGCAGTTTCTTGAAGAAGTGGCTGAAGTAGAACTCGCTGGAAAAGTTCATTTGCTCGGCGACCTGCTTGATGGACAGACCCGGATCCGTCAGCAGCTGTTGCGCATGTTCCAAGCGACGCCGTTGGACAAAACTGTGGAGATTCTCGTGCAGCACCGCGAAGAACAACGTCCGCAGCCCGGAGTAACTAACGCCGGCGATGCGGGCCAACTCCTTCACTTTCCAGTCATAATGGGGCTTGGATTCCACCGCGTTTAGGACCCGAGTTACGGCTGCGGGCAGGTCGGGGGGATTGGGCGAGAGCGTGTCCCGCGAACGAAGCAGGATGCCGAGCATCTCAGTGAGCGTGAGATGGACCTGCCACTCCCAGCCTGGCCCCTTGCGGCGGCAGATGCGCCACAGGTTGCGGAAGGCTTTGCGTAACGGCTCTGCTTCCCTCAAGTCAAAATGCGCCTGCTGGCTGCCTCCGAATTCCTTGTGCCAACTCTCCAACGCCGGACCGCCAACGCGGATGCCGCGCTTGACCAACCGTTGCCCGGCTGACGGCGCGTAGGTGCGGGCCTTCGTCATGTCCACGAGCCATACGCTCTCCCCGGCTTGCAGCAGGTACTTGTTGCCACCTGTTTCCAAGGTGCCATGGCCTGAGAGGATCCAGAACAGGTGCGCGCCCGGTTTCTCAAACGGCTCGTGGTGGTCGGCGACTTCCAGGTAGGCGGTGTCCAGGGAAAAGACGTGCCAGAGCAGACTCCGCGCTTTCGCGGACGGAACGACCGCCTGCAAATCCCGTCGGTTGGTTTTCTCATTCATATTGCCGTGATCACGCTTGACCCTACCGGGGAGGAAGGAGTGAGACAAGCATTCCGGGCATCATGGGAGCGACCAGAAAGCGGCGGTCGGACTTGAGGGTGGCAGTGCTCGCACTGCGAACACTCCGCCCGTGCAGAGGGCGGGACGGACGGATACTTCGTTGCGCCGCTGCGCCCGGCACTACGGCGCGCACCGGGAGACGTTTCAACTCCTCCCCCGCCACTTCCGGTTGCAACCTGCACTGTTCGTTGCATTTTTTCGCATGTTTTTTGAAGTTCTTCCCATGTCGGAAGCACAGGAGACGCAAGTAGATTATCTGCGAACACTGAGTCCCGTAAAACTCAACAACCACTAACCACGCAATGAAACAGCAAAGACCCTCCAATGTTATTCTGGGCGCGATCTTCGCCCTGGCTTTCGCCTTGAAGGCGAGCGCCACACTCGTCACCGTCAGTTCCACCGAAACGTGGGACGGCGTTTCCAACCCGCACGCCGGTGATGGCGTGACGCTCACCCCAGGCGATCCAGCCATTTACACCATCCCCAACGGGATGCTCATAACGTCCACCGGCAGGATTGACCTCCATGGTGCAAGCGATGCAAACATAAAGTTCTTGATCGGAGGCGGAAACCTGCAGATGGATGCGGGTGCGGTTCTGAACACCGAGCGCCTGGCGGTCCGAACCAGCAAGCGCTACTTTACGCTGGACCTGAGCGGAACGAACAGCATCACAGGCGCCGGCACGATTGGGCAACGCAATAACAACGATTCCACGTTCCGGGATTTGACCATCGAGAACGTCCAGAATCTCAGCCTCACCGATGTTTTCATGCAAGTGGTGAACGGAAACCGAGGCCCGGCTGACTTCGCCAACATTGCCATCACCGCCAGCGGCTCGGTTCTCATTACGGGCGCGGTGGACAACAGCGACCGCGACACCGGGGGCGATGGTGCTGGCGACATCACCATCAAAGCCAATGCCATTGACGTGAACAACGTGGATGCCCGCGGCTTTCGCAACGATCCAGGAGGCCGTGATCCCTATAGCGGCAACGTTACGCTGCAAGCCTTGTCTCCCGTGGGCAGTTATTCCACGACTGACGCCGTTAACAATGCTTCCACGAACCGTTTAACCGTCCGTGGCTCGATCCTGACGTTCTCGGTTGATCCGGAAACCATCGGCGGCAATGTGACCCTGCAATCCGTGGTGCTCCAATTGGTCTTCGGCACCATCAACCTGCCTCCTGCTGCAACCAAAACCTTGCAGGTTGGGAAGGTGCGGGGCGGCGCTGCGGCCACCGACTTGTTTGTGGATGTCTCCAGCAGTGGTCAGACGGTTGCGTATGACGTTGACTGGGGTGGCACCTTCACGCCGCCTACGGGCAGTCCACCCGTCTTCACGGTCAAACCGGTTATCAAACCCAATGCCACGAATGCTGTGGCTTATGCCGGGACGCTGGCCGGCACCGCCACCGATGCGGATCTGGATCCCCTGAGCTTCACCAAATACTCTGGACCGGCGTGGTTGCAGGTTGCTGCGGACGGCACGTTGTCCGGGACGCCTGGCTTGAACGACGGCGGGACAAATAGCTGGACGATTGCGGTGACGGATGGCACCCGCTTCGATGTGGCCACCCTGCAAATCTTTGTCGCGACACCTCCGCGTTGGAATGGTGGCGCCAATATTACCTATGCCAACGGCGTGCAGAACACGCCTTACAGCGGCACCCTCGCCAGCAATGTCATCTACTATGGCGGCGCGACGCTGACCTATACCAAATCCAACGGTCCGGCCTGGCTGATCGTGGCGGCCGACGGCACTCTCTCCGGCACGCCAGATCCGACCAACGTGCTTAACAATGCCTTCACCGTGCGCGTGTCCGACGGTGTTTCCAACGTGCTAACCACGCTCAACATCTTCGTGAACGGCAGCCCGAAGTTCACGGTTAATCCGTTTGTCAGGGCCACCGCGTTTGTCGGTCAAGACTATGCGCTAAAGAATCAAACCTTGGCTGGCGCCGCCACCGACCCTCAAGACCCGGCTAATCCCAACACCCTCACTTGGGTCAAGGTGAGTGGTCCCGCCTGGTTGACGGTGGATCCGACTGGAACACTCGGCGGCACACCCGGTGCGGGAGATCTCGGCGTAAATTCCTGGACGGTTACCGCCGC
>CAIKLQ010000198.1 GCA_903828255.1 uncultured Verrucomicrobiota bacterium
AAGAACATTTGTTTTCATAATTTTGACTGTGTTTCTATTTAGTTATGTCGCTCTACTACGGGTGGAAATTTGCAGGACCGATGCCAGCAGCGTAAAAAGTTAAGCTTGGGATGGGAATTCCGTAGGTAAACCGCTGGATAGTAGTGGATTGTCAGCAGATTATTTCCTCCGGAGCGCTCCCGAACCAGGCTGCCGCTTTTTCGAACGCGGAAAGCTTTTCGACACCAAACCGATCCCCGCCGGCCCCGGTTTCAGGAAGCATCGCGGTTGCAATGACTTCCATTGAAATTGGTTTCTGTAAACTGTAACGACGGTTTTACAGTTTTTTGACTCCCAAAAGGCATGAAGGGGTCGCCCATTAGCGTGATCGGTCATGGAGGAAAACAGATCTCCGTCCGCCGGCCTTGGGTTTCGGGGACCAGCCCGCGCAGAACTCAGAGTCTCCGGACGGCGTCGGCTAATTTTAGTCCCCCCAGGCAATCGCCCGGCGGCCTCCGGCTCGTCCCAGAGGCCCGCCCTCGTCCGCCCAGCGCCAAGCAGAAAGTTGCAATCCACCCTTGCTGCGCGTCGTTAAAGACGCAGAATGATCGCCAAATGAATGATCGGAAACAGCAACGCTCCCTGAACCACCGCGGGTTCAAATGTAAATTCCGATCCGTTGCGCGAGCGGCCATCCAGAGGCTCCGTCCTCCTCTAAGAACCGGTTTGAAAACTCCCACACCGCTCGTAGCAGCCGACGTAAGGAGGCTCAATTCTGCTGGTTTTTGGGCACCGGCTCGCGCAACAGTCAGAGCCTCCTTACGCCGGCTGCTACTTTTCAAACCGGCGCTCAACCGCTGGCTCGTTTATCACGCCCTCGCGGTGCTGCTATGGCCAGCGGGTATGCTGATGAGCGCGGAGAACCAGGTTGTGGCGGGCGCGCTCGTTGCCGAGGAGAAAGCGGCGCCCACGAATTGGCTGGCGATTCTCAAGCAAGGAAAGCTCACGGCCTCGGCCCGCTACCGTTACGAGATTTTCGACCGCGACGAGCCCGCCTACCCGCAGGCGTCCGAGGCCTCGACGCTGCGGCTGGCGCTGGGCTACGAAACGCCGACGTTCTACGGTTTTTCGGCGCTGGCGGAATATGAAGGCGTTTATGCCTTGGGCCCCAGCGACTACAATATCCCCAACGATCCGGCCCAGCACAAACCGGGCTATCCCAACATTCTGGATCCGCTGGGCAGCGAGCTGAACCAAGGGTGGGTCAGTTGGAAGTGGAAGGAAGCCGATTACCAGGTGGCCCTCACGGCCGGACGGCAGGAGGTCATGCTCAATGACGGCCGGTTTGTCAGTGTTTCCTTCTGGCGGCAGAACCACCAGAGTCTCGATGCGGCCCAACTCAAACTCGACTTGCCGCACGAATTCGCGTTGACCTATGCCTATATTGGCCAGGTACACCGGGTAGTGGGCGGAGACGCCACCGATGGCCAACCCACCATGAATTCCCACTTGTATGATCTGCGCTGGAAGCGGAACAACGTGATCAACATCTCCGCTTACGGATTGTTCCTGGATTACCAGCAGCCCGCCCTCTACAGCAATTCTACCCGCACGCTGGGCCTGCGCGTTGAAGGCCCTTGGAAACTCGCCCCGGATTGGGCGCTCTGCTACACCGCCGAGTTTGCCCAGCAAGCGGACTTCGGTGAAAACCCCAATGCCGTGAATGCAAATTACTGGTTGGGGGAACTGGGGTTCAGCTTCAAAGGTCACACCTTGAAAGGCGGGGTCGCGTGGTTGGGGGGGCGCAGTCTCACGGACAAGCTCTCGACGCCCTTGGCGCATCCGTTCAACGGCCGGACCGAGCTGTTTGCGGCGAATCCCAGTGTGGGCCGGAGTCATGGGTTGGAGGCGGACTATCTTACCGCGACGGGTCCGATTGGCCGGATTCCCGGGCTCACCTATAACCTCACGTTCTATGACTACCACTCCGCCAATGATCGCGTCCACTACGGCAGCGAACTCGATGGCGGCATGAGCTGGAAAGTAAAGCCGGTGTGCGAGAAATGGGAAGTCGGCTGGCGCTGCTCCAAGTATTGGGCGGACGAGTTATTCGGCGATGCGCTGCGGTACGCCCTTTACACGAGTTTTACCTTCTGAAAGCGCGCCGGGGCGGAGCGGGGGCCGTTAAGGTTGATTGCCGACTCGTTTGAGCCCGAAGCGCGCGAACCGCCTTCGCCAGCTTCGCGGACGGCATAGCCCGCCCGCTCCTAAAGCGCGGTATATTCGTCGAGCGCCGTCTCCAGTCTGGCTTGGGCCTCCTGCAACTCCTGGTTTTGCAGCTCCAGTTCGATCTGGTGGACTTCCAGTTCGTGTTGGAGCCGTTGCGGGTCGGCGGCGGTCTGCGGGTTGGGTCCCTGGGTTTTGAACTGCGCTTCGGCGGCGCGGCGGAGTTCGGCGGGCTTGGCGGATTGATTCGGCTTTTTGCTCATCTGGTCAGTCTCTTTCTGTTGGGGACAGGCACTGCTCCGCAACCGGGCCGGTCATTTACGGGAGGCGCCGGAGTGGAGCGCCGGTCTGTGACCGGCTGGGCGCGGTCCCAGCCGTCAAAGCCGTTCACAGGCCGGCGCTCCGGCAGAAGCGTGGGGGCTGGCGCGACCAACCGCCCCCGGGTGAGGACCCGGCGGGAACATTGCGCGCCTGCGGGGGGTGATCCGTGGGATTCTGGAGGTCCAGTTGTCGGACGTGAATTGCCTCATGGCTTTGCCCTTTTATTTGCCGTGGGGATTAAGATTCATGCGCGATGCGACGACCATCCAACACGCACCATGCCCCCGAGACGTTCCAGTGTCTGGCGGCGTCCGGTATGATGCTGCGCTGTTCTTGGGGAAAAGCTTCCCATCGGTTGCCTTGCCGCCTCCGTCCCGGAGCGCAGTTGGTGTGGCGCCCCAGCCGCAGCGGAGGAATGAATCCGCGCGGTCCGGGAAATTCTCCCCGCCGCAACCGGAGCGGTCGTGCTCCGGCTGGATTTGGTTTCAGCCGCGCGCCGTGCCCAGCTCCTGAACTTCTCGAGACTGCCAGTGAGTTTGCTCGCTTTCCTCGATAGCCGGCGTTGGCGACAATGGGATAGCACCGGCCAAACGGCGACCCTCGTTTGGGCTTCTTCTCCGCGGCGGCGATTTTCCCTGGCGGGGCTCCGCGGTTACCGCCTCTTCCGGCGTAAATCAGCGCCGGGATCCGGTTTCACCCGACGCCGAACCTTAATAAAGAGATTTTTCTGCTGCTATGAAGTGGGCCTGCTCACCGGCTGCCCGCGCGGCTTGTAGGGTGAACACCCGACAGAAGCATCAGGAATTTCCTCATAGATAAATCCCGGCGGGATTGCTAAAGTAAAACCTTGGGCTCTCGGGAGGAGAGCTGCCCAAGCCTTTAATCAAAGACCCAATACGCGATCCACCTCGCAACCAACGCTGCGCTTTGCAAGCCGGCGGCCACTTTTGAAACCTATGCGGAGCCGCGCCGATTTCTCTCGCGGCCCGTGGCGCCCTCGGGTCGCCCGGGAATCCAGCCGCGAAGCCCGCGCGGATTCTCAACCCGATGGCGGCCCGCGCCCCGGCCACTTTTCGCACACCTCAGCTCCCCGCCCCAAACCCCAAGTCCCCCAATTAAATTAAAATTATGCCCCCTGAAAAATCCCCAGCCGCCCCGGGCGACCGCTTCGACACGAAGCTGCTGCTCCACGTCCTCACCGCCGTCAAGCATGGCAATTTCGCCTCCCGCCTTCCGCTCGATTGGGTCGGCCTCAACGGGAAAATTGCCGACGTCTTCAATGACATCATGGAACTGAACGAGCGCCTGGCCAAGGAATCCGAGCGCGCCAGCAAGGTCGTCGGCAAGGAGGGCAAGATCGGCCACCGCATCAACATGGGCCGCGTCGAAGGGGCGTGGGCCGCCCAGAACGACTGCCTCAACCTCCTCCTCACCGACCTGACCACCCCCACTCGGGAAATGGCCCGCGTCGTTGGTGCCGTGGCCAAGGGCGACCTCACGCAGAGCGTCGCGCTGGAAGCCGACGGCAGCCCGCTCCAGGGCGAATTTCTCCGGGCCGCCAAGACCGTCAACGCCATGGTCGAGCAGCTCGGCGCGTTCACGGCGGAGGTCACTCGCGTAGCGCGCGAGGTCGGCACCGAAGGCAAGCTCGGCGGCCAGGCCGATGTCAAAGGCGCCGGTGGTACCTGGAAGGAACTCACCGACAACGTCAATGGCATGGCGGCCAACCTCACGGCCCAAGTCCGGAATATCGCCGACGTGACCACCGCCGTCGCGCGCGGCGACCTCAACCGCAAGATCACCGTTGAAGTCAAAGGCGAGATGCTCGAACTCAAAAACACGGTCAACACGATGGTCGAGCACCTCAACTTCTTCGCCTCGGAAGTGAC
>CAIKLQ010000199.1 GCA_903828255.1 uncultured Verrucomicrobiota bacterium
CCACGCGGTCCGCCACGCCGCGCGCCGGACCGAATACCTCGCCTACCTGCGGCTCGCCGAGAGAAACGCACAGCAAGCCACTCCGGACCTTTACGCGGCTTTCGCCGCACAACGCGCCCGCACCCGGCACGCGATGGCGGGTGGGTTGTTTCAGGCCTCCGCTGCGACCCTCGCCAAATTCGAGGGTGAGGAGAGCCGCTTACTCGCCTTCGCCGAGGGCTTCCGCCAACACCCGCAGACGCCCGTCCTCGACATGGAGACTTGGGATAACCAGTCCAACTTGCCCGCCAAGGAAACGCTGGCGAACGATGAACACGCTCCAGTCTTGTTTGTAGTGCCGGCGGCGCCGGCTAAGCTCGGGCCCGCAGCGAATGTCGGAGCGAGTGTGAGTTCTCCCGCGTCGGCACCGAACCCTAAACACTAATGACTTATTCCAGAATCTCCCACCGGGTTCGTGACTTGTCGGATGGCGACTATCACCCCTCCCCCACGGAAGCCGTCAGCCGCGCGACGCATTCCGCTCCAACCATTCGCGCACGGCCTGCGCCACAATGTCTTGCTGGGTGCCGGGCTGCTCACCGCGCAGTTTACGCTCCATGGCCGCGCGCAGCAGCGCGGACGGCAATTCCGCCGGCAGCCGAAACGTCATCGAAACGGGTGCGCGGCGCTCCGCCGGCAAGGGCGAATGAGTGAAACCCGTTTCGCGTAACCCCGGAGCGGCTTCCGGCCCGGTCACGGGCAGGCTGCTCGCACGAGCGACTGGCGTTGGAGCGGACGCGGGTTCGGCAACCGCCAAGGTTTGCGCCGCGCCCGCCGCAACGAAGGCGGCGGCCTCCGCGCCGAGATTAACCGCGTGTAACGCCTGGCTCATCGTTCGCTTCGGATTCATACCGGTTGACCTCCTCAAACAGTTGTGTGATTTCTTCGGTGGCCGCGGCCCCACGCAGCCCCAGACGCCAGACCAGCGTGCCTTGACCGGCGGCATCCGCAAACGCTTGCCGCAGCCGCAGTCCGCCGAGGACCGGCACACCGAGGGATTGCACCGTGGCCAACAGTTCCTGCGTCAACCGGTATTGCACCTGGAGCTTGTTCGGCACCAATACCGCTTGCGGCGGATGTCGGAGACAGAAATGTAATCGCCGAAGACCGCCCGCGTGTTCGCGTCCGTCTTCTCGATGGAGATGCCGGTGAAGCCGATGAACGACACATTCGGCAAGGCATCGTGCCTTACGCGCCGTCTGTTAAGCTGGTCTAGCTGGTAGTGCGCGCTCTACCTCGACAGCCAGCTTGACGGCCGTATCGAAAGCGCAGGGAAACTCTGACGCTAAGGCTGCTCCACCGATTTCGCTCGGGCGGCATCGAACCGTGCCGATTTCATTCCGAACTTGGGCGAAGTGCTCTTGGGTCTTCTGCTTTGCCTCCGCAATTGCCGGAGCCCATTCCTCGAGGACGGATTGTTGCCATGCAGAGTCATCTTCGCGCACCGGCCAAGTGTCCAACTGGACCAGCGGCAGACCGGCAGCGCGGTAGAGCGCTAAGACGAAGTTTGCGCACGTAAGACCCAGGCGCTCGGGGCCGAGCAGCAAGCTGCCCTCCGCTGAGAACCAGTCTTGTTCGGGAGAACTGAACGCGTACGGGATGCCTTGACTTTTGTTCTTTCGATACAAGCGGCGCGCGAATGCGGCGAGAGACGGCAAGCGCACGGGTTCAATCTCGCACAAAACACACAACTGACCTTCACGGGGCGGCTCGTGCAGGAGTTTCCTGTGTCCCCAGAGATGGAGCACGTAGGCGCCGCTGTCTTCGATGCGATATAGGAAACCGACGTGAGTCCAATTTGACTTGAGGCGTTCAAGAATGACGCCGGCGAAAACGCCGCTCGTGTTACTCGGCGGAGGCCACGGGAACATCCTCTCTTGCATGGTCACAGTCCTTTGAGTGCTGCGTCAGCTTTTTGTCCCGCTGCGAGCAATCGCTTATGCACGACTTCCCGAAGGTGGGCTCGGTGAGGCAGTTTCTTCGAAGCGGCAAGCGTTACGGTGAGGACTCCGACCAAGGCGGAGAGAGGGCTGCGTTCCGGTTCCGCAGCGACTCGAACGAGGAAGTCGTCGCATTCGGCGAACTTGTTTGCGCAAAGGAGGTCATCAAGCCGGTCGTAGATGATGTCGAGGCTGTCAGTGACTACCTCGCCCCGCTTCTCTTCGGATGGACGCGGCTTGAACGCATCGAGATACCATGCCGAAAGTTTCGAGTTAGTCTCCTGTGCTGCCGCCTCGCTAGCCTCGTCGGTTTGATCCGGTTCGGGTGCTTCCACAGCAGGAGTCAAACGACCGTTCTTTCCAGTTGAGGCCTTGGGGCGTCCTTTCCCGCCTTTCGCAGCGGCTGGAAACAACGGTGCTGCGGCACGCTCATAAAGTGCGAAGAGGTGCTCGACACGCTCTCCGCTGCTGCGGAATTTTTCTGGGCGATAACATCGGTCCACGGCGAGGTCCAATTCAGCGTGAGCACTAGCAAGCTTCGCTGGCATAGTTAGCGGGTCGTAAAGGTCCGCGAGAGTGCCCTCTCCTTCAGGCGGAAGGTAGGGCTTCCGAGCGTCGAGAACTGCCTGAGCGGCAGTCTCGACAGCGGCACGTTTTTTAGGGCCCAACGCAGTCGGCCAGGGAAACGTGTTGTAAACCATCGAGCCAGAGTAACGCACGTCGGACTTCAAGCGACCTCCTACCACGCGAAGCCACGCCATGTGCATCGCTGATGTCAGGAATCCAAAAATGAAACGGTCGTTGCTCGGCAGGAGAAAGTTGGTGTTCGCCGAAATAATCTCAGGAGGGACAATCCCGATTGGAACGTAGGTGCGGCGCTCCGATGAAACCTCGGGAATGAGGATATACTCCGACGACTGCGGATTCAGATAAAAGAACTGCCACGGTGTTCGTGCAGCGGCCCGCGTTGGAGCAGCACTGCTGCGCTCACGAAACTCCCGCACCTTCTGCACACGCTCCATGACTTTTGGAAGTGCCCGAATCTCGGCAGGTGTGGCGTCCACCAGCCAAAGACACCATCGCATGTTCCCGTTGATGAACTCTTCGGAACCTGTGAACCGTCGCAGAAACCTCTCGGCAACTGGTTCCTCGCGAAGCAATTCCGCCTTCTCTGCATCTGTCAGGATGAGGTTCCCACCGTCAGAAGGTTTATTGCCGCAACGGATTTCAGGAACGTCCGCCAGCGGTTTCGTCCGCTTGGTGACAAATGCGTCGGAGCCAGGCGTCAGGTAGGGGCTGATGTTTGCAACTGACATGACACTTGGGCGAGTCGAGTCAGGCTCGTAGTCAACGATAGTCTTCCGGCCTGTGTCGAACGCGGCAAAGCCGATAATGACGACATGAACATGAGCGGCACCACGCGCCTCACTCATCCAAGCGAACGTCCGGTGGGCGAAGTGAATCTTGATGTGGAACTGGCCAAAGAGCATGCCCCACACAATCGGAACCTGCTCGCCTTGCGTAATCGAGTTGGTCGAAACAAGGCCGACTTTGATCCTCGTTCCCTGAATGTATTCGGCTGCTTTTCGGAACCAGCAGACAACGTAGTCGATGTCGCCGAGGTTTTTGAAATCGCCAAACACCGTCCGCATGTCTGCCTTCTGCGCGTCGCTCTGGTAGTGCTTTCCGACGAACGGCGGGTTGCCGAGCACATACGTGCATTGCTCAGGCGCCAGCACTGTGCGCCAGTCCAGCATGAGGGCATTGTGCTGAACAATGTGCGGGCTGCTGCGCAAGGGCAGCCGCTCGAAGCTCTGGCCGAACGATTCCGAGACGAGTTGGTTCATCTGGTGGTCCATCAACCACATTGCCACTTCTGCGATACGCGTCGGCCATTCTGAAAACTCAATGCCGTGGAACTGGTCCACATCCACCAAGATGAGGTCTCTCACATTGAGAACGCGCTGAGGTTCGTCAGCGTGTCGCTCGCGCAGCACCTCCAGCTCAAGCTGCCGCAGTTCGCGATACCCAAGGACGAGGAAGTTGCCGCACCCGCAGGCGGGGTCCATGAAGCGCATGCTGCGGAGCTTGTTGTGAAACTCAGCGATTCGCGCTTTCCGTCGATTCGAACGGTCACCGCGGATGGATTGAAACTCGGCTCGCAACTCGTCGAGGAAGAGAGAGCGCACAACCTTCATGATGTCGCGCTCGGAAGTGTAGTGAGCACCCTGCTGGCGGCGCTCCTTGTCGTCCATGATGCCTTGGAACAGGCTGCCGAAGACGGCTGGCGATACACGCGCCCATTGAAACTCGCAGGCGGCGAGCAGCGAATCCCGAGTTCGACGCGTGAATGGGGGGAATTTAAGTGGGTGTTTGAAGAGCTCGCCGTTGATGTAGCGAAAGCCGGCGAACGTGTCTCTTACGGTAGCGGGCCAGCGGTCTTCCGGGGTGTTCAGAACGTCAAACAGTTCATTCAGCCGAGCTCCGACGTCTGAGCCATCTTCGCGGGTCTGTTGGCGAACGAAGGTTTCAAACGAGGATGGCTCAAATACTCCGGTGTCGTCTGCGAACAGGCAGAACAACAGCCGCACAAGCAGACGTTCCAAGTCAGTGCCCACGAAACCCTGCGACTCCAGTGTGTCGTGGAGTTCGCACATCCGGTCATAAGCTTTCTGGTTGGCCGGGTCTTCCGGGTCGAGGCGGATGGTTCGCTCACCCTTGAGGAAAGCAAAATGCCGCGCGTAACGATGCAACTCCGCGAGCGTAAAACTGGTAGCGGCGTAGGGCCTGCCCGCGAATAGTGGCAAATCGCGGTCCTCGTCCGGCTCCAAATCGTAGAGCGCAAATCTGGCGAAATCGGAAACGATGACGAAGCGGGGAATCTCATCGAACCGGCTTTCGCGCGCGAGGTCTTCGATGTAGGCGAACGCTTGGGACTCTGCCGCAGCGAGGCTCTTTCCTGCGCTCTTATGTTCAACCAGCAGCATTCCGCGCCAGAGCAAGTCGATGTAGTTGTAGTCACCGCGCAGGTTCCTTACTGCCACTTCGAATGAGGCAACCGTTCGCCGTTCCCGGCCAAACACGGCGAAGAACTCATTCCAAAAGGTCTGTTTGCCAGCGGCCTCGCTCGCCTCATCCGCCCAGCGACGCGAGAACGCAATGGCGCGGTCTCGGACTTCATTCCATGAGATGTTCGGCATCGGCAAAGTTTAGTTGTTTCCGTATTGTCCTGCGATTCCCAACTTTTCAACCAAGCAGACGAGTATCTGGGTGCTGTAGCAGAGCTGGCCGGGGAGGGCGACCATGCAGTCCACGAGGTCGGCCCCGATGACGGCGCGGCGGATGTCGCCTTCGCCGGACTGGTTGGAGGACATGCTGCCATTGGCGAGGACGAAGCCGGCCATGCCTTGAAGGGCGAGGTGGTGGATGAAGTGCCGCACCCAGGCGAAGTTGGCGTTGCCCTTGGGCGGGACGCCGAACTGCCAGCGCACGTCGTCGTCCTTGCGGAACCAGTCGGAGTCGTTGAAGGGCGGGTTGGCGAGGACGTAGTCGGCGCGGAGGTCGGGATGGAGGTCGCGGCGGAAGGTGTCGGCGTGCTCAGGGCCGTGCATAGCTGTTCCCCCCGACCTGCCGCCGGGGTAGGCGGCGCAGGCCGCGGTTGTGGTGCGGCGGTTCAAGTTGTTCATGCGAACAGGGCAAGCGTATCGCTGGCGGGCGTGCAGGGGAAGTGATGTTTTCTTCTCGCGGCAACCGGGTCAGGTCCGCCGAGAGAAAGGAGGCGTGCAGCGCGGCAGCCTTTGGCCCATCAACGCGCTCTTGCTCAAAGCCCTCACGCAGGAGATTTTGCGCCGCCCCGGCTGCCGCTACCCGCGCCACTGGTTCGTCCTGGACGAATTCCCCGCGGTGGAAAAGGTGGAGTGCATTCACGACCTGTTGCGCCGCGGACGTTCCAAGGGCGCTTCGGTGCTGCTGGGGATGCAAGGCAAAGAGGCGCTCGATGAGGTGTATGGCGAGAACGCGCAGACATGCTCAGCCAGTGCGCCTATAAAACGTTCCTGCGCGCGGGTGGCCCCAAGACGGCCGAGTGGGCCGAGCGCTTTTTCGGCAAGGTGCGGCAGCTGGAGCCGGTCTGGTCGGAGTCGTGGAGTCGCGACGGCCATTCGTCCTCGGTGCAATACAACGTCATCGAGCGGTCGTTCTTCACTGCTTCCGTGTTTTCCAATTTGCGGTTCCCCAAGCCCGGCGGCCCGTTCCACGCCATCAGCGATGTGCCCCACCTCGGTTGCAGCCTCATCTCGCGGCGCTGGTTCGACCAGTTGCTGGCCTGGCTCCAGCCGCCGGCGAGTATCCCGGAGGTGATCCCGCGCGATAAGCTGGTGGAGCAGACGCTCCAACCTTGGGAACCGGCGGAGGAGAAATTCTACTGCGGACCGAAGCGGGCCGTCCGCGCCAAAACCGCCAAAAACAAACCGCCGCAATCCAACGGGCTGCTGCCCGACCCGAAGCAACGCAAACGGGTGTCCCGCGGGCCCTAGCGCCGGGACTTTTCCACACCGCCGCGTCGCCTTGAACCGCTTGAATTTATGAACGAAATGCAACCCGTCGGCAGGCCGGCGAAACCAACCGGCGTGTCGATCTGGACGTGCCTGACCGTCGCGCTGGTCCTGGCCGGGGTCGGCTTGGGCGCTTTGGGCTATGGGCTCTATCACGCGAACAGTGACAAAATCCGCCTCGCCGGGGAACTGGCGAAGCAGCAAAACGAAAACCAGCGGCGCGAACTGGACGCGCAGAAAGCGACCGCCAACGACAAACTCACGCTCGCCCGCAATCAGCAGGAGCACCTCCTGGCCCAGGTCACCGCGGCGACCAACTCGCTCGTGCTCCTCTTGGACGGCAGCGCGGCCCTCCGGAGCGCGGCCTCCGCCTTGCGCACGAACGAGGCCGGACGCGCAGTGGCCCTGCATCCCGACTTGGTCGCCCTGGCGCGGCGCTGCTTCGAATCGAGCCTGCCGGAAGTTCCGCCCGAGCCGGACCTCATCACCCGGCTCGAAGCCGTGCGCCGCATCGAGCAACAAGTCCTCGCCGCCCGGGGCACCGCCTACGAGCCTGCCGCCGCGTTTGGCGTGACGGTGCAAAATGCCACCACCTGGGCCGAGCAGGGCTTGCTCAAGTTGGGCCAGGCGCGCGACGCCCTCAGCGGCTTGGTGCAGGAATCCAAAATCAAATTCACCCGGGCGACCCTCACGGCGGACTCGCCGACGCTCGTCGCGGCCATCGCCAGGCAAAATGAAGCGTTGGCGGACGGCCAGTTGCGGCAGGCCGAACAGACGGTGTCCGTCGCACGCACCAACGCCGTGCTGACGCGCGCCGAAGCGGACGCCACCGCGGAGCGGACCCGGGCGGAGGCGGACGCGCAAAAGGTCCGCGTCGAGGCCGATCGGTATGCCGAGGAAAGCCGCCGTAAGCTGGCCGAGGAACAAGCCGCCAAGGACCAGGAATGGCAGCGGCGCGAGGCCAACCTCAAATTGCTGGCCGCCACCAACCGGTTCGCGGTGCAAACCAAGGCCGACGAGGCGCGCAACGTGGAGCTGCGGAAAAAGGCCGCCGAGCCGGCGGTGCTGGCCGCCCTGGCCCCCTTCATCACGCCCGGTTACGTGCAGGTCAAGAGCATGGGCACCGAACTCAAGCCGCTCTCCTATTCGGCGCTGGACGGCACGGGCGCGCTGACCCCCGACGTTCGCGGATTGACACGCCTGCTCACCATCGCCTGGACTTCCGTGGACAAGGTCCGGCCCCGGTGGAAGATCAACCCGACTTTGTTTACGCGCCATCCAGCGGAAATGGAGAAGGTCAAGGAGGCCCAAAGCCTGTTGATTGAATTGGGGCCGGTCCTGGTCGAGCTGGGCAAACTCCAGCCCTGAGCGCCACGCAGGGGCGGAGGAAGCAGCCACCGATGCGAAGGCGGCCCGCCCAGCGCGAGCGGGAAACCCATGAAGATTCCGCTGCGGCCTCAGCGGTGAGACCTCGCTTTGCGCGCCACCAGGGCGCGCTTGGCCAGCGGGGTTTCAGCCGGCAAGGACATGGTTGCCGCCGGGCGGAGCCCGAATTTCTCAAACCAATAGTAAATGGACTTCCGCGACCGCGTGATGCCGTGCGTTTCCTTCAGCCACGCGGCGACGTGCGCCGCCGAGGTCCACCGCCCGGCCTTCAGTCCCGCCTGCAATTGTCGCTGCACGCGCGCCGCTCCGAGGGGACTGGTGACGCCCGGGGCCGCGTCGCGTGCCAACAAGCCGGCCAGACCGCCGGCCTGAAATTTTTTCAGCCAGGTCTGGAGGGTCGAGCGGCGGCGGCCCACTTGGTCCGCCAGTTCTTCCATCGTGAACTGTCCGGTCGCGCCTAAAAGCGCAAAGCCCGCCCGCTCCACCTCGCGCGGGTCCGCGCCCGAGCGCACCAGGCGCAGCGCTTCACGCCGTTCCGCCGGGCTGAGGTCCAATTGTGTGCGTCGCCGTCCCATGGCCGGGGATATTCCCACTTTCGGCCCGGAAAGGCAATTGGGTATCTACCATTCTTCCCTCAGACATGCTATGACGAACGGGCTGGTCTAACTAACTAACTCATCACCGGAGGAACCCATGCATCTCACCACCCTGTCACCCCGCTTTGCGCTGGGCCAAATCCTGGTGGCCCCCAACGCCCAGGAGCAGCTCGAAACCGCCGAAGTGCGCGCCGCGCTTCGCCGGCACGCCTGCGGCGACTGGGGCGAGGCGAAGCCGGACGAGGTCGCGGACAATGAGCGCGGCCTGCGCGAAGCCGGCGGCGTGCTCTCCATTTTCCGCGACCGCCGCGACCAGCGGTTCTGTGTCATGACCAATGGCAACCGCTCCGCCACCTTGGTCGTCGCCTGGACCGCGGACTAACTCCGTCCCGCCGCCCGCCACGCTTGGTACCAGCGGCCCCAATGCCGCTCCTCGGGCTCCGGTGCGCGCGGCCTGGCGTCCAGGGTGGCCGGAGGCTTTGGATCGCGCGTTATTAGTGGGTGGGGGTGTTCTGCCGGGCGGACGGCGGCGACTCGGGGCGACCCTGCCGAGCGACGGTTCCGCTTGAACCCCCGCCGGGGCTGGCCCGGAGCTGCGCCGGTCCGCCGGGTTGTTTTTCCCCCAAACTTCGCCCCCGCAACTCCGTGCGAATGGCCACGCATCTTGCCCGCCGCAAAAAGAAAAAGCGCCGGGCGACAACTATTTTTACAATCTATCTACCATATATCTATAAGACATGCTAGACTTGGGCCAGTCATTTAACTTGTTTATCAAGGAGGCCCTATGGACGTTCATTGCACCACCTGCGGGGAACCGTGGAATGTTTATCACCTGTGGCAGGAAGCCATTTTCGAAACCGAACTGGCGGATAAGGAAGCCAAAGCCTGGCGGTCCCTGCCCCGCAACCGGAAACTCACGCCCCGCTACCGCGCAGAATTCCGGGCGGCGGGCTGGGAGTTCGGGCAAGGGGTCATCAACGTGACTCGCTGTCCCTGCTGTCCCGATGACGCCCAACCCGACGCGGAGCGCTTGCAGACCAAGGCGCTGCTGGAGGCCATGCTCGGCGACGACGAGGACGGCCTCGCCGCGACTTTCGAAGACCACAATTTCTGAACCGCCCGCCAAGCCGCCGCTGGGGAATTCGCCCCGGCGGCGGCTGGCTGCCGGAAGAATTTTGTCCTACCCGCGCCGGGGACTCGCCTTCCGCAGTCGGCCGAACTTGCCAAGGAGAAGCAACCGATGACCACCGCCGAAACCGGAACCCCAAAACTGGAAAACCATCCCCTGAGTGTCGTTTATGTCCGCGAGGTGTCAGTGAAGTATCGCGGCCCCCGGCGGGGCGTGAGCTTTACCGCCGTTGGCTCCCCGCTCAAAGCCGCCGCGTTCATGCGCCGCGTGCTCCCGGACAATGTCCGCGAGCACTTCCTGGCTTTGTTTCTCGACAACCGCCACCAGGTGACCAGCTACAGCGTACTGGCGACGGGCACGGCGGCCAGTTGTCCCGTTGGGACCCGGGAACTATTCCAGGCGGCCCTGGCCGCCGGGGCGTGTTTCCTGATTGTGGGGCATAATCACACTTCGGGACAGAACGCCGGGGAACTCTTCCCCAGCCAGGAGGACCTGGCGGTCACCCACCGCTTGAGCGCCGCCGGCGACTTGCTGGGCATTCCCGTGCTTGACCATCTCATCATCGGCAACGAAGGCCTTTATTCGTTCAGCGAGCAAAACCAGATGCGCCCGCAATCTCCGTGAATCACCGGGAGCACGGCGGACGATGCCGGGCTCCCCTTGCCGCCCCATCGGCAGCACCGCCGCCGGACATTCCCGGGCCGCTTTCGAAGTCGCGCCGGTATGCCCCGCCCTCAAACCGGGTGCGCGCGGCGCTCGAAAAGCTGCTCCCCGGGCTTCCGTGCGCGCGGCCTGGCACCCGGGGCGGTCGGAAATCGTGGACCGCGCGTTATTAGTGGATGAGGGTGTTCTGCTCGGCGGATGACAGCAGCCTCCCCGCCGCGACGCTGCCGGGCGGACTTTCGGCTTGAGCAACGGCTGGGGTTGCCTCCCGTCCGCCCCTCGCCGCGCGGAGGGTCGGCAACCCAACCGCCTCCGAAAAAAAGCGCTTCCGGCACAAATATTTTCACAATCTATCTACCATTTATCTATAAGCCATGCTAAAAGAAAGGGAGTTGTTCAACTTTTATTGGAGGTCTTTTATGGAAACTGTCACAAGCTCAAAAAACGTCCCTTTGGGTCAAACCGTCATCACCGCCCAAGCCGCGGACGCGCTGCACCCGGCGGACGTGCTCCACGCATTGGGCCGCCACGCTTGCGGCGACTGGGGCGAGGTCGGCGCCGCGGATGTCGCCCAGAATGAGCTTTCCATCACGGAAGGCTTCCGCCTGCGGTCGGCTTACACCGACCGCAACGGCGTGAAGTTTTGGATCATCACCGAGTGGGACCGCAGCGTCACTAATGTTGAGCTGCCCGAATACTGATAAACCAACCACCGCCGGGGAATTTCCCCCGGCGGTTTTTTCAAAGCACAAGGAGACATAAGATGAAAAAGCAGAAGCGTAATGCGAAGGCGCAATTCCGGACGAAAACCCAATCGAAACCGCCTCAATCACTCCCCCAAGACCCGGACCGGCTCAACGCCGACCGCGCCCTCTGGGCCGCCGCCGCCCTCGCTGAATTGCGACGGCAAACGGGTGCCGACCTGGAGGACGCGGTCAGCGACTTGCTGGCGGACCTGATGCACTGGTGCGACCGGTTCGGCCAGGAGTTCCCCAAGGAGCTCCGCCGCGCCCTGAACCATTACCAGGAGGAAACCGACGCCAGTTTGGAGATGACCACACTGCTGGCGGACGAACTTTAAGCCATCCACCGCCGGGGAATTCGCCCCGGCGGCATTTTTCAATCAAACCAGGAGAACCAAACCATGACCATTTACGAAACTGTCACGACCCGCATTCTAAACCAACTCGCCGCCGGGCAAGTCCCCTGGCACAAGACCTGGAAGACCGGCCTGCCCAAAAGTCTCACGACCGGGAAGGAGTATCGGGGCGTGAACCTCCTCGTCCTGGGGAGTGCGGAATACTCTTCCCGCTACTGGTTGACCTTCCGGGAGGCCCAGCGCCAAGGCGGCCATGTCCGCAAAGGCGAGCGCGCGACCCCGGTCATTTACTGGAAATGGCGCACCCCCGAGGAACTCGCCCAGCGCGCGGAGCAGACCGGGAAAGAAACCGTGTCCCCCTGTACGCCGTTCGTCAGCGCCGTGTTCAACTTTGACCAGGTTGAAGGCGTCGCCCGGCCCGCGGACGACCTGCCCCCCGGCCCGAGGACCGGCTTCAGGTTGCCGACCAAATGCTGGAGGTCATGCCGGACAAACCCGAAATCGTCCACACCTTGACGGCGCAGCCAGCCTACAGCCCGAGCCGGGACCGCATCACCCTGCCCCACCTCAGCCAGTTCGAGAGCGCCGACGAGTATTTTGGGACGCTCTATCATGAGCTGGTCCATTCCACGGGCGCCCCACGCCGCCTGAACCGCTTCGCCGCGGCGGAAGGCGACCGCGTCGAGAAGTATTCCTTCGAGGAGTTGGTCGCCGAGTTTGGCGCGGCGTTCTTGTGTGGCTTTGCCGGGATTGAGAACCAAAACACGGAAGCACTTCAGGCCAGCTACATCGAAGGCTGGGCGCGCGTCTTTCGGAAAGACAACCGGGTGCTGGTGCGGGCGGCTTCCGCGGCGCAGCGCGCCGCCGACTACATCCGCGGCAAGATCCCGGCGGCGGCGGCGGAGCAACCGGCCGCCGCGGCGGAAGTTGTGAGTGTTCAAGGCTAACCCCCGGGAGGCCGCCCCACGTGACGGCCTCCCATTTTTTTAACTGGAGGAGATTCAGAATGCCCAACTGGTGCAAAAACTTTTTGCGCGTCACTGGCCCCGCCGAGGACCTCACGCGCTTCCAGAAACAAGCCGCCGCGGTGGCGCCGTGCCAGGGCAGGAAAGCCGACTCGCCGCCGGAGGCCTTCAGCTTCCAGCGCTTGGTTCCCCTCCCGGCCAAACGCCGGGCGACTGTCGCGGACCCGGATGAAATTGGAAGCCCGCAACAGACCTGGGGCTGCCGTTCCGACGCCTTCCGCTCCGAGCAAGTCGAAACCTGGGAGGGCGGCGTGGTTTACCGTTTCGTCACGCCGTGGAAACCGCCGACGGCGTTCTTCCTGCGGGTCAGCGAGCTCTGGCCAACCCTGGTTTTCGTCCTCGATTACGAAGAGCCGCAACTGGCTTTTCGCGGCCTCGCGCGGGCGGCGAACGGCGCCTTGGATTACATCCACATCGACCTCTGAACGCCGCAACCTCCGCCCCCCGGGGGCGAGGGGGAAGCCTGCCAGCGTCCCGCAGTTTTCCCCGCCAGCCTGAAACCGCCAACCCCGCGAAACGGGGCTGCGCGGTTGCCCCCCAAGCCCTAAGTTGACCGAGACCGGCGGAAGCATGGCGCGGTGGGAATGCCTCGACCGCACCGACCTACCACCACCCGCAAGCACCGCTTCGACGTCGCCGCGGCG
>CAIKLQ010000200.1 GCA_903828255.1 uncultured Verrucomicrobiota bacterium
GACTTTCCCCGCTGACCATTTCGCGCCGGGATTCGCGGGGCTGCGCCGCAAACCTCGCCCGTTGGCGCTTGATCCAGCCGAGCTTGCCAATCACCGCCAACCGCACCGCGGCATCGCTCACCTGCAACGGGGCTGCGACGCGGACGCGCCCGTGCGGCGGATACACGCCAAGATGCAGATTCTTGATGCCCTTGCGCCACACCTGCACGCGCACCCCGCTGACCGTGATCTGCCGCGGCTCAATACTCATGCTGCTGCTTCACCCGTTCCAAAACTGCTTCCGCACGATTTTCTTCAAGATGTTGGAATGATCCCGGAAGCGCCCCCGGCGAGTCCTTGGCTTCACCGCTGTCGGACAACGGGAAACCATCCAGCGCCTGCTTGATGGCGTTCAGCACTTTCTTCACCTTGAACGGGTTGCTGCGCCAGTCATCCTGTTTGCTGGCGCGCACCGCCGCGTCCACCGCCAGGGCGGCCGGTTCGTTCTTGCCGAGGTTGTCGTACAGCGCCTTCTTCGCCGGGGTATTCAGCGCCTTGGGGTACTCCGCGCCGCCCGGGCCGGCTTTGGCCTGCTTTGTCAGTTCGATGATCTTCGCCAGATACGCGGCGTAATCCAGGGCGTCGGCCTTGCGCTGGGCAATCAGCGCATCCAGCAACTGGGACATCTTCTCGTAGTACTTCGGGTTGATCGGCGATTCATCAATGATGAGCTTGCGCACATTGTTCTCGATCGTTTCGGCTACGGCCTCCTGGCTCTTCTTGATGCCGGCCGGCAACGCCTCCACCGCCTCCGCCCCGCGCTGAACGATGAGTTGAATCAGTGACAAATCATCGAACGCCGACACCTTCTCGCTTTCTTCCGCGCGGATGTAGGCGTCAATCAAATGCCGCATGGCTGGCTCGTATTGCTTCAGGTCAATGGCATCGCCACTGTGCAGCTTCACCTCGTTGCGGAGGTTTTCGTAGAAGGTGACGTCCTTATTGACCGCCTCGGCCTGGGCGGCGGTGTAGCCCGCCTCGGTCATTTCGCTAGCAAGGTTGGCGTAGGCCCGGATCAATGATGCCGTCAGTTTGTACAGCGACAGGCGTTGCGGCTCGTTCGCTTTGAGTTGCGCGGCATTGCCCGCATCTTTGGCCGAAAAATACCGCAGGTAGGCCGCTTGATCCTTCGGTGGGGCAACCGGCTCGCTCAGTGCCCGCACTTGCTCCAGCGCGTCCTCCAGCCGTTCCTTGGCCTTGCCGAGCCGATCTTCCAGCAGCCCGGCCACGTCCTCCTTGTCGTAGCCGTCCAGTGCGCCGGAGGTGTAATCATGCACCGCCCCTTCCAGGCTTTTGAACAAATCCTTGTAGTCAACGATGTAGCCGTATTCCTTGTCTTCGCCGTCCAACCGGTTCACCCGGCAGATGGCCTGGAACAAGCCGTGATCGCGCATCTGCTTGTCAATGTAGAGATACGTGGCCGGGGGCGCGTCAAAGCCGGTGAGCAACTTGTCCACCACGATCAACAATTTCATCTGACCGGGGTCTTCGATGAACTTTTTCTTCACCGCCAACTCGAACTCCCCGACCCGGTTGACGGCTTTCTCCGGCGCTTCATTGAACCAGTCCGCCAGCATTTTCTGGTAAATGCCATACTGCTCCAACTTGTCGCTCTCGCCTTCGCCGGCATCCTCGCCTTTGATGTTGGCTACGGAAGGAACGTAGGAAGTGATGATGGCGCACCGGCCGTGCAGGTCGGTTTTATCAAACTTCTCAAAGAATTTGCACGCTTCGTAAATGCTGCCCGCGACGAGGAGCGCGTTGCCGCGCCCGCTCGCCAACCGGTCCCACTTCGCGAAATCAATCAGGATGTCCCCGGCAATTTTGTCCAGCCGCGACTGGCTCGACAGCACCTTCTGCATGGTGCCCCACCGCTGCTTGAGTTGCGCCTTGGCCAGGTCGGTCAGCCCCTTCGTCTTCAATTCAAACCACTGGTCAATCTTCGCCGGGGACGTGAGGCTTTGGTCAATCTCCCGGGCCTCGTAACGCAAATCCAGCACCACGCCGTCCCGCACCGCCTCGTCAAATTTGTAGGTGTGGATGTAGCGCCCGAAAATCTCGATGCTCTTCTGCTTGTCCGCCTTGAGCAAGGGCGTGCCGGTGAAACCGATGAACACCGCGCCGGGCAGAATCTCCTTCATCGCCTCGTGCAACTTGCCCGATTGCGTGCGATGGCACTCATCCACGAACACAAACAAAGTGCCCTTGGGTTTGAAACCGGGCGGCAAGGCCGCCTTCATCTGCTTGATGAACTCGTCCGCATCGCC
>CAIKLQ010000201.1 GCA_903828255.1 uncultured Verrucomicrobiota bacterium
CGGAGGGCGCGTGGATTGAAGATGTTGAAGGCCGACGGGTTGCTGGACTTCCACGGAAACAACGTGCCTCAAGTCGGCTTCACGCATCCGCGCGTCATCGCCGCCATCAAGCAACAGCTCGAGGAACTTAGTTTTTGCACTGGCCAATATACTTGCGCACCGGCGGTCCAAGTGGCTGGGCGGCTAGCTGAAATCGCGCCCGGTGATTTGAACCGGGTGTTGTTCGCGCCCGCCGGCCGTGGGCGGGCTGGTGTTCATGGCGATTGGGTCCGTTGGTTTAGGAGGCACAAGAAGGTTGGAATTTTGGGGCAGTCCGACCAACCTTTTCCGCCTCGTTCGCGCTCACCGCTCCAACGCCTCCAACAAGCTCGCCGCTTCGCGGTAGGCCGGTTGCAATTCCAGCGCCCGGCGCGCGGCGACGCGGGCCTCGTCCGTCCTGCCGAGCCGCGCCAGAATCGTCGCGCGCGCATACGGGATTTGCGGTGAACGCGCATCCAGCGATTCCGCCCGCACCAGCGCATCCAACGCCGGCGCGCTTTTCTCCTGCGCCGAATATGCCAGGCCCAAGTTGTACCACCCGCGCGAGAATTGCGGGTCGAGCTTCACTGCTTGCTCCAGCGCGGTGCGGGCGGCATCGAGTTGGCCGGCTTCGTTCAGTGCCAGCCCGAGTTGGTAGCGATACTCCGCATCGCGCGGCGCCAGCCGGCAGGCGGCCTGCAATTCAGTGACCGCTTCGGCGCTCCGGCCCGCGCTGCTCAACGCCACCGCCAGCGCGTGGTGCGGCGGCGCGGAGTTCGTGTCCCAACTCACCGCGCGGCGGAAATAATCCAGAGCCGTCGGGAGGTCGCCGCGATCCAAATGCCACCCGCCGATCTGCAGCCCCCCTCCCGGCTGGTCGGCGTTGTGCCGCTGCGAGGCCAGCAAATCCACGCCCGCTGGCGAATTCGTAGCGAGCGTGTGATGCAACGCCCACGCCGCTTCCACGCGCACCGAGCGCACCGGGTCTTGAAGCCGCGCGTTCAAAGCTTGGGTGACTGGCGCGATCCCGGATTGCGCCAGCGACTCCAAACCGCGCACGGCCATGGCGCGCACGAGTTCATTCGTGTCGCGGGCGCTCTTGAGCAACGCCGGGGTCACGCTAGCCTCGCCCGCCCAGCGTTTCAAGAGATTCGCCGCGACCGCCCGCCAGAAATAATTTGTTTCCGCCGAAGTCATGTTGACCAGCGCGGGAACCGAAGTTGCATCTCCGGCGCGAGCCTTGGCAATGGCAGTGGCGCGCGTTCGCATCAACTCGTTGGTGCGCGGGCCATACCACTTCACCAGCGCGGCGAGCGACCAGTCGGGCGTCTGGTTGGTGTGGCAACGATTGCAGGCGTTCGGGATGCCGAGTTCTTTCGTGAGCCGCGGGTCGGGCACGGTGAAGCCGTGATCGTGCCGCGGGTGGCGTTGCATATAGGTCGTGATGGGCATGTGGCACTCCGTGCAAGCATCGCCGCTCGTGCCGACTTTGTGACGACTGTGCGTCTCCAACGCGATCTTGGGCGCGCCGTTCGTGATCGTGCCGCTGTGGCAGGACAGGCACATCAGATTGCCCGGCACGCGGAGCTTGCTGGTGTGCGGCTCATGGCAATCAATGCACCGCACGCCCGCCGCGTGCATCCGGCTGCCGAGAAAGGCGGTGAACTCATAATCCTCCTCGCGCACCTGACCGTCGGGATAAAACAAATCCGTTTCGTCGGGAATCGTGAGTTGGTGATGATCGAAGAAATTTTCGCCGGGGTGGAAATCGCCGGTCAACTCCGCGCGCCGCGCATGGCACTGGCCACACGCGGAAAACATTTCGGCCCGCGTGATCTTGCGCACCGTCGGGTCGCTGGATTGATTCGGATGCTTCGCTTGCCAGGCGTTGTGATCGGCCATCGGGCCGTGACACGCCTCGCAGCCCACCCCCATCTCGGCCATCGTTGTGCGATAACTGTCGGTGCGTTCGTCGTAATTTTTCAGCAAGCGGGTGTTGTGGCAAACGGCGCACATGTTGTTCCAGTTCATCCCCCGCCCGGTCCAATGACCCCACTCGCCCGGCTTGCGGTCCTCGTCACCGTACACGTTGAACCACTCGCGTTTGTGCGGATCGAAGCACAGTTCCGCCGTCTGCCAGCGCCCGCCGGGCGCGGGGATCAAGTATTGCAGCAGCGGGTCCACGCCGATCACGCGTTCGACCCCAAACGGCTGCACCTTCCCGTCCAGGCCGACGGTCATCAGTTGGAAAACTTCACCGCTCATCCGCGCCTCGGAAGTTTGCGTGCCGTGATGAATCTTCCGCGGCGGATCGAATGCGCCCCTGTCCAACGCCGGATCCATCGTCCGCTCCGCCAGCGCATGGTGGGACTTTTCCCAGTTCGCATAGGCTTCCTCGTGACAGGATTTGCAACTTGGAGACTTGCCGTAAGCCGCGAGAACGTCGGTTGGGACGGCGGTTTGCAGTGGCGGTTTTACCACCGGCTTGGAACGTGGACGGGAGGTGGGGAGGAAGATCGCCGCGCCAGCAAAGCAAAGCAGCACGAGCACGACTGCGCCGAGGAAAAGTTTCCCCTTGGTCGGCGACGGCTGGTTCTTCTGGGCGCTCACGGGGGCGAAGTGTTACGCGAGCGCAGTAGTGGCGCAAGCCTCCGGCTTGCGGTTGTGCCGGGGACCCTTGGGATTGCTGCCTTGGCTTCAAATTTCCGCTCAGCCAACCACCGGAAGCGCCAAGCTAAAAGCTTGGCGACACGCTCGCAAGCCGGAGGCTTGCGCCACTACGCATCGCGGCCGACTTCGGGGACCTGGATGAAGCGGCGCAACGCGATCAAGCCCACGGGCGCGACTGTTGCCATCAGCGCCACGATCAACCACATCGTCCCCGAATGGCGCACGCCCACCTCCGGGCAATACTTCGCGAGGAGTTCGCCCGAAACGGTACCCACCAACAGCTTGGCCAGCAGAAACGGAATGTAGGACAGCGCGGAATAAGATGCTTCCTGTCCTTTCGGCGCAATAGCGGCGGCGTACTCATAGACGCGCGGCGAATAGAACGCTTCCCCAATCGAAAGGAAGATGACAAAGATCGCTGTCATCACGTAATAGGGATGCACCGCGCCCTGCAAACCCAGATAACTGTGGCCGATCCAGCGCCCGAACGCGCCGGCCGCCAGGGATTGAAACCAAAACGTCGGCAACGCCATGAAGAATACGGAAGCCGCCGAGATGATTCCGCCCACGATCACCATGCGATAGGCGGGAAACCGTTGCGTGAAGGCGCCCACAAACGGAACGATGAGAATGATGAGCCAGTTGTTCAGCGCCAAAAGCCGGCCTACGGGCGCGCCCGGACCGAGTTCGCGAATTCCAAACTTTGGAAACACGTAATCTATCTGCATGAAGATCAGTTTGAGAAAGGCGATCAACATGAGAAACGCCAGTAGCCGATAAAAACCGGACTGCTGCAATAGCCCGGCGAAGAGTTTGATCGTGTCGCGCACGCTATCCCTCACGGTCAGCCGGAAGGAAGTCCAGAGGTTGGCGTCCGGATACTTGATCTGCTCAGGAATTATGCGAACGCCTTCATCGGTCATCTCGGCGCCGCGGCGGATGAAATAGACCACTGCCAGCATGGAAATCTCAATGGCCAGGCTCACCAGAAACAGCGCCCGATAAGTTGTCACGCTCGTTCCGATCAGCGGCAGATCGAGCTTGCCGTATTCGCCCATGCCTTTGCGCACGAAATCGAAGACGTAGCCCGCTACCAGAAAACCGAGATTCATGATCGTGTAGAAAAGCGAGAACGCGATGGAGCGCTGCTGCGTGTTTGAATACTTGCGCACGGCGGCGAGCAGCACCGGCGTACCCAGCGCCTCGCCGACCGCCAGAGGGAACAGCCCGCACGCGAGCGCCAGCCATTTCCCGGTGGCAAAAGCCATGACGGCACGGGCGATCACGCAAATCCAAACGCCCAGGAAAAAAGTTTTCCGCAGTCCGATGGCGTCCGTCAGCGAGCCGACGAGTAGCGTAACGACGGTCATCGAGAGCGACCAAGCCACCACGAGATGGAGCGCCGATTGATCGCTGAAACCGAAGTCGGAGGAAAGCCAGAGCACCAGCGTGACGTTCATCAGCTTGTACGCCGTGACGCCGAGAAACTTCACGCCAAAGGTGATCCACAATTCGCGGCTCGCACCCTTAAGCACGCTGAAGCGGCCGAGAAAACCGCGCGCCGGGGTTGCTTCAGCCATAGATGTAGTCCGCTTTCATTTGGGCTGGCGAATCAGAGCCGATCTGCGCGCTCGCGTAAAGCAGGAAGCGGCGGCGGCAGCGCAACCGGCGCAGATCCTGATGACGGCGACGCAAGCACTCCTCGCCCTCCTCCATCGGAGGTGCGCCCCCCGGAGGCCAGTGCCAGGTCACGCCCGCCCGAGATACAAATCCCGCCCCTTGGCCAGCGCGGCGATTTTGCGGTCAGCAATCGAGCGCTTCAGCATCCAAAAACCGCAGTCCGGATGCACATAGCGCACGCGATTCGGCCCTAGAGTCTGCTCCGCCCGCTCAATGGCCCGCGCGATTTCTTCCGGTGTCTCGATGTGGTTCACCTTGATGTCCACCACGCCCAACCCGATGCCGATGCGCGCGTCCAAGTCCTTGAGCGCTTCGAGATCGGACGGCGGACGATGCGCGAGTTCGAGCACCAGGTGATCGGTCCGCAAACTGTTAAGGAACGCAATCAGCCCAGCCCACTCGCCTTTCTGAATCGTCTGCCCGGCGTAATTGCCGAAACAAAAATGCACCGCTTTCTTCACGCGGACGGCGTCGAGCACACGGTTGATGGCTTCGGCGGCCAGCGGGCCGTCGGTAGGATTGCCGGGGATGTTCGCTTCGTCCACCTGCACACAGGCGCAACTCAGTTCGCCCACCTGCGCCGCGAGCGCATCGGCGATGGCGAGCGTGAGCTTGGCGAAATCGTGATAGTGCTCGTCGAGCAAAGTGCGGGCGAGCATGTAGGGACTGGTCAGCGTGAACTTGAACGGGCCGCCCGCCACGCTCGCCGCGCGGGCGCAATCTTCCGGCAGATTCAAAACGCCTTCGGTTATGGGGCCGGTGACGACCGCCGCGGGCTTGTGGCGAAAGCGCATTTCGGCTTTCGCGCGAAACGCGGCCGTGTCAGGCCGCCCCACGTCCCGCCGCACGCCGCCAAATTTGTGGACGAAATACTCGATCATCCCGTTGGTATCGGGGTGATTCACGTCGAAGCGATACAGCTCCCCATCCGTGGGCAGGTCAATGCCGGCCTGCCGTTGGAGCCCGAACACGACGCGCGTGGCGTCGAGCAGGGCCTGCTCACTCGGCAGCGCCACGAGCCAGTCGGGAACGGGATATGAGCCAACCGTAGTGGTGAGGATTCGCGGGGCAGTGCTTGAGATCATAATGGAAATGGATCGCGTTACGGTGGAAAAATTTATCAAACCATGGAGCCGGGAAAAAGAGATTTAACACCCGGAGGCAAATACCCACCCACCCAAGCGCCCAGACACCCACAAAAGTCAGCAGCCGGTGTGGTTAGCATTTGGGTACTTGGGTGCTTGGGGGTTTGCATTACCCCCCGTTCGCCACTATTGTCCGGTCACGCATTTGAGATTCGACTTATGAAACGACGTTTGACATACGGACTTGTAGTGGTAGTGCTCGCCGCGAACCTCATTCTGGGCGCGCGGGTTTATTTGAGTTCTGCCGCCGCCGCCGAGAAGGATTCCGCCTACCCCAACTTGGAACTGTTCACCGTGGTGATGGAAAGAATCCGCAAGGATTACGTGGACGGCAAGGACACCACTTATCAGGAGTTGGTTTATGGCGCGCTCAAAGGCATGGTCAACACGCTCGACCCGCACAGCGAATTTCTGGACCCAGAAAACTACAAGGCGTTGCAGAACGACACCCAGGGCCAGTTCGGCGGGCTGGGCATCGTGGTGTCGGTCAAGGATGACTTCCTCACCGTCGTCGCGCCAATGGAAGACACGCCAGGCTTCAAGGCCGGCATCCTCGCTGGCGACCGCATCATCAAAATTGAGGGCAAAAACACGGAACACCTGAGCTCAGGGGAGGCGGTGAAAATCCTGCGCGGCGATCCCGGAACGGAAGTCTCCATCACCATCCAGCGCCCGACCACCGGCCTGACCAAGGACTTGAAACTCACCCGCGCCCTGATCAACGTGGACATGGCCAAGGACCTCAACGGAAAAAAACAATTTCCCATCGGCGAAAACAAAATCGGCTACGTGCGCCTGACGCAATTTGGCGAGAAGACTGCGGACGAACTCGAAGCCGGGTTGAAAAAACTGAAAGCCCAGGGCATGGAGGCTTTGATCCTGGACTTGCGCAGCAATCCTGGCGGGCTGCTCGATCAAGCCGTCGAGGTTTGCGAAAAATTCCTGCCGCGAGGGCAGTTGATCGTCTCGACTGAGGGGCGCACTTCCACGCAGAAGTATCCCGCCCGGGGCCGCGGCGACGAATTGCACGCGCTGCCGATGGTCGTGCTCGTCAACTCCGGCAGCGCCAGCGCCGCGGAAATCGTAGCGGGTTGCCTTCAGGATTTGAAGCGGGCGATCGTGCTCGGGGAAAAGACCTTCGGCAAAGGCTCGGTGCAAAGCATCCTGCCGTTGCCGAACAACACCGCGCTCCGGCTGACCACCGCCAAATACTACACGCCCAGCCACAAGGTCATTCACGAGCACGGCATCACGCCGGACATCGAGGTCTTGATGAGCGATGAGGAGGAGGAAGCCTCTTACCGGAAACGGTCCGCGGGAGGTTTGGAGTCGCTCGACGCCAAAGCTCGCGAGAGGGTCGAGAGCTTGCGCGACCCACAACTCGACCGCGCCATGGATGTGCTCAAGGGCATCCGGCTTTTCAGCCAGCGCGCGCCGACCGACGAAGCGCCAGCGGCAAAAGCCGCCAAGCTGGCCGCCCGCGGCGCGGAGGCCCTGAAGCAGTGAGGGGTTGACTCAACGTCAAACCCATCGGACCCGTTGGACTGGCCGGCCCCCGGCAGACAATTCAACCATTTGGCTACGTGATCCTTTTGGCATTTGAAACTTCGTGCGACGAGACCAGCGCTGCCGCCGTACGGGACGGGGTAGTCTTGTCGAGTATCGTCTCCTCGCAAATCCAGATGCACGCCGAGTATGGCGGCGTCGTGCCCGAACTCGCTGCCCGTGAGCATCTGCGGAACTTGCGGCCCGTGACCCAGGCCGCGCTACGCCAAGCAGGCTTGCAACCGCAACACCTCGACGCCGTAGCCGCCACGCAAGGCCCCGGCCTGGCCATCGCCCTGATGATCGGATGCAAAGCCGCGCAAGCGCTGGCGTTCACGCTGCGGAAGCCGTTCGTCGGGATCAACCACCACGAAGCGCACCTGTATTCGCCGTGGATCTCGGGCGACCCGCTTCGCGCCCGGTTCGATGAATTCCAACCCAACGTCTCGCTCATCGTCAGCGGCGGCCACACGATGCTCGTGCTCGTGGAGAGCGATTTGAAACATCGCGTGCTCGGCTCGACCATGGACGACGCCGCGGGCGAATGTTTCGACAAGACCGGAAAACTGCTTGGCCTCCCCTACCCCGCCGGCCCGATCATTGACCGGTTGGCGGAAACCGGCAATCCGAAGGCGTTCGACTTCCCGCGTCCCATGCTGAACGAAGCGCACGACGATTTCAGTTTCAGCGGCTTGAAAACTTCCGTGCGTTATTTCATCCGCGACCATCCGGAACTCGCCAACGACCCGCAGAAGCTGCGCGACCTCTGCGCCAGC